>NZ_CP029331.1:1835592-2141524 GCF_003345255.1 Pseudothauera hydrothermalis | reverse complement strand
CGGTGTGCAGGCGGTTCCCAGTCCGCGCACCTGATACGGCCGTTTGCCGGATGCTGCCCTATTGGCGCCTGTCGGCTTACTACTTTTTCTATTTCGGCTTTGTCGGCGCGTTCTCGCCGTATTTCACGCTTTACTTGCAGTCGCTGCAGTTTACGGCGGCCGACATCGCGATTTTGATGTCGCTGATGCAGGTCATGCGCATCCTGGCGCCCAATCTGTGGGGCTGGCTGGCCGAGCGTGTCGGCGTGCCGGTGTTGATCGTGCGCTTGTCGGCCGTGGCAAGTCTGGCCGGTTTTGGGCTGTTCTTTCTGACCACCGAGTTTGCCGGCATTTTCGTTGGCATGGCGCTGATGGCTTTTTTCTGGAGCGCTGCGTTGCCGCTGATCGAAAGCGTGACTTTCAGCCACCTGGGCGACCAGGGGCATCGGTATGCAAGCATCCGGGTATGGGGTTCGGTCGGTTTTATCGTCGCGGTGCTGGGTATAGGCCATGCACTGGAGGATCTGCCGATCACGGCCACATTGTGGATGACCGCCTTGGTGCTGGCCGGCATCGTGCTGTGCGCTTTCTTGGTGCCGGATGCCGCACCGCCTGCCGTGCAGCGGGTGCCGATGAGTTTGCGCCAAGTTCTGGCGCGCGCTGAGGTGCGCGCCCTGCTGGGGGCGTGCTTTTTCATGTCGGCCGCGCATGGCGCATTGTATGTGTTCTATTCCATCCACCTGGTCGATAACGGCTATGGGAAGGCTTTGGTCGGGTGGATGTGGACCCTGGGCGTGGTGGCCGAGATCGTCGTTTTCCTCTTCATGCCGCGGCTGATGAAGCGCTACACCTTGCGCGCCATGTTGCTGGTCTCGTTTACCGCGGCAGTGCTGCGTTTTTTGCTGATCGGCTGGGGCGTGGGCAGTCTTGCGCTCTTGGTATTGGCCCAGCTGCTGCACGGGGCAACCTTTGGCGCCTATCACGCGGCAGCCATCGCCGCGATCAACCAGTGGTTTCCCGGCAAACTGCAATCCCGCGGCCAGGCGCTTTACGGCAGCCTGTCGTTTGGTGCCGGAGGGATGTTTGGCGGTTTGTTGAGCGGCCTGACCTGGGATGCGATCGGGTCGGCTTGGACCTACAGCCTGGGTTCGGCGTTTGCGCTCGCCGGCCTGCTTTGGCTCATCAAAGGTTGGCGGCCTGTGTTGCCGTCGATGCCCGCAAAGGACTGAGGAGAAGGCGTATGCAAGCGTTGTGGCGCAACGCGCTGCCGGCCCTGTTGGCCGCAACCATGGCCGTGGCGTGTCAGACGGTACGAACCACCGGAGGTGGGGCGGTGGGTGTCGAGCGCGAACAGATGATGATGGTTTCGGCACGCGAGGTCGAGCAGGCATCGGCCCGGCAGTATCAGCAGATACTGGCCCAAGCGCGTCAGCAAAACGCACTCAATCGTGATGCGGATACCGTCCAGCGGGTGCGCCGCATCGCCAATCGGCTGATTGCCCAGACGGGCGTGTTCCGTCAGGATGCGCCGGGCTGGTCATGGGAAGTCAATGTCTTGAGCGCCAAGGCGCTCAACGCCTGGTGCATGGCAGGCGGTAAGATCGCCATCTATACCGGACTGATCGATCAGCTCCGGCTCACCGACGACGAAATTGCCGCCGTGATGGGGCACGAAATCGCGCACGCGCTGCGGGAGCATGCGCGCGAACGCATCTCAAAGTCGGTGGCCACCGGCCTTGGCGTATCGTTGGCTGGCGCGTTGCTGGGAGTTGGTGAGGCCGGCCAAAGCCTGATGGGGGAGATCGCCAAGGTGACTTTTGAATTACCCAACTCCCGCCTGCATGAGACCGAGGCAGACCGTATCGGCATCGAACTGGCCGCGCGTGCCGGTTTCGATCCCCGAGCCGCGTTGACGCTGTGGGACAAAATGGCTGCACGTTCGGCGGCCGCTCCGCCCGAGTGGCTATCCACTCACCCCTCTCATGCCAGCCGTCGGCGCGACCTCCAAGACTACGCCCAACGGGTGATGCCGCTTTATCAGCAGGCTGGCGGACACCGGTAATGCCGCGGGTCTGCCGGCTATTCAGCCAAACGACCCTGTGAAATAATCAAAACCTTTACTTTTGCGCGGAACACAACGGATGGCACCCCAAACGCTGTACGAAAAGCTCTGGTCGAGTCATGTCGTCCACCAGGAGGCCGACGGCACGGCGCTGATTTACATCGATCGCCACCTGGTGCATGAAGTGACCAGTCCGCAGGCTTTTGAAGGACTCAAACTTGCAGGGCGCAAGCCATGGCGCGTCTCATCGATCGTCGCCACCGCCGACCACAACACGCCCACCGATCACTGGGAAGAGGGGATCAAGGACCCGGTCTCGCGCCAGCAGGTCGAGACTTTGGACGCCAATATCCGCGAAGTCGGTGCGTTGGCCTATTTCCCCTTCAAAGACCCGCGGCAGGGCATTGTTCATGTCATCGGTCCGGAAAACGGTGCCACCTTGCCGGGCATGACCGTCGTGTGCGGCGATTCGCACACCTCCACGCACGGCGCCTTCGCCTGTCTGGCGCACGGTATCGGTACTTCCGAGGTCGAACATGTGCTGGCAACCCAGTGTCTGCTGCAAAAAAAGTCCAAAACCATGTTGGTGCGGGTCGAAGGCGAACTGGGGCGCGGCGTGACCGCCAAGGATGTGGTGCTGGCCATCATTGGCAAGATCGGCACGGCCGGCGGCACCGGCTACGCCATCGAGTTTGGCGGCAGCGCGATCCGGTCGCTGTCCATGGAAGGACGCATGACCGTTTGCAACATGGCCATCGAAGCCGGTGCCCGTGCCGGCATGGTGGCGGTCGATGACACCACGATCGATTACCTGCGCGACAAACCTTTTGCACCCAAAGGCGCGCTATGGGATGCGGCCGTCCGTTATTGGCGCACCTTGAAATCCGACGAAGGTGCGGTGTTCGACAAGGTCGTCGTGCTGGATGCGGCCGGCATTGCGCCGCAGGTCACCTGGGGCACTTCGCCTGAAATGGTGACCAGCATCGATGGCTGTGTGCCGGACCCTGCGCAAGTGGCCGATCCGGTCAAACGCGAAGGCATGGAGCGCGCACTCAAATACATGGGACTGCAGGCGAACACCCCGATCCGCGACATCAAGGTCGATCAGGTGTTCATCGGCTCGTGCACCAATTCGCGCATCGAAGACCTGCGCGAGGCCGCTGCGGTGGCCAAGGGACGCCACAAAGCCGCCAATGTGCGCCGCGTGCTGGTGGTGCCGGGCTCTGGCCTGGTCAAGCGTCAGGCCGAAGCCGAAGGATTGGACAAAATCTTCATCGAGGCCGGTTTTGAATGGCGTGAGCCGGGCTGTTCGATGTGCCTGGCGATGAACGCAGACCGTCTGGAGCCGGGCGAACGGTGCGCGTCCACCTCCAACCGCAATTTCGAAGGCCGGCAGGGCGCCGGCGGGCGCACCCATCTGGTGAGCCCGGCCATGGCCGCAGCCGCCGCGGTGAGCGGCCATTTTGTCGACGTGCGCGCGCTCTGAGAACCAGGAGGACAGACAAGTCATGAAACCGTTTACCGTGCTCGATGCCATCGTGGCGCCGCTCGATCGTGCCAATGTGGATACCGATGCCATCATCCCCAAACAGTTTCTCAAGTCGATCAAGCGCAGCGGCTTTGGCCCCAATTTGTTCGACGAATGGCGCTATCTCGATGTTGGACAGCCGGGCCAGGATTGCAGCCGGCGGCCTTTGAACCCGGACTTCGTTCTCAATCAGGCGCGTTATCAAGGCGCGCAAATCCTGCTTGCGCGGGATAACTTCGGTTGTGGCAGCTCACGTGAGCATGCGCCGTGGGCCTTGGAAGACTACGGCTTTCGGGCGATCATCGCGCCAAGCTTTGCCGATATCTTCTTCAACAACTGTTTCAAGAACGGCTTGTTGCCGATCGTGCTGCCGGCCGATGTGGTCGATGAACTGTTCGGCCAATGTCAGGCCAACGAGGGGTACCGTCTCAAAGTGGACTTGGCTGCACAAACGATTACTCGTCCCGACGGGCAGTCCATCGTCTTTGAGGTCGATCCTTTCCGCAAGGAATGCCTGCTCAACGGTTGGGACGATATCGGCCTGACCTTGCGTCATGCCGACAAAATCCGCGCCTTCGAAGAGCAGCGGCGCGCGCAACATCCCTATTATTTCGCCTGAGCCTCACTGGGCGAGCCCTATAGCCTTGGAGAGATTGCATGAAAATTTGCGTACTGCCCGGTGACGGCATCGGTCCGGAAATTATTGCCGAGGCTGTGCGTGTGCTACGCGCGCTGGATCTGAAGCTTGAATTGGAAGAAGCGTTGCTGGGCGGTTGCGCGGTGGATGCGACCGGCAACCCCTATCCCGAGGCTACTTCAAAACTAGCGCGCGAAGCCGACGCGGTGCTGCTGGGCGCGGTCGGTGGGCCCAAATGGGACGGCTTGGCGCGTGAGCAGCGTCCGGAGCGTGGCCTGCTGGCCATTCGCAAGGAACTGGGCCTGTTCGCCAATCTGCGTCCGGCCATCCTCTATCCGGAACTGGCCAATGCCTCCTCGCTGAAACCGGAGATCGTCGCCGGCCTGGACATTCTGATCGTGCGCGAACTGACAGGCGATATTTATTTTGGCCAACCGCGCGGCATCGAAGTGCGCGACGGCGAGCGTTACGGCTTCAACACCATGCACTATACCGAAGCGGAGATCCGCCGCATCGGCCGCGTGGCCTTCGAGGCCGCGCGCAAGCGCAACAAGCGCTTGTGCTCGGTGGACAAGATGAACGTGTTGGAAACCACTCAGTTGTGGCGCGACGTGATGACCGAGCTGGCGGCGGAGTATCCGGACGTCGAGCTCTCCCATATGCTGGTCGATAACGCCGCGATGCAACTGGTGCGAGCGCCCAAGCAGTTCGACGTGATGGTTACCGGCAACATGTTCGGCGACATCCTGTCGGATGAAGCGGCCATGCTCACCGGCTCGATCGGTATGCTGCCCTCGGCCTCGCTGGACGAGCACAACAAGGGTTTGTACGAACCTTCGCACGGCTCGGCGCCGGACATTGCCGGCAAAGGCGTGGCCAACCCGCTGGCTACCATCCTGTCGGCGGCCATGATGTTGCGCTACACCTTCGCGCTGGAAGAAGCCGCGCAGCGCATCGAGGGTGCGGTGAAAAAAGTGCTGGCGCAGGGCCTGCGTACCGCCGATATCTTCGAGCCGGGCACGAAGAAGGTCGGCACGCGGGAAATGGGCGACGCCGTACTGGCGGCGCTGTAAGGTTCTAGGCATCAAGAGGAAGAGCGATGAACAAGGTTGGTCTGGTCGGTTGGCGTGGCATGGTCGGTTCCGTGCTGATGCAACGTATGGCGGAAGAAGGCGATTTTGCCCATATCGAGCCGGTGTATTTCTCCACCTCCAACGCCGGTGGCCAGGCCCCGGCTTTCGGTGGCAAGGAAGCGAGCGTGCCGCTGCAAGACGCGATGAACGTCGACGCGCTCAAGACTTGCGACATCGTCATCACCTGCCAGGGCGGCGACTACACCAAGGAGGTGTATCCAAAGCTGCGCGCCGCAGGCTGGAACGGTCACTGGATCGACGCCGCCTCCGCGTTACGCATGGCCGATGACGCGGTAATCATCCTCGACCCGGTCAACATGCCTGTGATCCAGGAGGCGCTCGCCAAAGGCGGCAAGAACTGGATCGGCGGCAATTGCACCGTTTCCTTGATGCTGATGGGGCTAGGGGGGCTATTCCGGCACGACCTGGTCGAATGGGTCTCGGCGATGACCTACCAGGCCGCTTCCGGTGCCGGTGCGCAAAACATGCGTGAGCTGATCGCGCAGATGGGTGCCATCCATGCCTCGGTGGCCGATCTGCTGGCCGATCCGGCCTCGGCCATCCTGGACATCGACCGCAAGGTGGCCGACACCATCCGCTCGGACGCCTTTCCGAAAAAGCACTTCCGCAACACCCCGCTGGCGGGCAGCCTGATCCCGTGGATCGACGTACCGGTCGAGCACGGTCAGTCGAAGGAAGAATGGAAAGGCGGGGCCGAATGCAACAAGATTCTCGGCAAACCGCCTTTCCGCAGCCCGGGCAGCATCCCGGTCGATGGTCTGTGCGTGCGCGTGGGTGCCATGCGCTGCCACTCTCAGGCGCTGACCATCAAGCTCAAAAAGGACGTACCCTTGGATGAGCTCACCGAGATCATTGCTAACGCCAACGACTGGGTCAAAGTGATCCCGAATGAACGTGAAGCCACCGAGCGCGAGTTGTCGCCGGCTGCGGTCACCGGCACGCTGTCCATCCCGGTGGGCCGGTTGCACAAACTGGCGATGGGGCCGGAATATCTTGGTGCCTTCACCGTGGGCGACCAGCTACTGTGGGGCGCGGCCGAGCCGCTGCGCCGGATGTTGCGCATCCTGCTCGAACGTTGATCGCTGTTTGGGCTGCGGGCGGTCGATCGACAAGCCGTCCGCGCCGTCCCCGAGCGCAACGGTGCACACATGGCTAGCTTCGGCTCTTTATCTTTGCCAAGAAACAATTGCTGCGCAAAGTTAAAGAAAATGCTAGATTGCTAGCCCAAGTCCATGATGCTATGTTCTTTATAGCTTGGCACCGGCAAGGGCACACGCATAAAACGATGAAAACTTTGCTCAAGGCATCCCTGATCGCCTCGGCGATCGCAGCCATCCCGTCCAGTGCACTGGCGCTCGGAGCCGGGCCGATCAATGTATTCAGTGGCTTGGGTCAGCCGTTGCGTGCTGAAGTACCGCTCTACGCAACGCCGCAGGAACTGCAATCGCTGTCTGCGCGTATCGCTTCGCCCGATGCTTTCCGCCAGGCCAACCTACCGTATTCTCCGGCGCTGAGCCAGGTACGGGTATCGGTCGAGCGTAGTGGAAACCAGCCGGTGTTGCGCATCACCAGTGACCGGCCGGTCAATGAACCTTTCCTGAATGTGCTGCTGGAGCTCAGTTGGGATGCCGGCCGGCTGGTACGCGAATACACTTTCCTGCTCGACCCGGTCTCTTTGCCACCGACCCGCACGCCTCAGGTCGCGCCGGTTGCAGCGCCCACACCCGCCCGCATCGCCCCAGCGGCTGCCGCTGGAACGGTGGCTTCCGGCAGTTACCGTGTGCAGCGGGGTGACACCCTGCGGCGTATCGCCGAGGCCAACCGACCGGCCGAGGTTACACTGGAGCAGATGCTGATCGCGCTGGCGCGGCAAAACCCGGCGGCTTTCGATAGTGGCAATATCAATCGCCTCAAGGCGGGCGCGGTTTTGCAGATACCCTCCGCCGAACAGGCCAGAGCGATCGACCACGCCGAGGCCCGGCGCGAAGTGATGGCCCAGGTGGCCGATTTTGATGCCTATCGACGCCGCTTGGCGGCAGCCGCGCCTGCGGCGACATCCGCCGATTCTTCCGGGCAGGCAAGCGAGGGCAAGATCACGCCGCGCGTAGAAGATGCCGCGCGCCCGGATACCGGTGCCGATCGGGTGCAGGTTTCGCGTTCGACCGATCAGGCGGGATCAGGTGATGTCGGCACGGCGGATCGGCTCAGAGTGCTTGAAGAGGATCTCGCCGCCCGCGACCGCGCACTCGATGAGGCAAATCAGCGTCTGGCCGATCTGGAGCGCAGCATCCGCGATCTGCAAAAGCTCATCGAACTCAAGAATGAACAACTCGCGCTGTTGCAGCAGCAGGCGGGTTTGAAGGCGCCGTCGGCCACCAATGCCCAGATGCCAGCGCAAGATGCGGCCAGCGCTACGTCAGATCAGGCGGCGCCCGCCACCCCGGCGCAGGTTCCTGCGGTCGAACCACAGGCGTCTGCGGTCGAGTCAAAGCCCGAGCCCCAGGCTGCGCAGCAGGCCGGGCTGGAAGCCGCGCCCAAGGCGGAGGATGCCGCCTCCAAACCGGAGGAGGCAGCTTCCAAGCCGCAAGCTGCGCCGCCGGCGGCCCGCAAGCCGGCTCCGCCGCCTGAGCCGCAACCGCAGCCGAGTTTCCTGGAAGAACTGCTTGGCGATCCGTTGATCTTGGGGGCCGGTGGCGGCGCGCTGGCGCTGTTATTGGGCTACGCGGGGTTCAAACTTCGTCAGCGCCGCAAGCACAATGAGCAGGCTGAGCCCTCAGCCTTGATGTCGCAGTTGCCCACCGGCCCCAATTCGGTGTTTGGCACAACCGGGGGCCAAAGCGTCGACACCACTAGCAGCAGCGTATTGCAAACGGATTTCAGCCAGTCCGGGCTGTCTTCGATCGACACCGATGAAGGTGTCGATCCGGTGGCCGAGGCCGACGTTTATATGGCCTATGGGCGCGATGCGCAGGCTGAGGAAATCCTGGTCGATGCACTGAAGGCCGATCCGGCGCGGCTGGCGATTTATCTCAAGTTGCTTGAACTTTACGCTGCGCGTAAGAGTACGAAGCAGTTTGAGACGATTGCCGCGGAACTTTATGCGCGCTCCGGTGGCGAAGGCGCGGAGTGGGACAAGGCCGCTGCGCTCGGCCGCGAGATCGATCCCGACAATCCGCTGTATGCCCAGATGCGCCAAGACCCGGCTACCCCGGAGGTGGCTTCCGACCGCAAGACCGGCAGTCAATCTGATCGTTCTGAGACACTGACTGCCGCTGCGGCCGGCGCCTTCGGGGCAGCGGCTGTTGCGGCGGACGACATGGGCAGTGAAACGCCTGCCGGTGCGCAGGAAGATGCCGCCCAGCCCGCCACGGTTGAGCAGGCCGAGGAGGAATTGCCCCAGTCTTTGGGCGCGTTGGAATTTGAACTACCTGACATCGAACCGGGGCAAACGGCCGTCGAACAGGCGGCTGCGCCTGCGACCGGGCAGACCGGGGAGACCCAGCTCAAGGATACCTGGACCATGCCAGGCGGCCAATTGGCGTTCACCGACACCGATACCGGAGCCGAGCCGGCCACCCCGGAGGCGTCGCTGCCTGAAATCGATCCGAATGTTTTGGATTTCAATCTGGACTTCGAGACGCCGGGAGCAGCCGAACCGCAAAGCGGGGCGGAGCCTGCGGAGCAGTCTTCCGAAGCGGATTTAATCACCGGCGGTGCAGAGCCTTCGTCGGGTGAGAACGCTGCCACTGACAGCGCTTTCATCGATCTGGATTTGCCGGCCGCCGAAGCCGTGGATTTCGACCTCGATGCACCGCAGGCGCCGGCCGGGCGGGCGGGCGAAGCCGGCGCCGACATGGCTGCCACCGTCATTGCCGGCGCCGACAGCTATGGTTCGGAGACCCAGGTCGAAGGGATGGAGGCCTATTCAGCGCCCAGCGGCGACGTGGTGGACCTGGAGGCGTCGAGTTTCGACACCAATCTGCTCGACTTCGATTTTGAACTCGACGCCCCGCCTGCCGGCGCGACCGGTGAGCCGCCTGCGCTTGATCTGTCCAACATCGATCTTGAACTCGAAGCACCGCAGCCGGAGCAATCCGGGGCGGGCGTGGCACCCAAGACGGCTGCAGACGCCGCGGTCTCGTCCATTGATGACGGTGCGGGCGGGCAGGAGGTCGACACCAAGCTCGAATTGGCCCGTGCCTATGAAGAAATGGGCGATAAGGAAGGTGCGCGGGAATTGCTCGAGGAAGTGCTGCGCGAGGGTAATGACAGCCAGCAAACCGCTGCGCGGGAACTACTCGCTCGCCTAGACTGAACCATGCCGGGGTGACCGGCGCCAGCGCACGGGCGGAGCCAGCTCCGCCCGTTTCTGTTTTTTCGCGTCACTCTGAACGGATGCTTGCGCGCCGCAAAGCGAGGCTGGATGGCCAGCCAATAGCGGAGCGTGAACACAAAGATGCATGCGGGTTTCTTGATTCTTTGCTGGATGTTCGGGGTAGGGGCCTTGCAGTTTCTTCAGCCCGTCATGCTGGCGGCAGCAGTCGGTGGGCTGACGGCCGTGGCGCTGGCCATTGCCCGTGGGCGTACCCTGCGTCTGTTGCGGAGGGTGCGTATTCTTTTGCTTGCCATCGTGGTGTTGTTCGCGGGTTTTACGCCGGGCGAAGCGGTGTTTCCGGACTGGCCGGCAATAAGCCCCAGCCGGGAGGGGCTTCTACAGGCTTTGACCCACGCCGGGCGCCTGCTCGCGGTCGTCTGTTGTGTGGCGATCTTACTTGAGCGCCTGCCCACCGAGCGGCTGATCGGCGGGCTTTACGCCTTGAGCCGACCGCTCGTGGTGTTCGGCTTGTCCGCTGAGCGGGTCGCTGTGCGGATGCTGCTGGTGCTGCGCTACGTCGACCGTTCCAACGCACCGGTGTGGCGCGATCTGCTCCATGACCCGGCCCCGAATGGGGACGCAACCGAGCGCCTGCAACTGCAGCGCGAACGACTCGGTTGGATCGAATGGGGGCTGTTTGTCGTCGGTGTTGGCGGTCTTGTATGGGTGTGGGGATGAAACGAATCGCGCTGGGCGTCGAATATGCCGGCGACGCATTTGTCGGCTGGCAGAGCCAGCCGGGCGGCGGTGCGGTCCAGGATGCGCTGGAGGGCGCACTCCGTGCGATCTGCGCCCACCCGGTGCGGGTGCATTGTGCCGGTCGTACCGATGCCGGGGTGCATGCCACTGCACAGGTGGTGCATTTCGACACTTCGGCCGAGCGTGCGCGCGGCGCCTGGGTGCGTGGCGTCAATGCCTTGCTGCCGCCTGCGGTGGTGGTGCGTTGGGCGGTCGAGGTCGACCAAAACTTTCATGCCCGCTATCGGGCCTGCGCCCGACGTTACCGCTACATTCTGCACAATGCCCCGGTGCGTCCGGCGCTGCTCGCACGCCGGGTGGGCTGGTTTCATGCGCCCTTGGATGTGGCGCGGATGGCCGAGGCTGCAGCCTGCCTGGTGGGGCGGCACGACTTCAGCGCCTTCCGGGCTGCGGGCTGCCAGGCGAAGACGCCGGTGCGCAATATGTACGAGGTGAGCGTGGTGCGCAGCGGAGCGTTCATCGTCTTCGATTTTCACGCCGATGGCTTTTTGCACCACATGATCCGTAACCTCGTCGGCGCGCTCTGCTATGTCGGCAAAGGGCGCCATCCGGTCGGCTGGATGGCGGACTTGCTTGCCAGCCGCGACCGCTCACGCGGCGCGCCAACTTTCTCGCCGGATGGGCTCTACCTATGTGGGGTGGACTATCCGTCGTGCTGGCCGCTGCCCGGTGATGGGCGTATCATCGCGCTGCCTCAGCTTCCCCTGCTCTGAATGTCCCGTACCCGTATCAAGATCTGTGGCCTGACCCGGCCGGATGATGTGCGCGCGGCCGTCGATGCGGGTGCGGACGCCATCGGGCTGGTGTTCTATCCGCCCAGCCCGCGCCATGTGGAGCTCAAGCAGGCTGCCACCTTGGCCGCATTGATCCCGCCTTTCGTCACCACGGTCGGCTTGTTCGTCAATGCCAGCGAAGCCCAGGTGCGGCGTGTGCTGGATACGGTACCGCTGCACATGTTGCAGTTTCACGGCGACGAAAGCGAGGCCGAGTGCGCCCGCTATGGACGACCCTGGATCAAGGCGGCGCGGATGCGCCCCGGAATCGATCTGCTAAAATTCGCGGCTTCCCATCCGGGGGCATGCGGTATTCTGGTCGACGCCTTCGTGGATGGTTACGGTGGCGGCGGCAAAGTCTTCGACTGGTCGCTGATTCCGGGCGGCTTTGACCGTCCGCTGGTGTTGTCCGGCGGGCTGACGCCGGACAACGTAGGCGATGCCGTGCGGCGGGTGCGTCCATGGGCGGTGGATGTGTCCAGCGGCGTCGAATCGGCCAAAGGCATCAAGGATGCCCGTCTGATCACCGCCTTTATCGCCGGAGTTCGCAATGCAGATGGCTGACACCCCTTATCAGTTTCCCGATGCCAACGGCCACTTCGGCCCCTACGGCGGCGTGTTCGTTGCGGAAACCTTGATTCCCGCGTTGGAAGAGCTGGGCCGGGCCTATGCCGACAGCCTGCGCGACCCGGCCTTTTGGGCCGAATACCACTACGAACTCAAGCACTATGTCGGCCGGCCCAGTCCGATCTACCATGCCAAGCGCTGGTCAGAACGGTTAGGCGGCGCGCAGATCTACCTCAAACGCGAGGATTTGAACCACACCGGTGCTCACAAGGTGAACAACTGCATCGGTCAGGCGCTGCTCGCCCGACGCATGGGTAAGCCCCGGGTGATTGCCGAGACCGGTGCCGGTCAGCACGGCGTGGCCACCGCTACCGTGGCGGCGCGCTACGGCATGCAGTGCGTGGTGTATATGGGGGCCGAGGATGTCAAGCGTCAGGCCGCCAATGTTTATCGGATGAAGCTGCTGGGGGCCACCGTGGTGCCGGTGGAGTCCGGCTCCAAGACTCTCAAAGATGCGCTCAACGAAGCGATGCGCGACTGGGTCACCAATGTGCACGACACCTTCTACATCATCGGCACGGTGGCCGGGCCTCACCCCTATCCGATGATGGTGCGCGACTTTCAGGCAGTGATCGGCAAGGAGTGCATCGAGCAAATGCCCGAGATGACCGGCCGCCAGCCTGACTATGTGATCGCCTGCGTCGGTGGCGGCTCCAACGCCATGGGCATCTTCCACCCTTATCTGGCGCACCAGTCGGTGCGCCTGGTGGGTGTGGAGGCGGCCGGCGACGGGCTAGACAGCGGTCGGCATGCGGCCTCGCTCACTGCCGGGCGTCCTGGTGTGCTGCACGGCAACCGCACCTATCTGTTGCAGGACGAGGACGGCCAGATCATCGAAACCCATTCGGTCTCCGCCGGACTCGACTATCCGGGCGTCGGCCCTGAGCATGCCTGGCTGAAAGATTCCGGACGTGCCGAATATGTCGGCGTCACCGACAGCGAGGCGTTGCAGGCTTTTCATGACCTTTGCCGCTTCGAGGGCATCATCCCGGCGCTGGAATCTTCCCATGCGCTCGCCTATGCGGCCCGGCTCGCTCCGCAATTGGCGCGCGACAAAATCCTCTTGGTCAATCTGTCCGGGCGCGGCGACAAGGATATGCATACCGTTGCCGAACGTTCCGGCATCCAATTCTGATTTTGCGCTGGGGCATGCACCGGTATGCCCCGACGTATGAAGACGAACATGTCGAAAATCCACGATTGTTTCCAACGCCTGCGCGCGCAAGGGCGCAAGGCGCTGATTCCGTTCATTACCGCCGGTGACCCCGATCCCGCCGCCACCGTGGCGCTGATGCATGCGCTGGTCGAAGGCGGTGCTGACGTGATCGAACTCGGTGTGCCGTTCTCCGACCCGATGGCCGATGGCCCAACCATTCAGCGCGCTTCCGAGCGTGCGCTGGCCAAGGGCATGACCCTGCGCAAGGTGCTGGAGCTGGTGCGCGAGTTCCGCCGCACCGACAGCGACACGCCGGTGGTGCTGATGGGTTACGCCAATCCGATCGAGGCCATGGGGCCGCAAGTGTTTACCAATGCCGCCCAAAGCGCCGGCGTCGACGGCGTGTTGGTGGTGGATTATCCGCCGCAGGAGTGCAAGGCATTTGCCCAGACGCTAAAGAGCGCCGGCCTGGACCCGATTTTTCTGCTCGCGCCGACTTCGTCCGAACAGCGCTTCGCCGAGGTGGCGGCCGCCGGCAGCGGCTACATTTACTACGTGTCGCTCAAGGGTGTGACCGGGGCGGCGAATATCGATCTCGATGAGGTGGCCGCTCGCATCCCGCGGATCCGCGCGGCGGTGGGCATGCCGGTGTGCGTCGGTTTTGGCATCCGCGATGCGGCCTCGGCGCGACGCATCGGCGAGATGGCCGACGGTGTGGTGATTGGCAGTCGCATCATCGAAGAAATCGAACACAGCGCGCCTGCAGAGGTGCTCGTCCGGGTGCGCGAGTTCATCGCTGGCATCCGCAAGGCCCTGGATCAGATCGGAGAAACCACCCGATGAGCTGGTTGCAAAAACTGCTTCCCCCCAAGATCAAGCGCGCGGCCATGAGCGCGCGCAACAAATCCATTCCGGAAGGGCTGTGGAGCAAATGCAGCGCCTGCGAGGCAGTGCTTTACCGCTCGGACCTGGAGACCAACCTCAACGTTTGCCCCAAGTGCGGACATCACCAGCGAATTCGCGCGCGCGCGCGTCTGGACATGCTGCTCGATGCCGAAGGGCGCAGCGAGATCGGTGCCGAGGTCATTCCGGTCGATCCGCTCAAATTCAAGGACTCCCGACGCTACACCGAGCGTCTGTCGGCCGCCAGCAAGGAAACCGGCGAGGCGGACGCATTGGTGGTCATGCAGGGCGCCATTCTCACCGTGCCGGTCGTGGTGGCCTGCTTCGAGTTCGATTTTCTGGGCGGTTCGATGGGCTCGGTGGTGGGCGAGCGTTTCGTGCGCGGCGTCAAAGCTGCCTTGGAGCAGCGCCTGCCATTTATCTGCATCACCGCTACCGGCGGCGCGCGCATGCAGGAAGGGCTGTTTTCACTGATGCAGATGTCCAAGACCACCGCTGCGGTCACCCAGCTTGCGCATCGCAAACTGCCTTTCATTACCATCCTGACCGATCCCACCATGGGCGGGGTCTCGGCGAGCTTCGCCTTCATGGGCGATGTGGTGATGGCCGAGCCCGGTGCGCTGATTGGCTTTGCCGGGCCGCGGGTCATCGAGCAGACCGTGCGTGAGAAGCTGCCGGAAGGCTTTCAGCGGTCCGAATTTTTGCTCGAAAAGGGCGCCATCGATTTGATCGTCGACCGTCGCCAGATGCGCGCCAAATTGGCCGAGTTATTGACCTTGCTGACCCGCCAGCCGGCGGTTCGGCCCTGATGGTCCAACCATGACTGCGCGCACTGAGCCTTCTACCGTCGACGGTTGGTTGGCGTTGATCGAGCGGCGCCACGGGCAAAAGATCGAGCTTGGGCTGGAACGGGTGCGATCAGTGCGCGATGCGCTCGGGGCGAACAGCAACGCGCTGGTGCTCACCGTCGGCGGCACCAATGGGAAGGGGTCGACCTGTGCCATGCTGGAATCCATCCTGTTGGCTGCGGGCTATCGTGTGGGCTGCTATACCTCGCCACATCTACTGCGCTACCACGAACGGGTGCGCATCGATGGCCGCGAGATTGGCGATGCGGCGCTGACCGACGCCTTTGCCGCGGTCGAGCGGGCGCGCGGCGACACCCCGCTGACCTATTTCGAACACGGCACGCTCGCCGCTTGGTTTGCCTTTTGCCAGCAGCCGCTGGACGCGGTGATTCTTGAAGTCGGTCTCGGCGGGCGGCTGGATGCGGTCAATGTCTTCGATGCCGATTGCGCCATCGTCACCAGCATCGCCTTGGATCACATGGAATACCTGGGCGACACAAGGGAGCGGATCGGTTTCGAGAAGGCTGGCATTTTCCGCAGCGGACGTCCCGCAGTATGTGGCGACCCGCAACCGCCGGTCAGTCTGCTCGCCCACGCCGAGGCCATTGGTGCGCGGCTATGGGTGAGTGGGCGCGACTTCGGCTTTGGCGGCGACCGCCAGCAGTGGGGCTACTGGCGCTATGCCGCGCCCCCGGCTCAGGGCGCGTTGATTCGCCGCGCAGGGTTGGCCTACCCGGCGCTGCGCGGGGCTAACCAGTTGCTCAACGCTGCGGCGGCGATCACCGCGCTGGAACAACTGCGCGAGCGACTGCCGGTGTCGATGCAAGCGATCCGACAGGGGCTGATGCAGGTCGAGGTGCCCGGTCGTTTTCAGGTTTTGCCGGGGCGCCCCGCGGTCGTACTGGATGTGGCGCATAACCCGCAGGCCGCCGGTGTGTTGGCCGAGAACCTGGGCAACATGGGCTTTTATCCGGACACCTGGGCGGTGTTCGGCATGTTGGCCGACAAGGATGTCGATGGTGTCGTGGCGTTGATGCGCGAGCGGGTGGATCACTGGCTGCTGGCCTCGCTGCCGGGGCCGCGCGGCCTGCAGGCCGAGGCGCTTGCGGGGCGTTTGCGCGCGGCCGGTGTGGACAACGATCTGCGCTGTTTCGACTCCCCGGCGGCAGCGTTTGCCGCAGCGCAAAAGAGCGCGGCCGAGGGTGATAGAATCGTGGCCTTTGGTTCGTTTCTGACCGTGGCTGACGTCCTTGCAGCCGTCCACGCGCAACGTCATTGAGATCGTCTCACGATGGACACTGACAACCTCGAGCTCAAGAAACGCTCGCGGCGACGCTTGGTGGGCGCAGCGGCGCTGGCGCTGCTTGCCGCCATCTTGCTGCCGATGGTCATGGACCAAGAGCCGCGCGCACCCAGTCAGGACATCCAGATCACCATTCCGAGCCGCGACGCCGAAATATCCCGTCCGATCGCCGGGCGTGGGCCGGTCGACCCCGAACCGGATCTGGCCCCACCGCCGCAGGAGCAACCGCCCGCACAAACTTCGCCGGAAGCGCCGGTAACGGCTACGGCGGATAAGCCCCCGGCATCGCCGCCTGCACCGCCGAGTGCGCGCACGGCACTGCCTGCGCCTACACCGGCGTTGCCACCGGCGAAGCCGCCGATGGATGAGGCCGCCCGTGTGCGCGCCATCTTGGAGGGCAAGGTTCCGCCGCCGCCTGCTGCCGGTGACGGCTTCATCGTGCAGGTTGCGGCGTTCGGCGAGGCTGGCAAGGCGTCGGCGCTGGCCAATGAGCTCAAAGCAAAGGGATTCCCTGCGTACACCGAAAAAGCCGGTGCGGTGACACGTGTGCGGGTCGGCCCCTATGGCGCGCGCGCCGAAGCCGACCGTGCCGCTGAACGCCTCAAGGCGCTCGGCCAGAGTCCGGTGGTGGCGGCGCGTTGATACCTTGAGCCATGACGGTTTTCGATTATGTCTTTCTCGGCATCCTCGGGCTGTCGGCCGCCGTGGGCCTGTGGCGCGGGCTGGTGAGCGAAGTCATGGCGCTGCTCGCCTGGGTGTTGGCGGTGTTTTTGGCCTGGCGCTATGCGCACATGGCCGCACCGCTGTTTTCCAACTGGATTATGGAGCCGGCGTGGCGTCATGTAGCCGGTTTCGTGGCGGTCTTTGTGGCGGTGCTGTTGGTGGCTGCACTGTTGCGGTTTTTGTTGCGCGAGTTGTTGCGCGCCATCGGCTTGGGGCCGGCCGATCGTCTGTTTGGCGCTTTTTTTGGGCTGGTGCGCGGGTTGGCGATTGCATTGGTGATTGTGTTGCTGGGGGGGCTTGCAGGCATGTCGCGTGAGCCCTGGTGGTCGGACGCCTTGTTCGCCCCTCCGCTCGAGACGGCGGTGATTGCCGCCAAACCGTGGCTGCCGGATGCGGTGGCCGATCGACTTCGTTTCAGATAGGCAGATCTTCCATGTGCGGAATCCTCGGGGTGGTCGCCACCTCTCCAGTGAATCAGTTGCTCTATGACGGCTTGCAGGTGCTCCAGCACCGGGGGCAGGACGCGGCGGGCATTGCCACCTCCGAAGGGGGGCGGTTTCACATGCACAAGGGCTCAGGCTTGGTGCGCGACGTATTCCGCACACGTAATATGCGCAACCTCAATGGCAATTGGGGCATTGGCCATGTGCGCTATCCAACTGCCGGGTCGGCCTATAACGCCGCCGAAGCGCAGCCGTTCTATGTCAATTCGCCCTTTGGTCTGCTATTGGCGCATAACGGCAATCTGACCAACTCCGAGGAACTCAAGCGCGAGATGTTCCTCGCCGATCTGCGGCATATCAACACCAATTCCGACTCCGAAGTATTGCTCAACGTGCTGGCGCACGAGCTGCAGCACGCCACCAACGGCCTCAAGCTCGACGAGGAAGCGGTTTTCCGGGCAGTGGCCGGGGTGCACCGGCGTTGCCGCGGCGCCTATGCCGCGGTGGTGATGATTGCCGGCTATGGTTTGCTGGCTTTTCGTGACCCCTACGGCATCCGCCCGCTGGTGATCGGCCGTAATGACACCGCCGAGGGTGTCGAATGGATGGTGGCATCCGAATCGGTGGCGCTGGATGTGCTCGGGTTCAAGCTGCTGCGCGATGTGGCGCCGGGCGAGGCCATTTTGGTCGACACCGCAGGCAACTTCAAAAGTCGCCAGTGCGCCGAACATACCGTGGCGGCGCCGTGCATGTTCGAGTTCGTTTATTTGGCGCGGCCCGATTCGATCATCGACGGTGTGTCGGTCTATGAGTCGCGGGTCAAGATGGGCGAATATCTTGCCGAAAAGCTCAAGCGCACCATGCCGCATACAGCCATCGATGTGGTCATCCCGATTCCCGACTCCAGCCGTCCTGCAGCCATGGAGATGGCGCACAAACTGGGGTTGCCGTATCGCGAAGGATTTGTCAAAAACCGCTACATTGGTCGCACCTTCATCATGCCGGGGCAAGCCACGCGCAAGAAGTCGGTGCGTCAGAAGCTCAACACCATCCCGCAGGAATTTCGCGGCAAGAATGTGCTGCTGGTCGATGATTCCATCGTACGCGGCACCACCAGTAAAGAAATCGTCAACATGGCACGCGAGGCAGGGGCGACCAAAGTCTATCTGGCCTCGGCGGCGCCACCGGTGCGTTTTGCCAACGTATACGGTATCGACATGCCCACCCGCGGCGAGCTGATCGCATCGGAGCGGGACGAGGCGCAGATCTGCGCCGAAATTGGTGCCGATGGGCTGATCTATCAGGACCTGGAAGATCTCAAGGCCGCGGTGCGGTCGGTGAATCCGGCAATCAGCGCGTTCGAGACCTCCTGCTTCGATGGCTGTTACATTACCGGTGACATCACCGCCGAGTATTTGACCGGGGTCGAGAGCCAGCGCGGCGAGGCCAAACCGGCCAGTGCCCAGCATGACGATCCGGACGATGGCCAACTGGATCTGAACCTCGTGACTCACAACGACCACTGACCGGCGGGCCGATGGACGCGTTCGATTTCGATACCCAAGCGGTCCGCGCCGGGACCGCGCGCAGTCAATTCAACGAACACAGTGAGGCGCTTTATTTGACCTCGAGCTTTGTGTTCGAGAGCGCCGCACAGGCCGCCGCGCGTTTTGCCGGTGAGGAGCCGGGCAACGTCTATGCGCGCTTCAGTAACCCCACGGTTACCGCGATGCAGCAACGGCTGGCCGCACTGGAAGGCGCCCAAGCGTGTGTGGCCACGGCTTCGGGCATGTCGGCCATCTTGTCGCTGGTCATGGCTACCATGCAGGCCGGCGATCATATCGTCGCCTCACGTGGGCTGTTCGGCGCCACCCAGCAGTTGTTCGGCAATATTTTGGCCAAGTTCGGCATCGACACCAGCTTCGTGCCGGCTACCGAACTGGCGGCCTATCGCGCCGCGGTGCGTCCGCGCACCAGGCTGATTTTCATCGAAACGCCGTCCAATCCGCTCACCGAGATCGTCGACATCGCCGCCGTGGCCGATGTCGCCCACGCGGCTGGCGCGCTGCTTGCGGTCGATAACTGCTTTTGCACGCCGGCGCTGCAGCGTCCGCTGGCGCTGGGGGCGGATGTAGTCGTGCATTCGGCGACCAAATATCTGGATGGTCAAGGACGTGTGCTGGGGGGGGCGGTGGCCGGACGTGCCGACGTGATGGACGAGGTCTTTAAGTTTTTACGCACCGCGGGACCATGCATATCGCCGTTCAACGCCTGGGTGATCCTGAAAGGGCTGGAGACTTTGCGCATCCGCATGGATGCGCAGTCAGCCGCAGCGCTGGAGTTGGCGCGCTGGCTGGAGGTCCAGCCCGGCGTGCGTCGTGTTCATTATCCGGGTCTGAGTTCGCATCCGCAGCATGAACTGGCAATGCGCCAGCAAAAGAGCGGGGGAGCGATTCTCAGCTTCGAGCTCGAAGGTGGGCGCGAGCGTGCTTGGCGGGTGGTGGACGCGACCCGGATGATTTCGATCACCGCCAATCTGGGTGACACCAAGACCACCATCACCCATCCCGCCTCAACCACCCACGGACGCATCAGCGCCGAGGCCCGGGAGGCGTCGGGTATTTCCGAGGGGCTTTTGCGGGTAGCGGTGGGGCTGGAGTCGATCGAGGATCTCAAGGCCGACCTGGCGCGCGGCCTTGCCGCATAAGGGAGATGCCCGCGGCGCCCTGGCATCGCGCTTTGCTGCGTGCTGCTTACGGAATCAGCTCATGGGTGCTGAAGCGCTCACCGTCGAAAGCGAGATAGGGTGCGCTGCCATGCCAGTCAGCCAGCACCCAGCGCCTGCAGAGGCGGTCATCGACCCGGTGTTCATGACATGCCGGCCGGTGGGTGTGACCGTGGATCAGCGTGGGATAGCCGTGTTTGCGCAGCAGCGCTTCGACGGCTGCGCGGTTGACGTCCATGATCGTCAGGTCTTTTTCCCGCTTGGCTTGTTCGCTGCGGATGCGCAGATGGTCGATAAACGCTTTGCGTTCGGCCAGCGGGCGGGAAAGGAAGCTTGCCTGCCAGCTTGGATCCCGAACCTGACGGCGGTAGGTCTGATAGGCTAGATCGTCGGTGCACAAGGCGTCGCCGTGGCTGAGCAGCAAATCGTGGTGGCCCAAACGCAGTAGGAAGGGGTCGGGTAATAGCCTCATGCCGGCATGTGCGGCGTAGTCGGCGCCGAGCAAAAAATCGCGGTTGCCCGGCATGAAATATATTGCACAGCCCGATTCGGCAAGACCGCGCAAAGCTTCGGCCATTGCCTGGTTGAGCGGGGCGTTGCCATCGTCGTCGCCCGCCCAATACTCGAACAGATCGCCCAGAATGTAGAGCGCCGGCACACCACGCGCCGGCCCTGCCAGGAAGGCGAGAAAGGCTGTGGTGGTATCCGGGCGCTCCTCGGCCAGATGCAGGTCGGAAATGAACAGCGCCCGCATCGGTCGGTTGGGCAGATCCTTTGCGGTGTTCAGACGATTTCCGCGCGTTCGATCACTACATCTTCCAGCGGAACGTCCTGATGAAAGCCCCTGGAGCCGGTTTTGACCGCGCGGATTTTATCCACCACGTCCATGCCTTCGCTGACACGGCCGAACACACAGTAACCCCAGCCCTGCAGGTCGGGGGCGCGGAAGTTCAGAAAGTCGTTGTCTGCGACATTGATAAAGAACTGGGCGGTGGCCGAATGTGGGGCCTGGGTGCGGGCCATGGCGATGGTGCCGCGCTCGTTTTTCAGGCCGTTGTCGGCTTCATTCTTGATCGGCTCACGGGTGGGCTTTTGGTTCATGCCCGGTTCGAAACCGCCGCCTTGAATCATGAAGCCGTCGATGACACGGTGAAAAATGGTGTTGTCGTAGTGGCCGGCCTGGACATAGGCGATGAAATTTTCCACCGTGACCGGGGCCTTTTCAGCGTCCAGCTCAAGGGTGATGGTGCCGAGATTGGTATGCAGTTTGACTGCCATGGAGCGCTCCTGATGGGCGTTGGGGGATAGGCGGATTTCAGTGTGGATCGAGCACGTAGGCGCGCTGGATGACGACCGGCTCCGCGGGTACGTTTTGATGGTAACCAAGGTTGCGTGTCGGCAGCTTACCGATCTTCTGGACGACATCGAAGCCTTCGGTGACCTTGCCGAAAACGGCATAGCCCCAGCCGTCGAAGGAAGGATAGTCGAGGTTGGCGTTATCCACCAAGTTGATGAAAAACTGGGCCGAGGCCGAATGCGGAGCCTGGGTGCGGGCCATGGCAATCGTGCCGGCAAGGTTTTTCAGGCCGTTTTTGGCTTCGTTCTCGATCGGCGGACGGGTCGGTTTCTGTGTCATCTGCGCATCAAAACCGCCACCCTGGATCATGAAGCCATCGATGACCCGATGAAACACGGTGCCGTTGTAATGGCCGCTGGATACGTAATCCAGAAAGTTGGCCACCGTCTTGGGCGCTTTGTCAGGATACAGTTCCACAACGATGCGTCCGTGGGAGGTGTCGAGTGCCACTTGCGGATTGGTTGCGAGCGCAAAGCCCATCCAGCCGAACAGGGCGAGCAAGGCAAACAGTTTTTTCATCGAGGCGGGACTCCTTGTAAGGGTTGGGGATAGCGCGGCAGCACGACACCGGGCCGGAAGTGTTCAGGCATCGCCTTCGTAGATGATCTTCCAGCGCCCGTCTTCCTTGGTCCAGTATTGACGTTTGCGCGTGGTGTCGGCATAGCCGTCGCTGCGGTAATCCTGCTCGAAAATCACTTCCACTACAGCGTCTTCGCCGGGTTGGCGCAACATGCTGAGCTTGCTGATTTGTACCTTCACCCATGCACGAGATTGTGCAAAGCGGCGTTTGCGCGCACTCCATTGGGCAAAATCATGGCTGTCGCTACGGAATTGGGCGGAGTAGTGGGACAGATAACGCTCCACGTCCAGGCTTTCCCAATCGCTGCGCCAAGCTTCGATGGCGGCGTTGAGACTGCGGCGTTCGGCCTGCCAGTCATCGAGCGACAGCCATTCGACCTCATTGCTGATGATCACCGGTGTCAGTCCCGGCTGTACAAAGTTACTGAGACTGGCAAAGTCCTGATTGGCCAGCACCACACAGCCTTCCGAGGCCAACGGCGGGCGGGCATAGGTGTCGCTTGGCGTGCCGTGCAGCCAGATGCCGTAACCGGTGCGGCCAAGGCGTTTGTCCCAAGGGTTGGGATAGTTGAGCGGGAATGCGCCGTTACCGTAAAGATCGGGCAGCTTTGCCGGATCGATGAAGGAGGTGACATGATAGACGCCAAGCGGGGTTTTGTTGTCGCCCTCAACCTGCTTCCCGGAGCCTGCCTTGCCTTGGCTGACATAGTAATCGGCAACGAAACGCGGTTTTCCACCCTCGTTGCGGTACACGTACAGACGTGACCGCTTGGTGTCGACCACCACCGCATGCTGCTGTTCCGGGCCCATCTGTAGTAGATAGCGCGGCACATAGTCCGTGGTATCGGGGCGCTCGCGGTAGGCGCGTAAACGGGCGATGGCTTCGTCGCGCAGTTCTTGCACCCGCTCGGGAAAGCGCTCGGCGTTACCGAAGGTCGACAGTGGCCGGGCACGGGCGAGTAAGAGATCGCCACGGATCAGGTGGGCCAAGCGGAAGTTTGGATAGACCTGGAGCAGCATCTCGGTGCGATCCAGGGCGGCATCCAGCCGGTTGGCTTCGATTTCGCTAAAAATTTGCTGCAGCGCAGCCTCCGGACCGGCGTCAGAGATGCGCCGGTCTTGCGGTGCGGCCAGGGCGGCAGTGCCGCACAGCGCCAACACCAGCGCACCGCGGCACAGCAGGCTGCCTGCGGTCGGTATCAGCCTCATCGAACGACCTTTTCTTGGGTGATTTGCCAGCGCTGGCCACGACGGACCAGTTCAAGCACCTTGTTGGTGCTGGCATTGAAGTTGAGCGAGCGATAGTGCTGCCGAAAGCGCACCTGGGCGCGATCGCCGTCGATTTCTACCTGCGGGTCCTCTACCGTGACACGGATCTCGCCCGGCTTGCTCACACGTTGGCGCCGTTCCTGCTCCCAAGCCGCGCGTGTGCGCCCATCGGGCACTTCAAAGGTTTTGTCGTAGACCGCCAAGTAAGCGGTCACATCCTTGGCGGACCACGCATCGGCCCAGGCGCGCACTGCGGCCAAGACTTCTTCGGTTGCCGTTGTCGATGGCGCAGCCGGCGCAGGCGGGGTAACGGCCGGAGTGCTTGGCGGTTCGGTCAAGGTCTGTGCCGGTGCCGGCTTTGCCAAAGGTTGTGGGCCCGCCGAGTCGGCGGTGGCACGGGGCGCCGGTTGCGCAGGCGCATTCACCGCCGGGGTCACCGCATTTGGACCGGGGCGGGGCGCAGCAGCGGGGGAGGAAGACTGGGAGGCGAGCGGCATCTGCTGTGCCACGACCAACGGCGCAGGCGCCGCCGGCCCCAGCGTACGGATCAAGGCTAACGGCGGCTGCGCAGCGGGCGGGCGTTTGGTCTCGCGTCCAGCGTCCAGTTGCAGCGCGCGTTCATAAGCTTCGTTGGCGAGGCGGGCGTAAAGATCGGCCAGGTTCGCATGCGCGGTAGCATAGCTCGGGTGTGTGCGGATCGCCTGTTCGAGGGCTTTGCGGGCGGCGTCATAGTCGCGCTGTTGCGCGTAGAGCACAGCCAGGTTGTTGTAGGGCTCCGGCTGGTTCGGGAAATCCTCGGTCAGCTTGCTGAACGCGGCAATGGCTTCGGCACGGCGGCCAAGTTCGGCCAGCGCCACAGCGCGCACAAAACGGGCTTCGGCATCGGTCGGGTGGCTGGCGATCCATTGTTCCGCAGCGGCAAGGGCGCGGTCGGGCTGACCGTTCTGTAAAAAGCCACGCGCGGCGTCGATGCCGTCCTGCGCATGCGCGATCGAAATGCTGGCAGTCAGCGCAATCACCCATGCTCCGAGCACGGCAGAGGGACGAGTTCTCATGTACTATAATGCGTTGATTTTCGGGCGGATGTCCCTGTGTTTAGCCGGCGATTCTACCAACAAGGCCGGATATCCCACAATCGAGCTGCAAAGGCGTGATGAGTGGGTGTCAGCGGGTCCTTCATGGGCCCGTTTTTTTGCCGTTTTCGTTTGGCTGCCGGTGTGCGCTCGCGGTATGGCCGCAGCCGGCCGGGGCGGATTTTTCGGATAATGTCATGCTCACGATTTACAACTCACTGACGCGCAAAAAGGAAGTTTTTACCCCGATCGAACCCGGCAAAGTCCGCATGTATGTATGTGGAATGACCGTGTACGACTACTGCCATCTTGGACATGCGCGGGTGATGGTGGTGTTCGACATGGTGGCGCGCTGGCTGCGAGCCAGTGGCTACCAAGTCACCTATGTGCGCAACATCACCGATATCGACGACAAGATCATCCGTCGGGCTGGGGAGAACGGCGAATCCATCCGTGCGCTGACCGATCGCTTCATTGCCGCTATGCACGAGGACGCCGATGCGCTCGGCGTGCTGCGTCCGGACCATGAACCGCGTGCCACTGAATATGTGGCGCAGATGCAGCGGATCATCGACAAGCTGCAAAAGAACGGCCTGGCCTATGTCGCGGCCAACCGCGACGTATGCTATTCGGTACGTAAGTTCCGCGGTTACGGCAAGCTCTCGGGCAAATCGCTGGATGAACTGCGCGCCGGCGAGCGGGTGGAGGTGGATGCGGGCAAGCAGGATCCGCTCGATTTCGTGCTGTGGAAACGCGCGCGCGAAGATGAGCCGGCCGAGGTCAAATGGGAATCGCCCTGGGGCTGCGGCCGGCCGGGTTGGCATATCGAGTGCTCGGCAATGAGCTCGGAGTTGCTGGGCGAGCATTTCGACATTCACGGCGGTGGGCAGGATTTGCAGTTCCCACACCATGAGAACGAAATCGCCCAGTCGGAGGGAGCGCACGGTCACACGTTTGTGAACTACTGGATGCACAACGGTTTCGTGCGGGTCGACGATGAGAAGATGTCCAAATCGCTGGGCAACTTTTTCACCATCCGCGATGTGCTCAAGCGCTATGACGCCGAGGTGGTGCGCTTTTTCATTCTGCGCGCCCACTACCGCAGCCCACTCAACTATTCGGATGCGCACCTGGAGGACGCGCGGCACGCGCTGACCCGCCTCTATACTGCGCTGAAAAACGTCGCGCCGGCCGTTACCGTGGCCACTGTGGACTGGACCGAGCCGCACGCACAGCGTTTTCAGGCGGCCATGAACGATGATTTCAACACTGCCGAGGCGGTGGCGGTGCTGTTCGATTTGGCCAGCGAGGTCAACCGCAGCGCTTCGTCCGAGCTGGCTGTACAACTCAAGGCGTTGGCTGGCGTGCTAGGGTTACTGACCCGCGATCCGGTGGCTTTTTTGCAGGGCGGAACAGCCGCGGCCGATCTGGCGGCGGACCAGATCGAGGCGCTGATTGCCGAGCGCGCAGCCGCCAAGAAGGCCAAAAATTACCCGCTAGCCGACCGCATTCGTGCGGAGTTGCTCGCGCGTGGGATCGTGTTGGAAGACAGCGTGCAAGGCACCGTTTGGCGCCGTGCCTGAACCCGCTTTGCGCGGCGCCAGTGTAATGACGACTGCCGCCGCCTGGGTGCGCGCATCGGTTCAGCGGGTGAAATGCCCGCGGCTGATGACGCTCAAATCGACATAATCGAGCGCCACATGGCGCCGAGGCGAGAACTGCAGGCGCAAGTCCCCGGCATCCCAATCGTTCATGCCGTGCAGGGCCTCGACGAGTTTTTCGCGGGTGAGATCGCGGCCTGCGCGGCGCAAAGCCTCTACAAAAGTTTTGGCCGCGAGATAGCCTTCCAGCGCAGTGTAGGAATATGGCTGGCTGGCTTTTTCGGCGAGCCGCCGGTATTCGCGTACGACCGCATGCTCCAAACGGAACGGTGATGGCACCACTTGGGCGATCACCAACCCGTGTGCATCTTGGCCCAATTCGCGGACCAACTGCTGGCTGCTGATCACCGATAGACCATACAACATCGGACGGGCCTCGGTAGCCAACACGGCACGCAGCAAAGCGATGGAGCTGTTGCCGGCGGTCACCATGATCAGCGCAGCCGGATTGGCGGTCGCTACCCGCCGGGCGGCTTCGGCGGCATCGGCGCCGTTCGAGGCGATCGGGGCGATGACTGCCGGGCGCAGGTTGTAACGGGCAAGGGTTTTTTGCGCGGCATCCAGGCCAGCCTGCCCGAAGGGGTCGGCATGATGCACCACGCCGATCGACTGCACGCCGAGCGTGACCAGGTGATCGACCATGGCTTCGATCTCCTGCCCGTAAGAGGCGCGCAGATGGAAGACATAAGGGTCCAGCGGTTCGCGCAGCATATCGGCGCCGGTGTAGGGCGCAAAGAACGGCACCCGGGCGCGCGAGGCCAGCGGAATCATCTTGGCGCTGGGGCCGGTTCCGAAGCAGCCGAACAAGGCGAACACCCCGTCGTCCTCGATCAGCTTGCGAACGTTTTCCGCGGCTTTTTCTGGTTTGTATTCATCGTCTACGGTGAGCAGCGCGATACGCCGCCCATGGACGCCGCCACGGCCGTTCAGGTCGTCGAAATAAAGCGTGGCGCCGGACAGGTATTCACGGTTCAGTTCTGCCAGCGGACCGCTCAGAGCGCCGGAATGGCCGAGCAGTACGGTGTCGGCGGTGACCCCCCGCTCGGCCAGGGCTGGCTGATGCATGGCGGCAAACGGCAGTAACGCGGCAAGGACAAGGGTGCGCAGAAGGCTCATGCATGCTCCGTATCTGAGGTTCGGCAAGTGGCGGAACCACGACACCGCATGGCGTCGAAGCGTTTGGGTTGCGCGGGTGACGGCGTTTTGGTTGTGTGCTTTGCGCCGCGTTGTCTGTGGGTCTCCACCTAGCCGCCGAGTATAACCAAGATCGCAAGCCGCCGTGTGTCTTGGTTATGCCGTCAAGATGGGCCGGCAGCATCGCTTGGTCTCCGCCGGCCCGGATGAATCGGCGCAATGGCCGAGCGTGTCAGGCGCCGAAGAAATCCCGCACCTTGTCCATCCAGGACTTGGCCTTGGGGTTGTGCCGATCCACGTTGGACTTGGACAGCTCCTCGAATTCGCGCAAAAGATCGCGCTGGCGTTCGGTGAGATCCACCGGTGTTTCCACCACGACATGGCAGAGCAAATCGCCGGGTGCGTGAGAGCGCACATTCTTGATGCCCTTGCCGCGCAGGCGGAAGACCTTGCCGGTTTGGGTTTCGGGCGGGATCTTTAGTCGCGCGATGCCGTCCAACGTGGGAATTTCGATTTCGCCGCCGAGTGCTGCGGTGGTGAAGCTGATCGGCATTTCGCAATGCAGGTCGTCGTGATCGCGCTCGAACACCGGGTGTTTGCGAATGTGGATCTCCACATACAGATCGCCCGGGGGGCCGCCGTTGACGCCCGGCTCGCCATGGCCGGCATGACGTAAGCGCATGCCTTCGTCGATGCCGGCAGGGATCTTCACTTCCAGGGTTTTATGGCGTTTGACCCGCCCGGTACCGTGGCAGGTCGGGCAGGGGTCGGGAATGATATGCCCGCTGCCGTGGCATTTCGGGCAGGTTTGCTGGATCGAGAAGAAACCCTGTTGAATGCGCACCTGACCGGCCCCGCCGCAGGTGGGGCAGACTTTGGGCTGCGTGCCGGGTCGGGCACCGCTGCCGTGGCAGGTGTCGCACGCCTCCACGGTAGGGATGCGGATGGTCTTGTCGGCGCCGCGCGCGGCTTCTTCCAATGAAATTTCCAGGTTGTAGCGCAGATCGGCGCCCCGATAGACGTTGGAGCGTCCGCCGCCGCGGCCGCCACCGAAGATCTCCCCGAAGATGTCGGAGAAGGCATCGGAGAAACCGTCGAAGCCTTGTGCGGCACCCGGCCCCGCACCCATCGAGGGGTCGACGCCGGCATGGCCGTAGCGGTCGTAAGCGCCCCTTTTCTGCGCGTCGGACAGAATCTCGTAGGCTTCCTTGGCCTCTTTGAATTTTTCCTCGGCGTCTTTGTTGCCCGGATTGCGATCCGGGTGATATTTCATGGCCAGCTTGCGGTAGGCCTTTTTGATTTCGTCGTCGCTCGCGTCGCGGTTGACGCCGAGAACGTCGTAGTAGTCGCGTTTCGACATGGTTCCTCGCTCAGGCACTGATTCATGCAAAGGCCGAACCCGCACCGGAGGTGCGCTCCGGCGGGGGTTCGGCCGTGGGGTTGCCGCCCGGCGGGCGCTTATTTGTTGTCTTTCACCTCGGTGAATTCCGCGTCGACCACGTCGGCGTCGGCAGCCTTGCCGCCACCGGCCGACTGGGCGCTGCCCGCGCCCGATTGCGAACCGGCTTCAGCCTGGGACTGGGCGTACATCTTTTCGCCCAATTTCTGGCTGGCCTGTGCCAGCGCTTCGCTCTTGGCGTCGATGGTAGCCTTGTCGTTGCTCTTGAGCGCCTCTTCGGCTGCCTTGATGGCCGACTCGATGGCCGATTTTTCGCTGTCGTCGAGTTTGCTGCCGTGTTCGGCCAAGGCCTTCTTCACCGAGTGGATCAGCGCGTCGCATTGGTTGCGGGCGTCGGCCAGCTCGTGCGCTTTACGGTCTTCTTCGGCGTGGGCGGCCGCGTCTTGCACCATGCGCTCGATTTCCTCCTCGGTCAGCCCGGAGTTGGCCTTGATGGTGATCTTGTTTTCCTTGCCGGTGGCCTTGTCGCGGGCCGATACATGCAGGATGCCGTTTGCATCGATGTCGAAGGTGACCTCGATTTGCGGCATGCCGCGCGGCGCCGGCGGGATGTCGGTGAGGTTGAATTGCCCCAGGCTCTTGTTGCCTGCGGCCATCTCGCGTTCGCCTTGCAGCACATGGATGGTCACGGCCGACTGGTTGTCCTCGGCAGTGGAGAAGACCTGGCTGGCCTTGGTCGGGATGGTGGTGTTTTTCTTGATCAGCTTGGTCATCACGCCGCCCAGGGTCTCGATACCCAAAGACAGCGGGGTGACGTCGAGCAGCAGCACGTCCTTGACCTCGCCTTGCAGCACGCCACCTTGGATGGCAGCGCCGACGGCGACCGCTTCATCCGGGTTGACGTCGCGTCGCGGTTCCTTGCCAAAGAACTCCTTGACCTTCTCCTGAACCTTGGGCATGCGGGTCTGACCGCCAACCAAGATCACGTCGTCAATGTCGGACACTTTCAGGCCGGCATCTTTGAGCGCCACGCGGCACGGCTCGATGGTACGCTCGATCAGATCTTCGACCAGCGATTCGAACTTGGCGCGGGTGATCTTGATGGCCAGATGCTTCGGTCCGGTGGCGTCTGCCGTGATGTAAGGCAGGTTCACCTCGGTTTGGCTGGAGGACGACAACTCGATTTTGGCCTTTTCTGCAGCTTCCTTCAGGCGTTGCAGTGCCAGCACATCGTTTTTCAGATCGACGCCTTGCTCTTTTTTGAACTCGGTGACGATGTAATCGATGATGCGCTGGTCAAAGTCTTCACCGCCCAGGAAGGTGTCGCCGTTGGTAGCCAGCACTTCGAACTGATGTTCGCCGTCGATGTCGGCGATTTCGATGATCGAGATGTCGAAGGTGCCGCCACCCAGGTCATACACCGCAATCTTGGAGTCGCCCGGCTTTTTGTCCAGACCAAAAGCCAGTGCGGCCGCAGTCGGCTCGTTGATGATGCGCTTGACTTCCAGGCCGGCGATACGGCCGGCGTCTTTGGTGGCCTGGCGCTGGCTGTCGTTGAAATAGGCCGGAACGGTGATGACCGCCTCGGTGACTTCTTCACCCAGGTAGTCCTCGGCGGTTTTTTTCATTTTACGCAGCACTTCGGCGGAAACCTGTGGCGGGGCGATCTTTTTACCGCGTACTTCGACCCAGGCGTCGCCGTTGTCGGCCTTGCAAATGGTGTAAGGCATCAGGTCGATGTCTTTTTGCACTTCTTTTTCTTCGAAGCGACGGCCGATCAGACGCTTGATCGCGAACAGGGTGTTCTTGGCGTTGGTGACTGCCTGACGCTTGGCCGGTGCGCCCACCAGGATTTCACCATCGTCGGCATAGGCCACGATGGACGGCGTGGTGCGCGCGCCTTCGGAGTTTTCGATGACCTTGGGCTTGCCGCCTTCCATGACTGCCACGCAGCTATTGGTGGTGCCCAGGTCGATACCGATGATTTTGCCCATGTTTGCTTTCCTCTTGGTTTCTGAATGTCTATTGGCCACGTTGCCGGCCGGGTTGTTCCGAATATGGGGCGGATGCGCAGGCTTTCAAGCCTGCCGCCCCGGATGGTCATTGGTCTTTGCTCTTGGCAACCATGACCAGTGCCGGGCGGATCACACGTTCATGCAGCAGATAGCCTTTTTGCAGCACGTTGAGCACGGTGTTGGGCTCGGCGTCCGCTTCCAGGGTGCCAATGGCCTGGTGTTTGTTGGGGTCGAATTTCTGACCGAGAGGATTTTCTTCGGTCAGATTTGCGCCTTCAAAGGCCGAAATCAGTTGTTTGAGCGTCAGTTCGACGCCTTCGCGCAGTTTTTCCAGAGTCTGATTTTCGGTCGCCAGTGCGGCTTCCAGGCTGTCTTTGACCGGCAGCATCGCAGCGGCGAACTTTTCGGCAGCGAATTTGCTGGCTTTGGCGATGTCTTCCTGCGCACGTCTGCGCACGTTCTCGGTCTCGGCCTTGGCGCGCAGCCAGGCGTCATAGTGCTCGGCCGCTTTCAACTCGGCTTGGCGCAGGCTTTCTTCCAGGCTGGGCATGGTGTCGACCGGATGGTCGGCCTGCCCTGGTTGCGCGTCGGCGTCTTGGGGCGCCGATTCCGGTGCGATGTCTTCGGTTTTGGGGTTCTCGATGGCCTCGGTGCTTTGTGTCGCCTTGTTCTGATCCTGCATGGGTGCGGACTCCGGTTACTCGCAATGGACGGCAAGCTTGGGGCGGGTGGCGGCTTTTCAAGAGGGGCGGATAATTTTTTGTGACCCGGGGCGGATGGTGCGTAGGGCAGGGGGCTGTGCCAGAATCGTATATCGGGCTTTGATCCGCTTGGGCATGTGTTCATGAGCGAAATTCCTCAGAAGATCGGTAAGTATCGTATCGTCCGCGAAATCGGTCGCGGCGCGACCGCGGTCGTCTATCTGGCGGAAAACCCCCACTATCCCGAACCGGTGGCGATCAAACATGTGCGCTTTGCCGACCGTGCAAAGGACGAGGCCAAGTGGAACCGCCGCTTGATCAAGTTGCTCAAGGCCGAAAAGGCGGTCGCTTCCCGTTTGGATCACCCGAACATCATCCGGATTTTCGATGCCGTGATCGAGCCGGACCAGGCTTATGTAGTCATGGAGTATTTTCCGGGCGAGTCCCTGGAACGCTTCTGTTCCTTCGAGCGCCTGTTGCCGGTACACAGAGTGATCGGCATTGTATTCAAGTGCTGCATGGCGCTCGACTACGCCTACCGTCACGGCATCGTGCATCGCGATATCAAGCCGGCCAATATCCTGGTCGACGACAAGGACAACGTGAAGATCACCGACTTCGGCCTGGCGCTCAATGTCGATAAAAAGGTCGAATCCGATTCCACGTTCATCATGGGGGTCGGTTCGCCGGCTTACATGAGTCCGGAGCAGATCAAAAACTACCCGCTCAACCAAAAAACCGACCTGTATTCGCTCGGGGTGGTGTTGTTTCATTTATTGACCGGGCGGCTGCCGTTTCGCGCAAATAATCCGGCGCAACTGATCTACAAGATCATCAATGCCGACCCGCCTGCGGTGTCGCAATTGAACCCGGATGTGCCTGAGCAGATGGATGCGGTGATCCGCAAAGCGCTGGAGAAGGATCTGTATTCGCGCTACAAAAACGGCGCCGAGTTCGCCAAGGATCTCTCCGCGGTGCGCTACAAGATCGTCGATGACAGCTATGTGCCGCCGGACACCAGCCGCTTTTCGGTGCTGCGCAAGCTGGGTTTTTTTACCGAGTTCGACGACATCGAGGTCTGGGAGGTACTGCGTATCAGCACCTGGCGCAAGGCTGATGCATTGACCACGCTAATGCGTGAAGGCGATACCGACCAGCGTTTCGGACTGTTGCTCGAAGGTGAAGTCGAGCTGTCGGTCAATGATCGGGCGCTGATGAGGCTGGGGGTCGGCGAGGTGTTCGGCGAGAGCGCATGGCTTGATCCGCGTCACCATCGGCAGCGATTGAGCGCGGTGAGCACCAAGCCTTGCACCTATCTGGAGATCAACCCCGCGGCGCTTGCCCTGGCCACCGACGAGGTGCGCGAAAAGTTCCGCGCGCAACTGTCCTCAGTGCTCATCGAGCGCCTTGCGGCCCTGGCCAAACGCGTAGCGGAGACCGCCGAATCCGCCACCCAGGGCCATTACACCGCCACCGGCGGCCTGGACTTGCAGCTGGTCGACGACTGAAGTGCCGCCTCCCGATCGGCGCTGCGGCCGGCTGCGGCGGCTAGACGCTCAAGTCGATCTGGCTGAGCGTGCCGGCGCTGCCATCTTCGCGCAAATAGATGCCGGTGCTGCGCATCATGCCAAGCGTGTCTTGGGCGCCACCGCGCAGATCGAATGGCGTGGTGACACGCCCCAAGTAAAGCGCGCCCACACCGGCTGTAGTCAATGTGTGCACCTGGCCATTGCCTTCGGCGGCCGGCTGCCAGACGCGTAACCGACCAAAGGCGGGGTCATTTTCGTCGATCCAGCCATTGCCGTCGCTATCCAGCGCGGCAAGCTCGGCAAAACCGTCGCCGGTCTGGGGGCCGAAAAGTTCGCTGCCATCATCGATCCGCCCGTTGTCGTTGCGGTCAAAGGCAAGAAAACCGCGGCCGCCGGCGGGCAAGGGTACTTCATCCGTCTTACCGTCTGCGTCCAGATCGAAGCTAAAGCGCAGATCCGACAGCGCGCCGGCCGGTCCGCCGAAATCGAACACTAGCGGGTCCTTGAGCCGGGCATCGCCGGCACGAAAGCTGACGGTTTGCGTTTCCGCGTAGCGACGCTCCATTTCGAAAGACACCGTAAAGGCGAGCTCACGGCCGTCGGCGGTGCGTACCGTGCCGCTGGCTTGGAACATTAGCTGCTCGCGTTCGGTGTAGCTTGCGCTGTAGTCATACTCGATACCAAATCCCGCCCGCGCCGGGCCGTTGGCGGTGGCCATCGGGTGCTCGTTCGAGCTGGCGGCGTCCGCCTGCACGCGCGCACGCTCGCGGTTGAATTCCGCCACGTCGAACAGGCGGATCGGACGGCCGGTGAAGTATTCGATCATGCGCACCAGCAGTTGCAACTGCGGATCGTGTTGGTCGGCCTCGTCGGCGTTTTGGGTCGCCTCCGCAGCCTGCGCGGCGAGCGCTTGGGCCGAAAGCTGCACGCGGACTGTTGCCGGGCTCGATTCGGCGCGCGCACCGGCTGGGCGTTCGCCCACCCAGGCGGTCAGGCGCTCGGAAGATTCAAAGCGCATGCTCGAAGAATGTTCCGCCTGCATCTGCAGACTTGCCGCTGCGATCTTCATGGCCGTCTCCGGGATAAAGCTGCCCGCAAGCTTTAACGGCCAATGAGTGGAAAACTTGAGGCGCCGATGATGGGGTGCCGATCCATTGCGGGGCTACTTCGGCGCGGTCGGCCGCCAACGGGGGCGCCGATCACCGCGCGCGCGGCCGTTCAGCGTTGTGCGCCCAGCTCGACGGCGCGCTGCCGGGTGCGCGCCAGCGCCTGCGCATCGGGTTGCGACAGTTCCAGCCAGTTGCCCAGGTGTGCGCGGACGATCCGGCTCAGTGCCTCGATCCAGGCGTCGTTTTCATTCAGGCAGGGGATGTATTCGAACTGCTGGCCGCCGGCGGCGATGTAGGCGGTGCGGCACTCCATGGCGATTTCTTCCAGTGTTTCCAAGCAGTCGGCCACAAAACCGGGGCACATGACGTCTACCCGCCGCAGCCCCGATGCGGCCAGGGCCTCGAGCATGGGCTGGGTGTAGGGCTTGAGCCATTCAGCCTTGCCAAAGCGCGACTGGAAGGTGACCAGCACACGCTCGGCCGGCAATCCGAGCGCCTCGCCAAGCAGCCGGGCGGTTTTGTGACACTCGCAATGGTAAGGGTCGCCCAGATCCAGCGCGCGCCGCGGCACGCCGTGAAAGCTCATTACCAGCTTGTCGCCCCGGCCGCAGCGTGCCCAGTGGTCGCGCACACTTTGCGCCAACGCCGCAATGTAGCCCGGGTCGTCATGAAAGCTGCGTACAAAGCGGATTTCCGGCAGGTTGCGCCAACCGAGCATACAGCGCGCGACTTCGTCCATGACGCTGGCAGTGGTGCTGGCCGCGTACTGCGGGTACATCGGCACCACCAGGATGCGGGTGCAGTGGGCCTCGCGCAGGCGCTGCAAGGTTTGCGAAATGGATGGGTCGCCATAGCGCATTGCCCAGGCCACCTGGATGTCCGACACACCGGCGTGGCCGAGGTAGCCGGCCAGCAATTTGGCCTGCTTTTCGGTATGCACTTTCAGCGGCGAACCTTCGGGCAGCCATATGCTGGCATATTTTTCGGCGGATTTCTTGGGTCGGGTGTTGAGGATGATGCCGTGGAGGATGGGCCACCACAGCACGCGCGGAATTTCCACCACGCGCGGGTCGGAAAGAAACTGCTTCAAATAGGGGCGTAGCGCCGCCGCGGTTGGCGCGGCCGGGGTGCCAAGGTTGACCAGCAGTACCGCGGTGCGTGCGGGCGTGCCGTGGGCGTAGGGCGGTTCGGGCCGGTAGCGGGCCATGGGAATCCTGGGAAAAAGGTCAGTCGCGGGATGACAAGGCGTTTGAGAGCAGGCGGGCGGTGATGTCGACGATGGGAATCACACGATCGTAGGCCATGCGCGTGGGACCGATGACGCCGACCGAACCGACCACCTGACCGTCGACTTCATAAGGCGCGGTGATCACGCTACAGCCGTCGAGCGGCGCCAGTCCGGATTCGCCACCGATGAAAATCTGCACGCCCTCGGCGCGGTTCGAGAGTTCAAGTAGTTGCAGCAGGCCGGTGCGCTGTTCGAACAACTTGAACAGTTCGCGCAGTCGCGCCATGTTGGACGACAGCTCTTCGACATCGAGCAAATTCGTCTCGCCCGAGATCACGTAGCTGGCAGCGGTCTCGGCGGTGGCCTCGCTGCCGGCTTCGACCGCTGCGGCCATCAGTTCGCTCATGTCATTGCTCAATTGCTTCAATTCGTCGTGCACCCGGGTGCGGATTTCATCGAAGGCAAGGCCCGCGTAATGTTCGTTGAGATAGTTTGCCGCGCTGGTCAGCTCGCTGGCGCTGTAGGGCCGGCGGGTGAGCAGGAGGCGGTTTTGCACATCGCCCGAAGTGGTGACGATGATCAGCAGAATCCGGGTATCGGACAGGCGGATGAATTCGATCTGGCGGATCCGCACCGCTTCACGTCGGGGCGCTACCACGACACCGGCAAATCGGGTCAGTTCGGATAACAGCTGAGAGGCCGAATTGATCAGCCGCTGCGGCTGATCCGGCTGCAACTGGCCGCGCAAAGCATCGATACGCGATGCGTCCAAAGGTTGCACGGTCAGCAGCGAGTCGACGAAAAAGCGATAGCCGCGCGCGGTGGGGATACGGCCGGCTGAAGTGTGCGGACTGGTGATGAAGCCCATCTCCTCCAGGTCGCTCATGACGTTGCGCACCGTGGCCGGCGACAGCTCCAGACCGGAATAGCGCGACAGCGTCCGCGAGCCCACAGGTTGGCCCTCGGCGATGTAACGTTCGATCAGCGTCTTGAGAAGAATTTGCGAACGGGCATCGAGCGTATTCATGGTGTGGGCGAATATAGCGCGGATTGGGTCTCGGTGCAGCGCGCTGCCGGGCATGGGGTGGATATGGTTTAATCGCGCCTCATGAGTCAGCGCTTTCACACCGTCGCCCTGATCGGCAAGTACCAGAGTCCGGACGTGGCCGAGGCCGTCTCGCGTCTGGCCGAATTCCTCCGCGGACGCGGGTTGCGGGTGCTCATCGAGCAGGGCACTGCGAGTTCGATCGGCATGGGCGGGGGCGAGTTTCCGCCGGCCGCCTACGATGAGATCGGTGCCCGTGCCGATCTGGCCGTGGTGCTCGGCGGCGATGGCACCATGCTCAATACCGCGCGCCGGTTGGCTGAGCACGGGGTCCCGCTGGTGGGCATCAACCAGGGGCGATTGGGTTTTCTGACCGATATCGCCCGCGAGGACGCAAGCGAGCGTATCGGTGAGATTCTCGACGGACGCTATATATCGGAATGCCGTTTCATGCTCGACGCAGAGATTCTGCGGGGCGGCCAACGCATCTTCCACACCCTGGCGCTCAACGACGTGGTGATCAACAAAGGCGATCTCGGGCGCATGATCGAATTCGACGTGACGATAGACGGCGAGTTTGTCTATACCCAGCGCTCGGATGGAATGATCGTCAGCACGCCCACCGGCTCCACGGCTTATGCGCTGTCTGCCAACGGTCCCATTCTGCATCCGAGCGTCGGCGGCATTGCCATCGTGCCGCTGTGCCCGCATGCGCTGACCGCCCGTCCGGTGACCTTGCCGGATAGCTGCCGCATCGACATCGATCTTTTACCGCCGCACGATGCCAGGGTGCATTTCGACGGCCAGGCACGCTTCGATGCGCGTGCCGGCGACTGCCTGCGGGTGACCCGCTCGGCCTTGCAGGTGCGCCTGTTGCATCCTGAAAGTTACAGCTACTTCGCCATGTTGCGCGAGAAACTGCACTGGAGTGCGGTCCCGCGCCATACCTGACATCCGTCCCTGCCATGTTGCGCCGCCTGACCATCCGCGACTTCGTCATCGTTGACCGTCTGGAACTCGATTTCCAGCCCGGTTTTGGCGCCCTCACCGGTGAGACCGGGGCTGGTAAGTCCATTCTGCTGGACGCGCTGGGGCTGGCGCTGGGCGACCGCGCCGAGGCCACTGCAATCCGCGCCGGGCGCGAGCGCGCGGAAGTGAGCGCCGAGTTCGATCTGCCGCCCGATGGTCCGCTGACCGGTTGGCTGGCCGAACAGGCGTTGGAAGCCGACGACGGCGTGGTGATTTTGCGCCGCGTGGTCGAGGCGAGCGGGCGTTCGCGGGCCTGGGTGAACGGCTCGGCGGTCACGCTGGCGCAATTGCGTGAAGCTGGCCAATGGCTGTGCGACATCCATGGTCAGCATGCCCATCATGCCTTGCTGCGCGCCGATACGCAGCGCGCTTTGCTCGATGCCCATGCCGGCGCCGGCCAGCTCGCCGCCGAAGTGGCCGCGCGCTACCGCGACTGGCGGCAGGCGGTGGCGCGGCGCGAGCGTGCCGAACAAGACCGTGCCGCCACCGAGCGAGAAACCGAGTTGCTGACTTGGCAAGTGCGCGAGCTCGAGGAACTGGCCTTCGATGCCGATCAATGGCATGCACTCGATCAGGAGCATGCGCGTCTTGCCCATGCTGTGGGACTGATGTCAGGCGCCGACGAGCTGCTTGCTGCATTGGGCGAAGGTGAGCTGGCCGCAGCCCCTGTGTTGGCTCGTCTAGCCAATCGGGTCGGTGAAATGGCCGGCATCGATCCTGCGCTCGAACAGGTGCGTAGTCTGCTGGCCGATGCCGCCATTCAGGCGGACGAAGCCCTGCATGCGCTGCGCCGTTATCGCGATCGGCTGGACCTCGACCCTGAGCGGCTGGCTGTGATAGAGGATCGTATCGCTGCGGTCACCGATCTTGCGCGCAAGCATCGTGTCGCCCCCGAAGCCTTACCCGATCTGCTCGCCGACTGGCGTCGCCGCTTGGACGCTTTGAGCGCGAGCGCCGACCCGGATCGTCTGGCCGAACAGGAAGCGGCCGCGCGCCACGCTTACGAGGTCGCGGCCGGGCAACTGAGTGCGCTGCGCCGTCCGGCCGCCGCGGCGCTTTCGGCGCAAGTGAGCGAGGCCATGCAAACCTTGGCAATGGCCGGCGGATGCTTCGAGGTGGCGCTCTTGCCGCTGCCGGAAGGTTCTGCGCAGGGCAACGAAGCTGTGGAGTTCCGGGTGGCGGCCAACCCCAGCCAGCCGCTGCGCCCGCTGGCCAAGGTGGCCTCCGGCGGCGAGCTGTCGCGCATTGGCTTGGCCATCCAGGTGATGACCAGCCGCGATGCAGCCACGCCTACGTTGATTTTCGACGAAGTCGACGTCGGCATCGGCGGTGGGGTAGCAGAGATCGTCGGTAAACTCTTGCATCGGCTCGGGCGCGAACGCCAAGTGCTGTGCGTGACCCATTTGCCGCAGGTAGCCGCTTGTGCCGATTGGCAGTGGTCCATCGCCAAGGCCGAACAGGGTGGCGAAGTGCTCAGCCGTGTCACGGTGCTCGATCGGGCGGCAAGAGTAGAGGAAATCGCCCGTATGCTCGGCGGGTTGAACATCACCGAGACCACCCGCCGCCATGCCGCCGAAATGCTTGGTCAGGCGTGAGCCGGGCGTGGCCTGAAAAGGCTCGCCCAAGCGATCATCGACGGCTTGTCAGGCGTTATTGCCGTTGCGGTGAGGGCAGTTTTCCTTGATGCACTCGGCGTACAAGTAGAGCGCGTGGTCTTTCATCTTGAAGCCACGCTCGGCGGCCACCGCGTTTTGCCGACGCTCGATCTCCGGGTCGAAAAATTCCTCGACTTTGCCGCACTGCAGGCAGACCAAGTGGTCGTGGTGCCCGCCTTCGTGGAGCTCGAAAACTGCCTTGCCCGATTCAAAGTAATGCCGCTCCAACAGACCGGCCTGTTCGAACTGGGTCAGTACGCGATAGACGGTGGCCAGACCGATGTCCATGCCTTCGGTCATCAGCAGGCGATAGACGTCTTCAGCGGTCAGATGGCGCTGTTCCGAGGTTTGAAACAAATCGAGAATCTTCAGGCGCGGATAAGTCGCCTTGAGACCTATGCTTTTGAGGCTTTGTGAGTTGTCGGTCATGATCGCCTGTCGGGGCAGTGGCGTGGAAGGCACAGCCGTGCTGCACGCACCGCCGTGGCCGAGCCCGCCTATGATATATTTTTTGCCCTGACCTGAGAATGTTGCGCCGATCGGCGTGCCAACCAAGACTCCACCCATGCGCTTTTTGCACATTACGGCACTGATTGCCGCACTCGGCCCGCTGGCCGCTTGTTCGTTCGGCACCCTCACCGACCACCTCAACCCGTATCGCATCGATGTTCGTCAGGGCAATTACGTGGATCAGGAGATGGTCGCGCAGTTGCGTCGCGGCATGACCCGTGAGCAGGTACGCTTCGTGTTGGGTACGCCCTTGGTCGTGGATATCTTCCGCAATGATCGTTGGGATTACGTCTATCTCTTCACCAAAGGTCACGGCCAGCCGGAAAAGCGCATCATCTCGGTGTTTTTCAAAGACGACGTGCTCGATCGGGTCGCGGGCGACGTTCAGCCCGGCGATCCGCAGGCGGCGCTGCAGACGCAGCGTGGCGAACGCAGCCGGGTCATTGAAATCGAGGCGCCGGCCAAGGATTGAGAATCGCGCAGCAGGCGCCGATAGCCAGGATCGAAAATGAGTCAATTACGTGTTGCCATTGCCGGTGCGTCCGGCCGCATGGGACGGACGCTGATCGAAGCGGTGCTCAAGGATGGCGAGATCGCGCTCGCTGCGGCCTTCGACCGTCCGGGTACCCCTTTCATTGGCCGCGATGCCGGTGAAATGGTGGGTGTGGCCAGCGGGGTGGCCATAGGAGACGATGCGCGCGAGGCGATTGCCGCCAGCGACTGCCTGATCGACTTCACCCGCCCCGAGGGCACGCTGGCCCATCTGGCGCTCGCCCGTGAGCTGGGCAAGGCCATGGTGATTGGCACCACCGGTTTCGATGCGGCGGGCAAGCAAGCCATTGCCGAGGCTGCGCGCGACATTCCGTTGGTATTCGCGCCCAATATGGCAGTGGGCGTCAATGCGGTGTTCAAGTTGCTCGAAACCGCTGCGCGCATTCTCAAAGAGGGTTTCGATGTCGAAGTGATCGAGGCGCATCACCGCTTCAAGGTCGATGCGCCCTCGGGTACTGCGCTGCGCATGGGCGAGGTGGTGGCGCGTGAGCTGGGCCGCGATCTGGAAAAATGCGCCATCTATGGCCGCGAAGGGGTGACGGGCGAACGCAAGGCTGAGACCATCGGTTTTTCCACGATCCGCGGTGGCGATGTGGTGGGTGATCACACGGTGCTGTTTGCCGGCATCGGCGAGCGTGTGGAAATCACCCACAAAGCGGGCAGTCGCATGCCTTATGCGCTTGGCTCGCTGCGCGCGGCGCGTTTTCTGGCCGGGCGCAAAGCGGGGCTGTTCGACATGCAGGACGTACTGGGCCTGCGTTGAATCATGCGCACGGCGCCGGAGCTGCCCGACGATCCGGCGCAGGCGCGTGCGTGCTTTGCTGCCGTCAGTGCGGAGCGGGACCGGGCGCTGGCCGAGCTGGCCAGGCTTCGTGCACGTCTCGATCTGGCGTTGCAGCATGTGGGCGGCGGCCTATGGGATTGGCGTCTGGACAGCAACGAAATCGATGTCGACGCGCGCGCGCTGGTCTTGCTCGGTGCAGCCCAGGGGGCGCTTGGCCGGCGCGCCGAAGCCTTGTTGCCGAGCATCCACCCGGAAGATCTTGGCGCAGTGCAAGCTTTGTTGAGAAGCCACTTGCGCGGCGAGCTCGACCGTTTCGAGTGCGAGTTCCGGCTGCGTACTCGGGCGGGCCGCTGGCAGTGGATCGAAGTCCGAGGGCGTGCGGAAGATCGCGGTGCCGATGGGCGCTGGCGGCGCTTGTTTGGCGTGTGGCGCGATGTCACCGATGCCAAGCGCAAGGCGCTTGAATTGCTGCAGGCCAAGGAGGCGGCCGAGGCGGCCAGCCGGGCCAAGGGCGATTTTCTGGCCAACATGAGCCATGAGATTCGCACGCCGATGAACGGTATTCTCGGCATGACCGAATTGCTGCTCGATTCCGGGTTGGATGCCGAGCAGCGCAACTATCTGCAGACCATCAAGTCCTCGGCGGAGGCGTTGCTGACCATCATCGATGACGTGCTCGATTTTTCCAAGATCGAGGCCGGCAAGCTCAGCCTGGAGTGCATCGATTTTTCTGCGGCCGAGGTGGTGGGCGAGGCGATCAAATCACTGGCGCTGCGTGCGCACCAGAAGGGCCTGGAGATCTATTACCACCTTGCTGCCGACGTGCCCGCGGTGCTGCGCGGCGACCCTGGGCGCATTCGGCAGGTGTTGCTCAACTTGGTGGGCAACGCAATCAAATTTACCTCCGCAGGTGAGATCGAGGTGGTAGTGACGCTTGCCCGGCGTGAGCGTACGCGGGCAGAGCTGTGTGTGGCAGTACGCGACACCGGCATCGGTATTCCGGAAGGTCAGCGGGAAGCCATTTTCGGCGCGTTCACCCAGGCCGATACATCTACGACGCGCAAATACGGCGGTACCGGACTGGGGTTGGCGATCTGCCGGCGCCTGGTCGATCTGATGGGCGGGCGTCTGACGCTCAGCAGCAAAGAGGGCTGCGGGAGTACCTTCAGCTTTACCGCCCAGTTGGATGTGATGGCCGAAGCGCCAAGGCTGCAAGCGCGTGGGTTGGCCGGTCGGCGGGTGCTGGTGGGCACGCGCTGTGCGGCGTTTGCTGCCCATTTGGCCAAACAGTTGGGTGGCTTTGGGTTGCGGGCCGAGGCGTTTGGCGACGGTCGAGCGCTGGTCGACGCGCTGGCTGCGGCCCATCGCAATGACGATCCGGTCGATTTTCTGTTGATGGATGCGGCCATGCCCGAGCCTGGCGGATTTGCCCTGGCCGCCCGTTTTCGGCAATCGACGCCCTGGCTGTCGCGCATCGTCATGCTGCTCGACAGCCACTCGCTGCGCGAGGATTTGGCGCGTTGCCGGGAACTGGGTCTGAGCTCACGGCTGGCCAAGCCTTTTGGCATCGATGAGTTGCTCGATGCGCTCAGCATGGCCTGCAACGGCGCGGGTGAGGAAGCGGACGAGGACGGCTTTTTGCGCTTCGATCCGCATGCCGGCGGGGCGGTACCTGCGCATCAGACCGATGGTCGGCGGTCGCTTGCGGTGTTGTTGGTCGAGGACAATCCGGTCAATCAAACCGTGGCCAGCCGGCTGCTCGAGCGTGCCGGGCACCGGGTCAGCGTCGTGAATAACGGCCAGGAAGCGGTCGATATACTCGAAAACCACCGCTTCGACGTGGTGCTGATGGATGTTCAGATGCCGGTGATGGGCGGTATCGAGGCCACCCAGATCATCCGTGCGCGGGAGGCGCGGCGCAGTTGGGCGATGTCTGGGCGCTGGCAGCCGGTACCCATCATCGCCATGACCGCGCATGCCATGGAAAGCGACCGCAGGCGCTGCTTGGAAGCGGGCATGGATGACTACCTGACCAAACCGATCCAATCCGCGGCATTGCTGAGCGCGATCGAGCGCGTGTGCAACGGGTATGACCAGATGGCCGTGGCGCTGGACGGGGCGGCAGATTTGACGCTGCTGGATGCGGCCGATTCGTCTGCATCGCCCGATGCGGTGTCCGATCTGGCGCATACTCGGCGCTTGCTAGATGGCGATGATGCGGCGCTTGCGCAGTTGCTGCAGCTATTCTTTCGCGATCTGCAGCCCAACCTTACCGCTTTGCACAACGCTAGGCAGGAGGGCGACCGGCGCCGGCTCTACGAGCTGGCCCACACGCTCAAAGGATCGGTGGGGATTTTCGGCGCCGCCCGTGCCGAGCGCGCCGCGCGGCAGTTGGAAGACATCGCCCGCAACGGCGAAGACAGCGCCTGTGCCGAGGCGGTCTCAGCGTTGATCCGCGAGATGCAATGGTTGGCCAACGATCTGCGCCCGCATCTGCGTGAGCTTTGAGTAGCCGGCCGCCGGGCTGCGCGCGGCCAAAGGCGTGTGCCGCGTTGCTTGCAAGGTGCTTAAACACTATAATCGCGCCAAACGAAAGCGGGATTGGCCGATGGGTCCGTCCCGTTTTTTCACGTATGGACCAAAGGTGCCTGCGGGCATTGCGGTCCGACTCGATCCCGAATTCCGTCCGTTTCCAGGAGTATCTCGTGACTGCTTTCCCGCCCGCTCTTCTCGCGCTTGCCGACGGGACGGTTTTTCACGGCAAGGGCATCGGTGCGGCTGGCAGCACGGTCGGCGAGGTGGTGTTCAACACCGCCATGTCGGGCTATCAGGAAATCCTGACCGACCCCAGCTATTGCCGCCAGATCGTTACGCTGACCTATCCGCACATCGGCAACACCGGTGTAAACCGTGAAGATGTGGAAGCTGGCCGGGTGCATGCCGCGGGCCTGGTGATCCGCGATTTGCCCGTTTTGCCGTCAAATTTCCGCATGGAGCACACGCTCGATGCCTATCTCAAGGCTGAGAATGTGGTGGCCATTGCCGGCATCGATACCCGTAAGCTGACCCGGCTGCTGCGTGAAAAAGGTGCGCAAGCCGGCTGTATCGTTACCGCCAGGGCTGGTGAGACGCTCGATGCCGGCGCGGCGGTGGCCCAAGCCCGTGCTTTTCCCGGCCTGGCCGGCATGGATCTCGCCAAGGTGGTGAGCGCGCCGGCGGCTTTTGCCTGGACAGAGGGCGAATGGGTGCTGGGCAAGGGCTATCCGTCACAAACCGAAAGCCGGTTCCATGTGGTGGCCTACGACTTCGGGGTCAAGCGCAACATTCTGCGCATGCTCTCCAGCCGCGGTTGCCGGCTGACCGTAGTGCCGGCGCAAACCCCTGCCAAGGATGTGTTGGCCATGAAGCCGGACGGCGTGTTTTTGTCCAACGGCCCGGGCGATCCGCAGCCTTGCGACTATGCGATCGCTGCCATCGGCGAGATTCTCGATGCGCGTGTGCCGACTTTCGGCATCTGTTTGGGGCATCAGCTACTGGCGCTGGCCTCGGGCGCGAAAACCGTGAAAATGAAGTTCGGTCACCATGGCGCCAACCATCCGGTCAAGGATTTGGACAGCGGTCAGGTGCTGATCACCAGCCAGAATCACGGCTTTGCGGTAGACCCGGCCACCATGCCCAACACCTTGCGGACCACCCATGTGTCCTTGTTCGATGGCTCCAACCAGGGGATCGCCCGCACCGATGTGCCGGCCTTTTCCTTTCAAGGACATCCAGAAGCCAGTCCCGGCCCGCATGACGTGTCCTATCTTTTCGACCGCTTCGTACAACTGATGCAAGCGGCCAAATGAGGCTGCATCCCGGCGGGCGAACGTCCGCCGTCACCGATTCGAGAATACGGTAATGCCCAAGCGTACAGACATTCAGTCCATCCTGATCATCGGCGCCGGCCCAATCGTCATTGGCCAGGCCTGCGAGTTCGATTACTCCGGCGCCCAGGCCTGCAAGGCGCTGCGCGAGGAGGGCTATAAGGTCATCCTGGTCAATTCCAATCCGGCCACCATCATGACCGATCCGGACACCGCGGATGTGACCTATATCGAGCCGATTACTTGGCAGGTGGTCGAGCGCATCATCGAAAAAGAGCGTCCTGACGCCATTCTGCCCACCATGGGCGGTCAAACGGCGCTCAACTGCGCGCTCGATCTGGCCCGCAACGGCGTGCTGGCCAAGTATGGGGTCGAGCTGATCGGCGCCTCGGAAGAGGCCATCGACAAGGCCGAAGACCGCCTCAAGTTCAAAGAGGCGATGACCAAGATCGGCCTTGGTTCGGCGCGATCGGGTATTGCCCACAGCATGGAAGAGGCGTTGCAGGTTCAGGGCGGCATCGGTTTTCCGGTGATCATCCGCCCGAGTTTCACGCTCGGCGGCTCCGGCGGCGGCATTGCCTACAACATGGAAGAGTTCCATGAAATCTGCAAGCGCGGTCTCGAAGCCAGCCCGACCAACGAGCTGCTGATCGAAGAGTCACTGTTGGGCTGGAAGGAATACGAGATGGAGGTCGTGCGCGACCGCGCCGACAACTGCATCATCGTGTGTTCGATCGAAAACCTCGATCCGATGGGCGTGCACACCGGCGATTCGATCACCGTTGCGCCGGCGCAGACGCTTACCGACAAGGAATACCAGATCATGCGCAATGCCTCGATTGCGGTGCTGCGCGAGATCGGGGTGGATACCGGTGGCTCGAACGTGCAGTTTGCGATCAACCCCAAGGACGGGCGCATGATCGTCATCGAGATGAACCCACGGGTGTCGCGTTCCTCGGCGCTGGCCTCCAAGGCCACGGGTTTTCCGATCGCCAAGGTCGCGGCCAAGCTGGCGGTGGGCTACACGCTCGACGAGCTCAAGAACGACATCACCGGCGGCGCGACACCGGCCTCGTTCGAACCTTCGATCGACTATGTCGTCACCAAGATTCCGCGCTTTGCCTTCGAAAAATTCCCGCAGGCCAACGATCGTCTGACTACGCAGATGAAATCGGTGGGCGAGGTGATGGCCATCGGGCGCAGTTTCCAGGAGTCCTTCCAAAAGGCCCTGCGCGGGCTGGAGGTGGGCGCTTACGGCCTGGATGAGGTCGAAACCGACCGCGAGGATTTGGAGTACGAGCTGATCAATCCGGGCGCGCAACGTATCTGGTATGTCGGCCAAGCGTTTCGCGAAGGCTACACCTTGGATCAGGTGTTCGCCCTGACCAAGATCGACCCCTGGTTCCTGGCGCAGATCGAGGACTTGGTATTGACCGAAAAAGCGCTCACTGGCCGCTCCCTGAAGGCGATTCAAGCGGCCGAGCTGCGCGCGCTCAAGCAAAAAGGGTTCTCCGACCGGCGCTTGGCCAAGCTGCTGGGCACCGATGAAACCGCGGTGCGCCTGCATCGCCACACCTTGGGCGTGCGCCCGGTGTTCAAGCGTGTGGATACCTGCGCGGCCGAATTCGCCACGTCCACCGCCTACATGTATTCCACTTACGAAGAGGAATGCGAGGCGCGCCCCACCGACAAGAAAAAAATCATGGTGCTGGGCGGCGGCCCGAACCGTATCGGCCAGGGCATCGAGTTCGATTACTGCTGCGTGCACGCAGCGTTGGCACTGCGCGAGGACGGGTACGAGACCATCATGGTCAACTGCAACCCGGAAACCGTGTCTACCGACTACGACACCTCCGATCGCCTGTATTTCGAGCCGATCACGCTGGAAGATTTGCTGGAAATCGTCCATGTCGAGCGCCCTGTTGGGGTTATCGTGCAGTTTGGCGGGCAGACTCCGCTCAAGCGTGCGCGTGCGCTGGAACAAAACGGCGTGCCGATCATCGGCACCAGTCCGGACATGATCGACGCCGCGGAAGACCGCGAGCGTTTCCAGAAACTGCTCAACGACCTCGGTCTCAAGCAGCCACCGAACCGCACCGCGCGAACCCCGGAAGAAGCGGTGCGCCTGGCGGCCGAAATCGGCTATCCGCTGGTGGTGCGGCCCAGCTATGTGCTGGGCGGACGGGCAATGGAGATCGTGCATGAGCAAAAGGACCTGGAGCGCTACATGCGTGAAGCGGTCAAGGTCTCCAATGAGTCGCCGGTACTGCTGGACCGCTTCCTCAACGATGCCACCGAGGTGGACGTGGATGCGTTGTCCGACGGCCAGCAGGTGATCATCGGCGGCATCATGGAACATATTGAACAGGCCGGTGTGCACTCGGGCGACTCCGCCTGCTCGCTGCCGCCCTACACCCTGTCGGCCGCTCTACAGGACGAGTTGCGCCGTCAAACCGAGGCGATGGTGCGCGCACTCAATGTGGTCGGCCTGATGAACGTGCAGTTTGCCATCCAGGGCGAAGGCGACAACGCCGTGGTGTACGTGCTGGAAGTCAATCCGCGCGCATCGCGTACCGTGCCCTTCGTCTCCAAAGCCTGCTCGCTGCCGCTGGCCAAGATCGCCGCGCGCTGCATGGCGGGCCAGAGCCTGGCCAGTCAGGGGGTGACAGGCGAGATCGTGCCGCCCTACTACTCGGTCAAAGAAGCAGTATTTCCGTTCGTGAAGTTCCCGGGTGTAGACACCATTCTCGGACCCGAGATGAAGTCCACCGGCGAGGTCATGGGCGTGGGCCGCAGTTTTGCCGAAGCCTTCGTCAAGAGCCAAATTGCCGCCAGTGTGCGCCTTCCGGAGGCCGGCCTGGTGTTCATCAGCGTCAAGCCCACTGACCGTCCGGCCGCAGTCGAGGTAGCGCGCGAGCTGCATGAGCTGGGTTTTCGCCTGGTTGCCACCCGAGGCACCGCCGGTGCGATCGAGGCCGCCGGTATTCCAGTGGCGGTGGTCAATAAAGTGACCGAAGGCCGCCCGCACATCGTGGACATGATCAAAAACGATGAGATCTGCCTGGTGATCAACACCGTAGAGGAAAAGCGCCAGGCAATCGCCGATTCGCGCTCCATTCGTACCAGCGCGCTGGCTGCCAAGGTGACGGTCTATACCACCATCGAAGGCGCGCGCGCGGCCTGCATGGGGATGCGTCATTTGGCCGGCCTGGAAGTCTATTCCGTGCAATCTTTGCACGCCGAACTGAAGCGAAACCGATGAACAAGACGCCATTGACCGTCGCCGGCGCCGAAATGTTGCGCGCCGAGCTGCACCGTCTGAAAACTGTCGAACGTCCCAACGTCATCGCGGCGATTGCCGAGGCGCGCTCGCATGGCGATTTGTCCGAAAACGCCGAGTACGAGGCTGCCAAGGACCGTCAGGGTTTTATCGAGGGCCGTATCATGGAGCTCGAAAGCAAGCTGGCCAGCGCGCAGATCATCGATCCCGCGCTGCTCGATGCCGACGGCCGTTGCGTGTTTGGCGCCACCGTGGAGTTGGAGGACATGGCCTCGGGACAGACCGTGACCTATCAGATCGTCGGCGACGACGAGGCCGACATCAAGCTCGGCAAAATCTCCATCAGTTCGCCGATCGCCCGAGCGCTGATCGGCAAATATGCCGGAGATATCGCCGAAGTACAGGCTCCCGGCGGTGTGCGCGAGTACGAAATCGTCGACGTGCGCTACGTCTGAGGCGGGATCGGTTGGGTGGTCATGCGTGCGCTGGCGGACTATCTGTTCGTTTTCGCGCTGACCCTGTGGGTAGGGGCGCTATGGGTGGTTGGCTATCTGGTTGCGCCAACGCTCTTTGCCGTCATCGAAGATCGCGCGCTGGCCGGCGAGGTGGCCGGCCGTTTGTTTGCCAGCGTGGGCTGGATGGGGCTGGCCTGTGGTGCTTACCTGCTGCTACACATGGCTTTTCGGCAGGGCTGGGAGGCGTTTCGTAACTGGGTGTTCTGGCTCATCGTGTTGATGCTGGTGGCCGGTCTCGCCATCCTTTTCGGGATTCAGCCGCTGATGGCGCAGCTCAAAGCGCAAGCTTGGCCGCGCGAAGTCATGGACAGCGCCTTGCGCGAACCCTTTGCCACCTGGCACGGCGTATCCAGCGTTCTGTACTTGCTGCAAAGCCTGGCTGGGCTGCTTTTGCTGCGTGCGCCGCGTCGGGTGCTGGGCTGAGCGCCTCTCATTTTTTACGGCTCGATGGCTCAGCGGCTATTTTGTGGCGGCCAGCGGTGCCTTCGCGGCTTTTGTGACGCTTGGCTTGCGCAGCCTGCGCCAGCGCGGCACGACGGGCAGCGGCCGCAAAGCTGGCCGCCGATTTTGCGGTCGACGGGCGCGCGGCGCGGTTGGTTTTGGTTGACGGCGCCGCGACGGCACGCTGTTCTTCGCGGCGCTCGCGCCACACGACAAGGATGTTGCCAATGTGTTGCACCGGTGCGGCATCGAGCGCAGCGCACAGTTCCTCTAAGAGCGCTTCGCGCTGACCGCGTTCGCTACCGTAGACCCGGATCTTGATTAGTTCATGGGCCTGCAGCGCACGTTCGATCTCGGCCAGCACCGCCGGGCTCAGACCGTTGGAAGCAATACTGGCCACTGGGTTGAGGTGGTGGGCGCGGGCGCGAAGCTCGCGACGCTGTGCGGGGGTGAGTTCGCTCATCTTCATCTGTATTCTCGATTCAGCCCGCCGGCGCGGCCGGCACTGGGTGCGGAATGATTCCGCATGGAAAAGGCAAAGCCCCCGCCGTTGCGGCCGAGGGCTTGTGTTATTGGCGAATTTTACTCCGAACCATTGCGATGAAGCGAACCAAAACCAGCAAAGCCTGGATGCAGGAGCATGTGAATGACACTTTCGTCCAACAGGCAAAAGCTCGCGGTTATCGCTCGCGGGCGGCGTTCAAGCTTGCCGAAATCGATGATCGTGACCGTCTATTGCGTCCCGGTGCGGTGGTGGTGGATCTTGGGGCTGCGCCAGGTTCCTGGAGCCAGGTCGCGGTCCAGCGTATTGGCGCGCGGGGGCGGGTTTTCGCGCTCGACCTGTTGCCCATCGAGCCGATTGCCGGTGTGGTGTTTGTGCAGGGCGATTTCACCGATCATGCGGTGGCGCAGCAATTCGAAGCCAGTTTGAACGGGGCGGCGGTCGACCTGGTGATGTCCGATATGGCGCCGAACATGTCGGGCGTGCCCACGGTGGACCAGGCGCGCTCGATTCACCTGTGTGAGTTGGCGTTGGATTTTGCCGTCCGGCATCTCAAGCCCGGCGGCCATTTTTTGGTAAAAGTGTTTCACGGCGAAGGCTTCGATGGCTTTCGCCGGCAGATGCAGGCGGCGTTTCGCACGGTTGAGGTGCGAAAACCGAAGGCCTCTCGCGATCGCAGCGCCGAGGTCTATCTGCTTGGCAACGCGCGCAAATAACGGATGTCGCGCGGGCGGGCGTGCGCGAGCGTAAAACACACGGCCATTGAGACGGTTGATCGCGTCGATTGGTTTGCCCGAGGGAACGTTCGCCACTAGAATGGGTCCATCTTGCGCTGGCCCCTGTCGGGCTTTCGAGGGAATACGTTGAACAATCTTTTCAAGAATCTTGCCATCTGGATGGTGATCGGCGTCGTGCTGATGACGGTCTTCAACCAGTTCAACGAGCGCCAGGTGTCGACGAACACCATGGAGTACTCGCAGTTCATGGAGGAGGCCAAAGCCGGCCGCATCTCCAAAGTGACCGTCGATGGCCGCACACTACGCGCGATCACCCATGACGGGCGGCCGCTCACGGTCTATACCCCGGGCGTGCAGGACATCTGGATGGTGTCCGATCTGATGCGCTATGGGGTCACGGTCAATGCCACCAAGCCGGAGGAAGAACAAAGCTTCCTGGCCAGCGTCTTCATCTCCTGGTTCCCGATGTTGCTTTTGATCGGCGTGTGGATTTTCTTCATGCGCCAAATGCAAGGCGGCGGCCGAGGCGGCGCGTTTTCTTTCGGCAAAAGTAAGGCGCGCATGTTGGACGAGTCCGCCAACTCGGTCACCTTTGCCGATGTCGCCGGCTGCGACGAAGCCAAGGAAGAAGTGTCCGAGCTGGTCGAGTTTCTGCGTGACCCGTCCAAATTCCAGAAGCTCGGCGGACGCATCCCGAAAGGTGTGCTGATGGTCGGTTCGCCGGGTACCGGCAAGACCTTGCTCGCCAAGGCAATCGCTGGCGAAGCCAAGGTGCCGTTCTTTTCGATTTCCGGTTCCGACTTCGTGGAAATGTTCGTCGGTGTCGGTGCGGCGCGGGTGCGCGACATGTTCGAGCAAGCCAAGAAGCACGCGCCGTGCATCATTTTCATCGATGAGATCGACGCGGTTGGCCGCCAACGTGGCGCCGGCCTGGGCGGCGGCAACGATGAGCGCGAGCAAACCCTCAACCAGTTGCTGGTGGAAATGGACGGCTTTGAGGGGGCGTCCGGGGTGATCGTCATCGCCGCGACCAACCGTCCGGATGTGCTCGACCCGGCTTTGCTGCGTCCGGGCCGTTTCGACCGCCAAGTCGTGGTGCCGCTGCCGGATATCCGCGGTCGTGAGCAGATTCTCAAGGTTCATATGCGCAAGGTGCCGATCGCTCCGGATGTCGATCCGCACGTGCTGGCGCGCGGCACACCGGGGTTTGCCGGTGCCGACCTGGCCAACTTGGTCAATGAGGCCGCGTTGTTTGCCGCCCGCGCCAACAAGCGCTTGGTGGATATGGACGATTTTGAGCGCGCCAAAGACAAGATCATGATGGGTGCCGAGCGCCGCTCGGTGGTCATGCCAGAAGAAGAGCGCCGCAACACCGCTTACCATGAGGCGGGACATGCGGTCGTGGCCAAACTGCTCGACAAGACCGATCCGGTTCACAAGGTCACCATCATCCCGCGCGGTCGCGCGTTGGGTGTGACCATGCAGCTGCCGGCCGAAGACCGTTACAGCCAGGACCGCGAGCGCTTGCTGCAGACGATTGCGGTGCTGTTCGGCGGACGGATCGCTGAAGAGGTGTTCATGAAGCAAATGACCACCGGGGCGTCCAACGATTTTCAGCGCGCCACCGATCTGGCCCGTCGCATGGTCACCCAGTGGGGCATGTCCGATACACTCGGACCCATGGTCTATGGTGAGGAGGAGGGTGAAATCTTCCTGGGTCGCCAGGTCACTACCCACCGTAATGTGTCTGAGAGCACCATGCAAAAGGTCGATGCCGAAATCCGTCGCATCATCGACCAGCAGTACAGCCTGGCGCGGCAGCTGATTGAGACCCATCGCGATAAGGTCGAAGCCATGGCGCGTGCGCTGCTTGAATGGGAGACGTTGGACGCCGACCAAATCAACGACATCATGGCCGGCAAACCGCCCCGCCCGCCCAAGCCAGCTTCGGCGCCGGTCAAGCCGTCGTCCGATGACGGCAGCACCGGTCAGCAACCCAACGCGCCGGCACCTGCGGCCTGATTCGGGGCGTATATCGCTTTGGCGCGCGGGCCGGCTGTTAGCCGGCCCGTTTTATTTCCGAGGACTTCGATGAGCATACTGCGCTGTGGTCGCTTTGAACTGGATCTTTCCCGTCCGCGGGTCATGGCGATCATCAACCTTACCCCGGATTCATTCTCCGGCGACGGGGTGGGCGGTGAAGTGTCGGCAGCGCTGGCGCGCGCAAAAGCTGCATTGGAAGCCGGGGCAGACATACTGGACTTGGGGGCAGAGTCCACCCGCCCGGGGGCAGAGCCGGTGCCCGAGGCGGTGGAGATCGCCCGGATCGTGCCGGTGGTGCGTGCGCTGGCCGATTGGCGGGTGCCGCTTTCGGTCGATACCATGAAGCCGGCGGTCATGCGCGCCGCGCTGGAAGCCGGGGCGGATCTGATCAATGACGTCAATGGTTTTCGCGCGCCCGGTGCAGTGCAGGCAGTGTGTGACAGCGATGCGGCGTTGTGCGTGATGCACATGCAAGGCGAGCCGCGCACCATGCAAATCGAACCGCGCTATGTGGATGTTGTGGGCGAAGTGGCCGCATTCCTGGATGAGCGGGTGTCGGCCCTATGCGCCGCAGGGGTGGCGCGTGAGCGCATTGTGCTGGATCCAGGTTTTGGCTTTGGTAAAACGCTGGATCACAATCTGGCGCTTTTGACCCACCTCGACCGCCTGTGTGCGGCCGGTTTGCCGATTCTGGTGGGGGTGTCGCGCAAGTCCATGCTCGGTGCCATCACCGGCCGGCCGGTGGGCCAGCGGCTTGGATCCAGTGTGGCCGCCGCACTGTTAGCGGTGCAGCGGGGTGCGCACATTGTGCGGGTGCACGATGTGGCCGATACCGTCGATGCGCTCAAAGTGCTGGCCGCATTGCAGTCGACCGTCTGAGTCGGCACCGTTATCCGTCGAAAACTTGCCGACGCCAGGCTGTGCCGCGGGATCGGCACTGCCATCTGGGCTTGGCTTGCTGCGATAATCCTGACTTTGCGCCGATTGGGAAAGGGAGTCAGGATGGGACGCCAGTATTTTGGCACCGATGGGGTGCGCGGCCGGGTCGGAGAGGCGCCGATTACGCCCGATTTCGTCATGCGTTTGGGCTATGCGGCCGGTGTTACGCTGGTGGCGCGCGAGCATCTACCGCATGGCGAGCGGCCGGCCGTGCTGATCGGCAAAGACACACGCATTTCCGGTTATATGCTGGAAGCGGCGCTGGAGGCCGGCTTTGCCGCGGCAGGTGTGGATGTCATGCTGGCCGGCCCGGTGCCCACTCCGGCGGTAGCTTACCTGACCCGTGCGCTGCGGCTGCAAGCCGGTGTGGTGATCTCGGCCTCGCACAATCCGTACTTTGACAACGGCATCAAGTTTTTTTCCGCCAACGGCGCCAAACTGCCGGATGCGGTCGAGACGGAAATCGAAACCCGTCTGGCGCAGCCAATGGGGTGTGCAGACTCGGCGCGCCTGGGTAAGGCGCGGCGCATCGATGATGCCGCCGGACGCTACATCGAATTCTGTAAGAGCACCTTCCCCAATGAGCTGGATTTGCGTGGTCTGCGCATTGCGCTCGATTGCGCACATGGTGCGGCTTATCACATTGCTCCGGCGGTGTTTCATGAATTGGGCGCCGAGGTGGTTCCGGTGGGGGTGGAACCCAATGGGCTGAATATCAACGACGGTGTCGGGGCCACGCGCCCGGAGCATCTGCGCAAGACCGTGCTGGCCGAAGGCGCCGATCTTGGCCTTGCGCTCGACGGCGATGGCGATCGCCTGATCATGGTCGACCGCAACGGTGAAATCTACGATGGCGACAAGCTGCTCTATGTCATTGCCGGAGCGCGCCGGACCGAGGGCAGGGTGGATGGCGTGGTCGGCACGTTGATGAGCAATCTGGGGCTGGAACACGCTCTTGGGCGGCTGGGCGTGCCTTTTGCGCGTGCCAAAGTGGGCGATCGTTACGTGCTGGAACAATTGCATGAGCGCGGCTGGAAGCTAGGCGGGGAGAATTCCGGCCACATCATTTGTCTGGATCGTCATACCACTGGCGATGGCATCGTCTCCGCACTGCAGGTGCTGGCTGCGTTGCGAAAAGGCGGGTGTTCGCTGGCCGAGGCGTGCGCAGACCTGGTGTTCTATCCCCAGCGGCTGATCAACGTTCCCTTGTCGTCCGGCTTTGATTGGCAGGCCGACCGCGGTATCGCTGCCGCACGCGAGGCTGCCGAGGCCGAACTGGGCGACGCCGGTCGGGTTCTGCTGCGCCCGTCGGGTACCGAGCCCTTGTTGCGGGTCATGGTGGAAGGTCGGAATGGCGAGCAGGTCGAGCGCCTGGCCAATGCGATCGCCAGCGCGGTGCGTGAAGCCGTGGAGTAAGCAGTATCCAGGGCGGGTGCGTCAGTGCAGGGCTGTCTGCAACCTTTCTGACATGTTTCGTGACGTTTAACAGAATTGTCATCATAGCTGGGGATAATCCATTACGTTCCCGTTGCGGCGGGAGCTCACCCGAAATCGGGAAAGCTGAATTCACGACACTGGAGAATCCCTACATGTTCAAGAAAAGCTTCATTGCGACCGCCGTCGTGGCCATGACTGCCTCGTTTGCAGCGCAGGCGGAGGTGCAGGTCGATCCGGCGCTGCCGTCTTACAAGCCGGTGAGCGGTGTATCGGGTAGTTTGAAGTCCATCGGTTCCGATACTTTGAACAATCTGATGACGTTGTGGGCAGAAGGCTTCAACGCTATGTACCCCAACGTCAAAATCGAGATCGAAGGCAAGGGTTCCAGCACTGCGCCTCCGGCGTTGATTGCCGGTACCGCGCAATTCGGTCCGATGTCGCGTCCGATGAAATCCAAGGAAATCGACGATTTCGAGAAAAAATATGGCTACAAGCCGTCTGCCGTGCGTTCGGCGATCGACGCGCTGGCGGTGTACGTGCACAAAGACAACCCAATCGAATGCCTGACTCTGCAGCAGGTCGATGCGATCTTCTCCAAAACCCGCAAAGGCGGTTTGGACAAAGACATCAAAACCTGGGGGGATGTCGGGCTGACAGGTGCTTGGGCTTCGCGTCCGATTTCGCTGTATGGCCGCAACTCCGCCTCTGGCACTTATGGCTATTTCAAGGAAGTGGCGTTGTTCGATGGAGACTATAAGGACAGCGTGAAGGAACAGCCGGGTTCATCCACCGTGGTGCAAGGCGTGGCTTCCGACATTGGCGGTATCGGTTACTCTGGCGTGGGCTATAAGACCGCTGATGTCAAGGCGGTGAAACTGGCCAGCGGTCCGGGTAAGACCTGCTATGCGCCGACGGCTGAAAACGCCGCTGGCGGTGATTATCCGATCTCCCGTTTTCTCTACGTCTACGTCAATAAAAATCCCAACCAGCCGCTCGATCCGCTGCGCGGCGAGTTCATCCGCTTCATTTACTCCAAGCAAGGTCAAGAAGCGGTGCTCAAAGATGGATACTTCCCGGTCGTCAAGGCACTTGCCGACGAAGATCTGAAGCTCTTTGGCTTAGCCAAGTAAGCCGGGTATCGCATCGCCAGGCGGGCACGGGGCTTTCCGTGTCCGCCATTTGTTCGACAGCATCCGTGGAAGCGTCTCATGACTGACACTTCGGTCAGCCAGCCGGCAAACGGTCCCGGCGGCTATAAGCGGCTTTTGCCGGTGGGCAGGGCTACCCGTAAATCGGTGTTGCTTGCCGACCGCTTTGCCGATGTTTCGATCACCGTCGGTGGCTTGATGGTCATTTTGGCCGTGTTTGCCATTTTGTTATTCCTTGCCAAAGAAGCCGCACCGTTGTTCATGGGCGGTGAATTGCGCAAGCAAGAGGCTTACGATCTGCCTCCGATGGCGGACTTGATCTGGACCAATGCCGACGAGTACCAAACAATGGGTGTGCGCATTGGGGCCAGTGGTCGGATCGAGACCTTTCACATTGAAACCGGTCGCCGCTTGGCCGGGACTGAACTCGATTTTGGCGGCGATACCGCAACCGCGGTGGGCGCTACCATCAATCGCAGCGATATGGTGTTCGGTTTTTCCGACGGTAGCGTGCGTTTTGCCCACATCGGGCTTGAATCGCAGGTGTTGCGGCGCGAGGATATGCCCATTGGGCTGGAACGTTTGACAGAACATGACTTTACAGACGGCACGGCCGTCTTTCGCCTCATCCCGGGCGATCAGGTGCGACGCATCGCTCTAAGGGCCGAAGTCAAACCGCCAGAGCAGATCGCTCCGGAAGGAACGCCCATCAAAGCGATGGCTTTTGCCTTGGGGGGTACCGTCGAACGTCCGACCCGTTCCTTTGTCACCTTCGACGCTCAAGGGATCGGTCGTTTGACGCGCTCGGAAACGCGCATCAATTTGATGACGCGGGCAGAGCGGGTTGAAACCATGTCGGTTGAACTGCCCGCATTGCCGACGGGAACTCACATTGCAAAGGTGCTGCTGTCCTCACAAGCCGACCAAGTGTACGTGGGTACGGCCGAAGGCGAGGTATTCCGCTTCGACACCCGCGACTTTGCAGCACCCCGCCTGGCGGAGACGGCGCGGCTGACTTCGCCGGGCGTTGGCCTGGGCGTGCTTGGATTTTTGATCGGCGACCAAAGTATCGTGGTCGGCGGTCAGGATGGCTCGCTCAAAATCTTTTTCCGCCTTCAGGTCGAAGGTGCAGAGACCACCGACGGCTACAGGATGGTGCTTGCCCGTGAGCTGGAGCCTCAGCCGGCAGCCATCGTAGCGTACGATGTTTCTCAGCGGCGCAAGACTTTGATGACGCTGGATGCTGCCGGCAATCTTTGGTTCCGTCATGCGACCAGTGAGCAGGTATTGCTACGTTTAATCCAGCAGCACGAAAGCGATAGCGGCGGTGAAATGGTCATGCTGATGCCGCGCGACGATGGCGCGGTGGTCACCAATCGGGCCGGCAAGGTCGATTACTGGCGTTATGCCGTGCCACATCCGGAAACCACCGTAAAAGCCATCTTTGGCAAACTTTGGTACGAGGGCTATCCGGAGCCAAGCTACACTTGGCAGTCTTCTTCCGGCACCGACTTGTTTGAACCCAAGTTCTCTCTGGTGCCGCTGATTTTCGGCACACTCAAGGCGACCGTTTATTCGCTGCTCTTTGCCTTGCCGATTGCGCTGTTGGCGGCCATTTATACCTCCGAGTTCGTGCATCGCCGGGTGCGCGCCACGGTCAAGCCGGTGATGGAGATGATGGAGTCGCTGCCCACCGTGGTACTGGGCTTTATTGCCGCGCTGATTCTCGCGCCGCTGGTCGAGAGCTGGATTGCCGCCGTGGTGCTCGGCTTTGTCGCGCTGCCGTTTGGTTTGATGCTGGCCGCCTATATCTGGCAGGTGCTGCCGCCGCAACTGGCGCTCAAGCTCAACGGCCTGCCCAAGTTTGCCTTCATGTTCGCGGTGGTCGGGATCTCCGCGTGGGTGGCTTACCGGCTGGGCCCGTGGTTTGAGCAGACTTTTTTCTATGGCGACTTCAAAGCCTGGGTCAATCGGGACGTGGGCACCGGCACGCCCTTCATGGGGCTGTTGTTGTGGCCTCTGTCTTTCGTTGCGGTCAGTATGCTTTTCAACCGTACCGTGGGCACCGCTTTCCGTCTGCACCTGCGTGGTTTGAACCGCCAGCAGGCCGGGGTCTTTGACGGTCTGCGCTGGATTGCCTTGGTGGTCGCGTCGCTACTGCTGTCTTTTGGCGCTGCCATGCTGCTAACCCGGATCGGCTTCGATCCGCGTGGCGGCGTGGTCGATACCTATGTCCAGCGTAACGCCCTGGTCGTGGGCATGGTGATGGGTTTTGCGATCATCCCCAATATCTACACCTTGGCCGAGGATGCGCTCAATTCGGTGCCGTCGCAATTGCGTGCAGCCAGCCTGGCCGCCGGTGCCACCCCCTGGCAAACCGCCATCTGGGTGGTGTTGCCCACTGCGTTGTCCGGTGTGTTTGCCGCCTGCATGATCGGCATGGGCCGTGCGGTGGGCGAGACGATGATCGTGGTCATGGCCGCGGGCAACACACCGGTGCTGGACTGGAACATTTTCAACGGCCTGCGCACGCTGTCGGCCAATATTGCGGTGGAGCTGCCCGAAGCGGTCATCGGCGGCACCTTGTACCGCATGTTGTTCCTGGCTGCGCTGACGCTTTTCATCATGACCTTCGTGATCAACACCATTGCCGAGGTCATCCGTCAGCGTTTCCGCAAGCGCGCTTTCCAGCTTTGAGCGGATACAAGGGTAGATGATGACCACGCAAGCGATAGATAAGGCTCAAACGATGGGCACGCAAACGCAAGCAAAGTCGGTGCGCCGCTATACGGCGGACCTTTCCGCAGTCGGCGAACCCGCTTTGTGGGGATTTGGCGGCGCACTGGCCTTGGGGCTCATTCTGATCTGCGGTTTCTTGTTGATGATTTTCTGGAACGGCATCACCACCTTTTGGCCCAAGCCGATCGAGGTGGTGACCCTGACCAATGGCAATACGGTCGCAGGCGAGCCTTCGCGGCGAAATCTGTATCGTCCGGAAGCTGCGGTGCTGCAACGCCTGCCAGATCCGGTGCGCCAACAAATTGCTGCGGACGATGGCTATGCCGAACGCACGCTGTATCGTGTTGGCAACTACGATCTTTATAACGAAGACTTCCGCTGGGTCAATGACTTCGATGTGCAGAAAGTCGAACGCCCGAAGGATTTTTATTTCTTCGAGCGTCAGGAGTGGGGGGCTTTTATTGGCCGTATCCGCACGGTGGTGATCGATGAGGTCGAACATAACGCTGCCGACCTGGGTCTGGATCGCATCGTTGCCGAGCAGCGCGCCGCGCGCGAACGCTTCGAGGCCATCCGCAAGATCGAGCGTGAGGACATCGGCAAGGTCAACTACCTGCTCAATGAAGAACGCCTGGCCTTACGCCGCATCGAGCTGCGTCATGGCGCCGACAGCCCACAATACCGTGAAGCCAAGGCCGCCAACGATGCCCGCCAAGTCGAATTGCAACGCGAGTTCGCGCGCCTGCAAGGCTTGTCCGAAGACATCAAGAGCAAAGACCGGCGTTATCGCGTGGTGCTGGAGGAAGTGGGCGGGGCCACCAAGACGCTGCCGCTTTCGCAGATCGTGCGATTCTATCCGGCCAATGATTTGTCTTTGATCGACAAAATCGGCATCTATTTTTCCCGCTGGGGGGAGTTCCTGACCTCCGAGCCGCGTGAAGCCAATACCGAAGGCGGTATCCTGCCGGCGATTTTCGGTACCGTGGTGATGACCTTGCTGATGGTCATCGTGGTCGCGCCGTTTGGCGTCATCACCGCGCTTTATCTGCGCGAATACGCCAAACAGGGCAAGTTGGTTGCCACCGTGCGTATTGCGGTGAATAACCTGGCGGGGGTGCCTTCGATTGTTTACGGCGTGTTTGGCGTCGGCTTTTTTGCATACACCCTGGGTGGGTCGATCGACGCGATTTTCTACCCCGAGCGGCTGCCCAATCCGACATTCGGCACCGGCGGCATTTTGTGGTCGGCGCTCACCTTGGCGCTTCTGACCGTGCCGGTGGTGATCGTTGCCGCCGAAGAGGCGTTATCCGCGGTACCACGCTCGATCCGCGAAGGTTCGCTTGCCTGTGGCGCGTCCAAATGGCAAACCATCCGCTCGGTAGTGCTGCCGCATGCCATGCCCGGCATCATGACCGGGTTGATTTTGGCGATGGCGCGCGGCGCGGGTGAGGTGGCACCGCTGATGCTGGTCGGTGTGGTCAAGCTGGCTCCGGAACTGCCGATCGACGGCTTTTTCCCCTACATTCACCTGGAGCGCAGCTTCATGCACCTGGGGTTTCATATTTTCGATGTGGGCTTTCAGTCGCGCAACTCAGAGGCAGGCAAGCCAATGGTGTTCGTCACCACCTTGCTGCTGCTTGCGCTGATCGTGCTGATGAACTCGTCCGCTATCTATATTCGTAACCGACTGAAAAAGAAATTCCTCGGCAGCCAGTTCTGAGATTCAGGAGTCGATAAAGACATGAGCACCGCAACCATGGAAGCCCCAGCGAGCAACGCTCACCCGCAGACCGTTTATCACGTCACCGAATCACCCCAAGGGGCGGCGATCACCATTCGTAACTTCAATTTGTTCTATGGCGAGGCACAAGCGCTTTTTGACGTGAATATGGCGGTGCAGCGGGGGATGGTGACTGCGCTGATCGGCCCGTCCGGGTGCGGCAAGTCTACGTTGTTGCGTTCGCTCAACCGCATGAATGACCTCATCGATAATCTTCGGGTCAAGGGTGAGGTACGGGTCAACGACCAAGACATCTACGCGCCGGGCGTGGACGTGATTGCCTTGCGCAAACGCATGGGCATGGTGTTCCAGAAGCCCAATCCTTTCCCCAAGTCGATTTACGAGAACGTGGTGTTTCCGCTGCGGGTGGAAGGCATTACCGACAAAGTGATGTTGGATGAAGCCTGCGAGCGCGCGCTCAAGGGCGCAGCGCTATGGAACGAGGTCAAAGACCGACTGCAAGAGAGCGCACTGGGACTTTCAGGCGGTCAGCAGCAGCGCTTATGCATTGCCCGCGCCATTGCCGCAGAGCCGGAAATCTTGTTGATGGACGAGCCCTGCTCGGTGCTCGACCCGATTGCTACCGCCAAGGTCGAAGAATTGATCCACGATCTGCGGGGTCAATTCACCATCGTTATTGTCACCCATTCGATGCAGCAGGCAGCACGGGTATCGGAAAATACCGCGTTCATGTATCTGGGCAAGCTCATCGAATACGGCGCCACCAACACAGTGTTTACCAACCCGCTCGATGGTCGCACCGAGGACTACATCACCGGGCGTTTCGGCTGAAGAGCGCTGGCGCGTTCCTTTGCCGTGTGCGGCCGCGCGTTCAGTCCTCGAAGCTGAAGGTCGAGAATGCGCGGCCCCATCCAGCTGGATGCGTTCTGAAGAAGCGATCTGGCCATCTCGCCGGTGTGAAATGGCTAAGCGGGCGGAAGCTGCAACTTTACGATCGTACCCGACATAGCGCGCATTGCCCGCCATCCTTTCACCGCGTGAGGCCACGGGGGGCAGGAATCAATGCCGCTGGGCTTTCGGGTATTTTTGCTTCACCATTTCACCAATCAACCTGATCACGTCACGGCTGCCATCTTCGGCACTGCGCATGGCCTGGACGATGGCGTCGAGTACCGCCGGTTCGCGCAGCCAGTCCAGCCGTGCGGCGGCCACCGCCCGGTGTACGCCCTCATGCACCTTGCGATGCGGATCTTTGAGCTGCGCATAAGCGGGCAGGTGCGAGAATGCCGCTTTGCCGTGTCCGGTGTCGTACCACTTGCCCAGCCGGCAATTGTGTTGATCCACCTTGACCGCTTCTGCTTCTTCGCCTTCGCCACCTTTTTCGACCGACACATAGGCGCGCTGCATGTAGATCACATGATCGAGTTTGGTCAATGACGCAAACGCCACATCCTTGGATTGCTCCAGCGCAGCCATGGTCTGCTGGGCGGATTGGGCTACCGCATCGAACTGGCTGGCAAAGTCGCCGACGCGCTGGCCAATGGCCTGCACTTGGCCGCCAAGCGCCTGGGTGTGCTCGACCATTGTGTCGACCCGCTCGGACAGGGTCGAGATGATGCTGCCAATTTCATTGGTGGCCACCCGGGTGCGTTCGGCGAGCTTGCGCACCTCGTCGGCCACGACTGCAAAACCCCGCCCCTGTTCGCCGGCGCGCGCCGCTTCGATGGCCGCATTGAGCGCCAACAGGTTGGTCTGCTCGGCAATCTCGGAAATCAGCCGCACGGTCTGCTGAATGGTTTGGGTCGCTTCGCCCAGCGCCTGGGCGGTCTGACCGGTTTCTTCCATGCGCTGCTGTATCGAGGAAAAATCGCTTGCCATGGTCCGCACCACGGCCTGGCTGTCCTGCGCGCCCTGATCGTTTCGGGCGGCCAGCGCCATGACATCGTCCATCGACTGCGAGACAGTGACCAGATCCTGCTGACTGCCGGCAAGATTGCCGAGCAAGCTGTTGCTGTTCAATTGGTGCAACTCGCTCAGCAGCCTGTTACGGCGGGAAAACTCGGCGGCGGCTCTCATAGCGTCAAGCGCTTGGTTGATGCCGCGCATCGAATGGGCTAACTCGCCCGGCATGCCTTGCACAAAGGCTCGACGGGTGAAGTCTTCGTGCGCGGCGCGCTTGAAGCAGGTGGACACGTCCTTGAAATACGCTTCGACGATGTCCAGAAAATCATTCAGCTCCCAGGCGACCTTGCCGAATTCGCCCAAACCTTTGGTGCGGGTGATGCGCATGCTGGTATGACCTTTCTTCGCCTCCCGCAGCGCTTCGCTGATACGCGCCAGGGTTTCGAACGGCGCGGCGGCCCAGCGATAGAGTCCCCAGCACAGCAAGGCAGTAACCACCGGGAGCACGACCAGCACGGGCAGCGGTTGCAGCCAGTATAGCCAGCCGACCAGCATCGCATTGATCAGCACGATTACGCTCAGACCCCAGCCCAGCCGCTGACGGACGAAGGGAATGCCATGGCTGGCAGCGCTGGTCGGTTTCGAGAATTCGGCAGACATGTGCGCTTGTCCTCAAACCGCTCGATGAAATAGATCGAGCATCATTTGCTCATAGCTGACGCCCTTGGCCGCAAGTTGCTGGTCCAGCCAGGCAAGCGATGCCTCGCATGCCTTGGCGGGACCAGCCGCCTTTTCGATTCTGGACATCTCGGCATACAAAGGTGCGATGACATCGACCGCTTTCTGCGGCGCCTGTCGGCGCACCGAGTAATAGCCGATCTTCCGGTCATTGTGGTAGTCCACCGTGACGTTGGCGAACACCCAGTAAAAATCGCCATTGGCGGCCATATTCTTGACAAAGCCAAACCACTCCCGCCCGGTTTGGATGGTATCCCACAAATGCTTAAACGCGCCGCGCGGCATATCGGGGTGTCGCACGATGTTGTGCTGTACGCCAAGCAAACTATCCTCGGCGTAATCCGACATGCGCATGAACACCCGGTTGGCGTACGTGATACGGCCTTTCAGGTCGGTTTTGGTGACGATGAACTCGCCGGCGTCGAAACGTCTTTCGTGCTGAGTGGGGACAATTCTGGGTTTCATCGCAGCCTCGGTGTTTGCTGGCACGAAATTTTACGTCACGCCGGGCTGCAAACTTGAGCCTTGATGTGTTCGCTACGAGGCTGCCGATCACGGCCCGCGGCAACATCCACCGCCCGCCCGTACCGGTGCGGGCGGACGGTCGAATGACGAATCTACAAAATCAGAACCAGCTCTCCACCTTACTGCGCGCCGGCACGCCGCCGGCATGGACTACTGCGCCGTCGATGACCACGCCCGGGGTGGCCAGGACTCCGTAAGTCATCATCTGCTGAATATCCTCGACTTTCTCCAGGGTGATCGCGGCCCCCTTGTCGCGTGCCACGTCTTCGATCAATTTGATTGTGTTGCGGCAGTTGGCGCAGCCGGTACCGAGCACTTTGACGTTTTTCATGATGTTTCTCTCCTAAAGCAGCATGTTGAAGAGATAGCCCACCAGCACGATGCCGGTGGCGACGATGGCGACATAGATGGCGATCAGGCGAACCTTGAGCGCCTTGCGCAGGATGATCATCTCGGGCAGCGACAGAGCGACCACGCTCATCATGAAGGCGAGCAAGGTCCCCATGGCCGCGCCCTTGCCGTACAGCGCCTCGACCACCGGAATCACGCCGGCGGTGTTGGTGTACATCGGCACCCCGATGCCAACTGCGGCCGGCACCGCCCACCACGCGTCCTTACCCATCAGGTTGGCCATCAACTCGGCAGGTACATAGCCGTGGATGCCGGCGCCGATGGCGATGCCGACGATCACATAGGGCCACACCCGCCCGACGATTTCCTTCACGCTCGCCCAGGCGGCCTCGAAGCGCTGGGGCCAGGTGGGGCGTGGCATGTCGCCGGCAGCCGCGATGCCGCCGTGCTGGATGGCGACCACCCAGTCCTCCAGGTGGCGTTCCAAATTCATGCGGGTCAGCACCAGGCCGGCGGCCATCGCCACCGCGATACCGAATGCGAAATACAGCGCGGCGATCTGCCAGCCGAACATCGCAGCAAGCATCAGCACGGCGATCTGGTCGATCATCGGCGCGGCCACCAGGAAGGTCAGCGTGATGCCCAGCGGCACGCCGGCGGACAAAAAGCCAATGAACAGCGGCACCGCCGAGCAGGAGCAGAAAGGCGTGACCGCGCCGAGCAGGGCGGCGAGCAGGTAGTTGAACAGCGCCGCGCGCCCGGCCAGCAGGGCACGGGTGCGCTCCGGGGTGAAGAAGGTGTGCACCACGCCCATGGCAAACACCACGGCAATCAGCAGCAGCAGAACCTTGGGTGTGTCGTAGATGAAGAAGTGCGCGGCTTCGGCCAGGCGGGTGCCGCGCGCCAGCCCGAGTTGCGCGACGACCGCATCGGCCAGATCGGTCAGATGGCGGTAGCTGAAGACCCAAACCGCGGCGGCCAGTGCAATGGCACCCAGCCAGCGCAGGGTGGCCGTTGGCGGTGTTTTGGCCAGTGGCAAACTGCTCATGATCGTACTCCCAGTCATCGATCGGATCGCGGGCTGCGGCTGCATGCCCGCCTGCCGATGAAGACGAACGACAGCCCAAAAGGATGCAGGGAGTCAGTTCGGTGCGGGCTGTAGTGCTGCGATCGATGCGGCGTCTTGAGTCAAAAATACCGGCGCAAAGCCGCCGCCCGGGGTGCGGAAGTTGGTGGTTTGGCCGCGATACAGGCGGGCGGCGACGAGCTGGATGTGACCTCGATAGGCGTAGGCGCGCAGGTCGAGTTTGAGGTTGCTGTCCTGGCCGTCGACCTGAACCCGCCGCTCGGAGGGTAGGGCAAGCGCTTGGGCCACATAGCCGCCGGCGAGAATCTCGGTCCATACCCGACGGGTGAGCTTGTCGCCGCGGTAGGCGGCGCGGCTGCCGAAGCCGGTGGCGGGCTTGAAAAAGAGTGCCCGGCGCCCGGCCCACAGCGCCTCGGCATGCACCGTGTCGACTTCAATGGTACGCGGTACGCCGGCGGCCAGCGTGGCGATGGCCGCCTCCGGCGCACCGAGGCGGGTGAGTTGCTCGGGGCTGCTCAGCAGCGACAGGTTGCGCTTATCGGCATACAGCGCATGTGCGCGCGGCAGCGGGGTAAGCACCGCCGCGCCGGCTTCGAAGGCGGCGCGCAGTACCGCGGCAGACGGGTCGCTAAGGTAGAAATCGGTCAGGCGGTTATAGACCATATCCACCGGCCGACCGGCATGCAGCAGTGTGTGCCCGTCCCAGGCGAGCTCGGCCGGATCGGCGATTACTGCGTCGATGCCGGCCTCGCGAAACAGGTGCTGAAAAAGCAGGAACTCGGGGTAGAGGTATTGCGCGGCGGGCGCCTGGTCGACGATGGCGATGCGCTGTGGGCGGCCGCTGCCGCGCTGCAAGCGCCATTCTTCCAGGAACATCTGCTGCCAGTGCGCATCCAGCGCGTCGAGGTCCGCGCTGGGGCGCATCAGCGCGGCGAACTCAGTGCAGCAGGCCTGCTGGGCCCGTGCCAGCGCGCCGTTGAGCAATGCCCCGCCGGGGTTGGTGTTGATCTCGATGAGCTTGGGGCCATCGGCACAGAGGTGAAAATCGAACCCCAGGAAGGCGCCCCGCGGCCCCGGGTCGAAGGCGGCGATGGCCGGGCTGCGCGCCAAGACCTCGGCGCGCCAGGCAGGCAGCGCGACCACGGTTTCCACCGCGCGCACGATGGCGGCCATCGCGGTCAGATCGGCGGGGGCCAGAAAGACTGCCGTGGGCGAAAACAGATGCGGACGACTGTTGCGGATTTCGCCCGCCAACCCGTGCAAGGCCGGTTCGCGTTCCAATTGACGGCGCAAACGGGCCTCGTCCAGGCTGCGACAAGTGCAATCGCGGTTGAGTGCGGCAGCCATGAGAGCGCCCACATCCGCCGTTCGGTGGGTGGCAGTCATGACGGCGACTCAAGCGATCGCGCAGCGTCGCGGTCGTCAGGCGCACACCCGCCGGCAGAGTAGATCAGCGTTGCGAGTCGTCTCATAACTTACTCCGCGCATTCACCCGTGCTCGTCGTCTGTCGTTCGGGGTGTGTAGCAGCATACCCGGCCGGTGTCATCGAACTTGACTTGACAGGCTTCGATCAGCCGCGCCCGCAACCGCGCACGGGCCCGCTGTACGCGGGATTTAGCTCCGGCAAGCGATAGCCCGAGACGCTTGGCGAGCGCCTGTTGGGTCAGACCCTGGAGGTCGCACAAGGTGATGGCCAGACGGTCATCCGCCGACAACTCGCCCAGCACCCGGGGCAGGCAGGCGGACAAATCGTCTATCGGGTCGGTGTCTTCTGCCGGCGGCTGGGCAAAGGACTCGGATAACGGCGCTTGCGGGTGGCGGCTGCGCAGCAGATCGATCAGTGCGTTGCGGGCAACCTGGAAAAGCCAGGCGCGCGGATTATTCAAGGTGCAGAAGCCTTCGCGGGTGCGCACGGCTTTCAGGAAGACCTCTTGCAACAAATCGTCGGCATCCGTTTCGCTACTCAGGTGGTGGCGCAGAAAGCGGCACAGCTCGGCCTGGTGCGCGCACCAAGCGCGCAGGATGCAAGCCATCATTGCGCCTGCTGCGGCCTCTGTCATTGGCCGCTACCCGATGCAAGCGCAGCGCGCCGGCGCACCGCTTTGCCCGCCTCATACCAGCCTTTACTGGCATTGACGACCCGCACCACCAGCAACATGACCGGCACTTCGATGAGTACGCCGACGACGGTCGCAAGTGCCGCCCCCGAGTCGAAACCGAACAGACTGATGGCGGCGGCCACGGCGAGTTCAAAAAAGTTCGAGGCTCCGATCAGCGCCGATGGGCAGGCGACGTTGTGCTTTTCGCCGACTGTGCGGTTGAGCAGATAAGCAAGCGCGGAGTTGAAAAACACCTGGATGAGGATGGGAATCGCGAGCAGCGCGATGATCAGCGGTTGGGCCAGGATGGCCTCGCCCTGAAAGGCAAAAAGCAGTACCAGAGTGACCAGCAGCGCACTGATCGACCACGGACCGATTTTTTCCATTGCCGCCTCGAAAGCCGTCTGGCCGCGCGCTAGCAGGTGCTTACGCCACACTTGCGCGATGAGCACCGGGATCACGATGTAGAGCGCCACTGAGGTCAGCAGCGTGTCCCAGGGCACAGTAATGGCCGAGATGCCAAGTAACAGCCCAACCACCGGGGCGAAGGCGAACACCATGATGGTGTCGTTCAAGGCGACCTGCGACAGGGTGAAGATCGGGTCGCCGTTGGTGAGCCGGCTCCACACAAACACCATAGCCGTGCACGGCGCCGCAGCAAGCAGGATGAGGCCGGCGATGTAGCTGTCGATCTGCTCTGCCGGCAGCCACGGTGCGAACAACTGGCGAATGAATATCCAGGCCAGCAGCGCCATCGAGAAAGGCTTGACCAGCCAGTTCACGAACAGGGTCACGCCAATGCCGCGCACATGATCCTTGATTTGGTACAAGGCGCCGAAATCGACCTTCATCAGCATGGGAATGATCATGACCCAGATCAATACGCCGACCGGGAGGTTGACTTGGGCAATCTCCAGACGGGCGACGCTCTGGAAAAACGCGGGCATCAACTGGCCCAAGCCAATGCCGGCAATGATGCAGAGAAAGACCCAAACGGTCAGGTAGCGTTCGAAAAAGCTCATCGGTGCGGCGGCTACACGTTTGGCCGTGACCTCACATTGTGCGGACATGGTCTTGGTTCGGTTAATAATTCAAAAGTTGTTGAAGCATGGTAGTGTCAAGATGCGGCACCGTCAATGCCGCCCTGTGTTGCCGACTTTTCGTCATTTTTTTATCACGGGAGTGTCATCTTTGCGGGTTACCTTGCGCCGACTTCGGAATCGACTTTCGACCACAGGAGTAACGACGATGCGTATGCTTGCACTGGCTCTGGCCGCTTCCACCCTCGTTCTTGGCGCCTGCGCCACCGGTTCGGCCGAGCACGCCAAAATGAGCTTTCACAAAAAAGGCTTTTACACCCATGTCCATGACGGCCGGCTATGGGTGCTGAAAGAGGGCGACAAAGACATCGAACTGGTGTCGAAAAACAAAGAGCCCAAAGTGGTGGTGACCCGCATCGCTGCCGGTCCCAACAATATGACCATCAAATCCAACAGCGCAGAAGTGATCGACGCCTATTTGTCCGCCAAGTAAAAACCGCTTCATCGCGCAGCCAGTTCCTGCAGCCGACCCACGCCCACCGGCTCCTCGGCTTGCAGCGGCACCAGTGCCACACGTTGGGCGTGCGTGTGGCGCACTGCGTCGATTTGTGCCAGTTCCGCGGCGGCACGACGGGCCAGCAGGGGGCTGGCCGGCTTCGCGGCGGCCAGGCTGTTGTTGATGATCCAGGCCCAGGGCTCGATGCCGGCGCGGCGCAGGTCATGCTGCAGGCGGGCCGCTTCCAGTACCGGGGTGGTCTCAGCCAGGGTGACGATTAGCACCCGGGTGCGCCTCGGGTCTTGGAGCTGCATCATCGGCGTGGTGTAGTGGGTGAGGCCGGCGGCTTTGTCCATGCGCCGCACCATTTCGCGGTGATAAGCGCCGGTGGCATCGAGCAAGAGCAGGGTGTGGCCGGTTGGCGCGGTGTCCAAGATCACGAACTTGCGCCCAGCTTCGCGGATGATGCGCGAGAAAGCCTGAAACACCGCGATTTCCTCGGTACAGGGCGAACGCAGGTCTTCTTCCAGCAGCGCGCGGCCGTGCTCATCCAGGTCCTTGCCTTTGGTGGCCAGCACCTCGGCGCGGTAGCGTTCGGTTTCCGCGTTTGGGTCGATGCGGCTGATGGTGAGCGAGGCCAGGTTGCCTTCCAGCGTTTCGGCCAGATGCGCCGCGGGGTCCGAGGTGGTCAGATGCACCGGCAGCCCGCGGGTGGCGAGTGCCACCGCCGCGGCGGCGGCCAGCGTGGTCTTGCCCACGCCACCTTTGCCCATCAGCATCACTAAGCCGTGGCCGGCAGCGGCGATTTCGTTGACCAGTTCAGCCAGGCCCGGCAGATCCTCTAGAGCGGCGGTCTGCGCCGGCGGTGGGCTTTGGATGGCATTGTCGGCCGCATCGTCGAGCAGGGCGCGTAGCGCCGGCAGGCCGACTACGTTGAATGGCTTGAGCAGCAGATGATCGCGCGGCAGGCCGAGTAACGCAGCGGGTAGGGCGGCCAGCGCCGCCGCTTCGCGTGCGGCAAGGGCTGCGGCAAGCGGGTCGGCTGCGGCTTCGGCCGGTGGCAGCACGCCGTTGATTACCAAATGCTGATGGCCCAGGCCGATAGCCGCCAGCTCCTCATGGGTGCGCGCCACTTCGCGTAGCGCGGCAGTTTGTGCGCGGGCGACCAGCACCAGGCGGGTGCGTGTCGGTGAAAAAGAGAAAGCGTGGTGGCAGGTCGAGGAAAAGCATCCTGGCCTCTGAACGATTCAGCAGCAGCCGCCGCAGCAAGTGCTGCCTTCGGTCTTGGGTTTCAGCGTGGCGACGCCAGCCCAGCGCGCGAGTTCGTCGCGGGTCGGATAGCGACCGGCCAGCGCAATGGCGCCGTCGACCAGCACCAGCGGCAGGGCATCTGGCCCGGAGCGTTCCAGAAAATCCTTGACCACCGGGTTTTCGGCAAAGGCGAGCGGCTGCTGGGCAAGGTTGAAGCGCTCGGCTGTCAAACCCTGCTGTTTGGCCCATTCGAGGTCGGCGGCAGCAGTGACCAGGGCCTGGTCGACTTCGGTGCCGCATACACCGGTGCTGCAGCACAGGGCAGGGTCGAAGACTTGGACGGTTTTCATGGTGGCGTACTCCTTGAAAAAGGGGTGAGGGCTCAAGCCGTGATCGTGCCGATGCGCTCGAGCTCGGCCTTGAAAGCGGCCGGGTCGCGTTGTGCGAGCGCTGCGGGTAAGGCCAGGAAAGCTTCGATGCGGGTGCGCAAGATCCGGTAGGCAGCGTCGAAAGCCGCATCGATTTCGGCCTCCGAGCCGGTGGCTTTGGCCGGATCTGCCACACCCCAGTGGGCGCGCGGCACCGGGGCGAGGTACACCGGGCAGGTCTCGCCTGCGGCGCTGGCGCATACGGTGATGACCAGGTCGGGCACGGCTGGGAGTTCATGCCAGGATTTGCTGTAGTAACCCGCCGTGGATATACCTTCGCGTTCCAGCAATGCCAGCGCGCGCGGATGCACATAGCCGACCGGCTGGCTGCCGGCGCTCATTGCGCGCATGCCGGCCGGCGCCAGGGCGTTGAAGGTGGCTTCGGCCAGGATGGAGCGGCAGGAGTTGCCGGTGCACAAAAAGAGGACGTTCATGCTTTGCTGTTTCCTTCGGGTTTGCAGTCGAGCGCTGGCAGAAAAGCGCCAACGCCCGGGACGCGATCGCGCAGGCTGGCGCATTCTTCGGGGCGATCGCCGCAGCAGTTGGCGGTGAGATAGGCGATGGTGTCGAGCATCAGGGCAATGTTTGCCCGATAGCGCTGGAATCGGCCTTCCTGCTCCACGCTGACCAAACCGGCGGCGAGCAGAGACTTGAGGTGGAAAGACAGGTTGGTGGGCGGCAGATCCAGCGCGGTGGCAATTTCGCCCGCGACCCGCCCGGCGCTGCCCGCCTGAACCAGCAGCCGAAAGACCTCCAGGCGGATACCCGAGGACAGTGCTTCAAAGACTTGCAGCACGACGGCTTTTTGGATGGCCATGAGACGGTTTGAGAGTTCAAAGAATTTTGAATAATTCTGCGCGACGCCACCGGGGTTGGTCAAGGGCTTGCTGCAGCACCGCACGCTGTGGGCGGTGCCGCGACCGACGGGGTGTGCGCTCAGACGGTTTCGCTAGCTACCAGGTTGAATTCGATGGCGTCGAACTCATCTTTCAGATCAGCGCCGAACTCGGCCATCATGTCATCGTCCGGATCATGGTGCCAGTGCGCAACGATGCGTATGCCCTCTGCCGCTTTCTGCTGCAACATGCCAACCAATGCGCGGATCAACTTGGTGCTGGCACTATTGAAGTAGCGCAGGTTGAAGTGTGCTTGAACGCCACTGCCAACAGCCGGTGACTCCAAAAAACTTTGCAGGCTGGCGCGAACCGGCGCATAAAAAGCCATGGCGTTTTCCGGGTAGGACTCGCCGCTCAGATGAAAACTCATGTTGACCGGGTCGAGTCGGACTTCCGGGGTTTCCTTGGTGGCAGGAATGTGTAGTGCTTGCATGTCGGTGACCTCTTGGAAGTACGAGTGTGGGGATCAAATCACCGCACGCAGGTAAAACTCGGCGTAGGTCGAATCGCCTGCGTGGTGGATGATTTGATAGTCGATCGGCTCGCTGGCCTCGCGCGCCATAGTCAGAAAACCAAGTCCGGCGCCTTTGCTGAGGGTGTCTTCGGCATGCGCTTCGTTGCGTAACTGTTCGCGGTAGGCCGCTTTGATTTCGTCCAGCGTCATGCTGCGCAGCGGCTCCAACTTGGCGCGCAGACGCTCGACATGATCGATGCGCACCGGGTTGCCGCACAGAACGTAGAACTTGCCGTCTTCATGGCCGACGGCCAGTGCACCGATGCGTCGCCCTGCCGTGGCGCTGTCGTCGGCGTAATGCAGAATGTTTTGCGCCATCTCCATGAAGGTGGAGAACACTTTGCGGCCGTGTTTGTTGGGTGTGCCGAGCGCTTCCAGTCGTTCGCGAACGGTGTCCGAAAGCGTGCCGATGACGTTCGAGGAAAACTCGCCGGTGTAGTAAAAAAGCACGCCTTGGGAGGCGGCACGGTTGCAGAACTCGTTGAAATTGCTCAGGTTCATGGCGATTTTCCCCTGCTTCAAACGCGGAAACCCAGTGCGCTGATGTCGTCTTTGCGGGGTTCGTTTCCTTGATATTCGGCCAGTGCGGCGAGCAGCGCTTGGCGTTGTTCCGGCATCGGACGGCCCGCGTGCTCGGTCAGGCAGGCGCGTACCCGACGCTTGCCGAAGGCGATGCGCTTGTCGCCGCCGAGCTGGTCAAAGATGCCGTCGGTAAATAGATAGACGGCGGTGCCTTCGGGCAGCACCATTTCGTGGTTTTGCCAAGTCTGCGTCATCGGTGTGCTGGCATAGCCGACGCCATGCCGGTCACCATCGATGACCGTAATCCCCTGGGTTTGCGGCAGCATCAGCATCAACGGCATGTGGGCCCCGGCGTAGGTCAGTCGGCGTGTTGTGGCGTCGAACCAGCAGAAGGCGGCGTCCATGCCGTCATCCGAGTGCCCCTCGGCGCCCGTGTCCTGACCGTGGTCGAGCTGACCCATGGCGACCTTGACCTTACGGTTGATCTCGGCAATCAGCGCGCCCGGATTGCGGCAGCTTTGCGCGTTGATCGTGCCGTGCAGAAAAGCGGACATGATCAGCGTCATGAAAGCGCCCGGTACGCCATGGCCGGTGCAATCGAACAACACAGCGATGAAGCCGTCGCCGAAATGCTGGAAGTAATAGAAGTCGCCGCTGACCACATCGCGCGGCTCCCAGATCAGGAAATGGTCGATGAGGTGTTCGCGCATGGCTTCACGCGAGGCACGCGAAAGCGAGCGCTGAATGATGCTGCCGTAATCGATGGATTCCATGACCAGACGGTTTTTTTCGGCCTGAAGATGCGCAATGGCGCTCAGCATGTCTTGCGCAAGACCGAGGCCAAGGTAGGTGCCGTCTTTGACGATGATGAAGCCGTCGGTCAGCACTTTTTTGCCGTCGCTCAATACGCGAAAGGACAAATCCTCGATGCTGAGATCCGCTTCAACGATCAACGGCTGCTTGTCCATGAAGGCGATGCAGCTTTTGCGCAGATAGATTTCGCGGTGGAAGGGGCGGGCCAGACTTTCCATGAAGATGTGGCGATTGATCAGGCCAATCGGGCGTCCATCCTCGACCACCGGCAGACTGATCAACTGCTCCTGCGCCTTGAAAATCTGAAACACCGTCTCGTTGGTCGCGGCCGAAGTGACCGGTTCGACTTCGATCAGTAGCTCGCGAGTCGATTGCGCGGTGTCATGTCGACCTGAATACGACGTTGAAACCAGGGCAGCCTTGTGGATCGGCATGATGTTCATCAAGGGACTCCGTGATCCGCGGGTTGTGAGCGGGGTAGCGGCACCTCGGCCGGATGGTGATTGCCGCGTTCCCTTCGTCAGCGCGTGCAACTTAACCGGGGCTTGTTAAAGCTTGGTGACGTGTTTGGGGCGGTGCCGGTCTTCGGAGTGCGTGGTGGCCAACTTGGCGCGGCGCGGGCGTTTGCCGGTGGGCAGGGCAGGGAATATAATCGTCCGGTTTTACCGAAGGCGGAACTTGCGCGTGGCGAACAAACTCGTTGCCGGAAACTGGAAGATGCATGGCAGCCTGGCTGTCAACGCGGTGCTTTTGGGTGAGCTTGCCGCGGCCGGTGATCTGGGGGTTGCCTGTGCGGTGTGTGTGCCCTATCCCTATCTCGCACAGGCGCGCAACAGTCTGAATGGCACGGCAATCACGCTGGGCGCGCAGGATGTCAGCGAGTTTGCCGAGGGGGCTTATACCGGTGAAGTGAGCGCCGGCATGCTCGCCGAGTTTGCTTGCCGTTATGTCATCGTCGGGCATTCGGAGCGTCGCGCGCTGTTTGCCGAAGACGATGCCACGGTCGGTCGCAAGGCGGCGGCCGCGCGGGCGGCGGGACTGGTGCCCATCGTCTGTGTCGGAGAAACGCTGGCGCAGCGTGAGACGGATCAGACGATGGCGGTCATACAACGCCAGCTTGGTGCGGTGGCCGACGCGCTCGGAAATGAAGCGTTAGGCAGCGTCGTCATTGCTTATGAGCCGGTGTGGGCCATTGGTTCCGGCCGTGCGGCTTCGCCGCAGCAGGTAGGCGCGGTCCATGAAGGCATCCGCGCTTGGTTGCGCGTGCGCTGTGCAGACGCCGATCGGGTGCCCATTCTGTATGGCGGGTCGGTCAAGCCCGGTAATGCGGGGGAATTGTTTGCCGTCGACAATGTCGACGGCGCTCTGGTTGGCGGCGCATCCCTGGTGGCGCACGACTTTCTGGCGATCTGCCGCGCAGCGGCGAACGCTCCATTCTGAAAAACTCTGCAAGGTCAGTCATGAACAGCTTTCTTTTTTCCTTGATCCTTACGGTGCATGTGATCGTCGGTCTTGCGGTGATCGGGCTGGTGTTGATGCAGCATGGCAAGGGCGCGGATATGGGGGCGGCGTTCGGTAGCGGTTCTTCCGGAAGCCTCTTCGGGGCGTCCGGTTCTGCCAATTTTCTGAGCCGAACCACCGCCGTATTGGCAACCGTGTTCTTCCTTACCAGCCTAGGGTTGAGTTACGTGGCAAGCAACAAGCCGGTCGCGCCCGCGAGTGTGATGGAAGGGGTGGCGCCAGCCGCTTCGCCGGCTGTCCAAGAGGTGCCTGCAAGCGGCCAGTCCGCGCCGGATTCGCGCGAGCAGGCGATTCCCAAATAAGCTATAAACGGAGTTTGCGCGCTGCGCAAAAAGCCGTATAATTCCGCTCCTGTAACAAGACCTGCCGACGTGGTGAAATTGGTAGACACGCCATCTTGAGGGGGTGGTGGCGAAAGCCGTGTGAGTTCGAGTCTCACCGTCGGCACCAACATTCAAGAAGCGCCCGCAATTTGCGGGCGTTTCCATGCAAAGCGGCAAAAAACAATAACAAGCGCATTTTGACGGGGGTTGTCTCGCAATGCTGGAAAATTATTTTCCCGTTTTGGTCTTCATTTTTGTGGGCCTGGGATTCGGCATTGTTCCCATTTTGCTTGGCCGCTTGATTGCTCCCTTCCGCCCAGACAGCGAAAAGCTGTCGCCTTATGAGTGCGGCTTCGAGGCGTTTGAAGACGCCCGCATGAAATTCGATGTCCGCTACTATCTGATCGCCATTCTCTTCATTCTCTTCGATCTCGAAATCGCCTTTTTATTTCCGTGGGCGACCGTTTTTCAGGATTTCATTGCCGCCGGAGAGCATGCCTGGTTCGTGTTCGGCGCGGTCATGGTGTTTCTTGCCATTCTGGTTATCGGCTACATCGTCGAGTGGAAAAACGGAGCGCTCGACTGGGAGTAATGCATGAGCATCGAAGGCGTCTTTCGCGAGGGTTTCGTCACCACCTCGCTTGATGCGGTCATCAACTGGACGCGTACCGGCTCGCTGTGGCCGATGACTTTCGGTCTGGCCTGTTGTGCGGTGGAAATGATCCATGCGGGCTGTTCGCGTTATGACCTGGACCGGTTCGGTGTGGTGTTCCGCCCCAGTCCGCGTCAATCCGATCTGATGATCGTTGCCGGTACGTTGTGCAACAAAATGGCGCCGGCGCTACGCAAGGTTTATGACCAAATGGCTGAGCCGCGCTGGGTGATCTCCATGGGGTCCTGTGCAAATGGCGGCGGGTACTACCACTATTCGTACTCGGTGGTGCGCGGTTGCGACCGCATCGTGCCGGTCGATGTGTATGTGCCGGGCTGTCCGCCCACGGCCGAGGCCCTCATCTACGGAATCATCCAGTTGCAAAACAAAATCAAGCGCACCAATACCATTGCGCGCTGACAGGTAGGCAGAGTCCATGAGTGCCAAACTGGAAAGACTGGAGCAGACGCTGCGCGACGTTTTCGGCGACGTTCTGCGCAAGCTGGTCGTCGATCGCGGAGAAGTCACCATCGAGGTGGCGGCGGCCGATTATTTTCATGTGGCGCAAACCCTGCGCGACCATTCCGACCTGCGTTTCGAACAATTGATCGACGTGTCCGGGCTGGATTACTCCGCCTTCGGTAACGGCGGCTGGCAGGGCAAGCGGTTTGCTGTGGCTACGCACCTTTTGTCGATCAAGCACAACTGGCGGCTGCGTTTGCGCGCTTTTGCCGATGATGACGATTTTCCGGTGCTCGACTCATTGGTCGGGATATGGCCCAGTGCAAACTGGTACGAACGTGAAGCTTTCGATCTTTTCGGCATCATGTTCAGCGGTCACCCCGATCTGCGCCGCATCCTCACCGACTACGGGTTTGTCGGTCATCCATTCCGCAAAGATTTTCCGATTTCCGGTTATGTCGAAATGCGCTACGACCCGGAAGTCGGTCGCGTGGTGTATCAGCCGGTGACCATCGAGCCGCGCGAGAACACGCCGCGCATCGTGCGCGAAGAGAACTACGGGGACGTCGGCCATGGCTGAAATCCGCAACTACACCATCAATTTCGGCCCGCAGCACCCGTCCGCGCATGGCGTATTGCGATTGGTGCTGGAACTCGACGGCGAAGTCGTCGAGCGCGCCGACCCGCACATCGGCCTGTTGCACCGCGGCACCGAAAAACTCGCCGAGACCCGTACCTGGGTGCAGTCCGTGCCTTACATGGACCGCCTCGACTACGTCTCGATGATGTGCAATGAGCACGCCTACTGTATGGCCATCGAACGCCTGCTTGGCGTTCAGGTGCCGTTGCGCGCCCAGTACATCCGGGTGATGTTCGACGAAATCACCCGCATCCTGAATCATTTGCTCAACATCGGCACCCATGCGCTGGACATCGGCGCCATGACCATGGTGCTCTATACCTTCCGTGAGCGCGAAGATCTAATGGACGCTTACGAGGCGGTCTCGGGGGCGCGCATGCATGCGGCTTACTACCGCCCCGGCGGTGTCTATCGGGACCTGCCGGATCGTATGCCGCAGTACCAGGTCAGCCGCTTCAAGAACGAAAAAACAGTCCGCGAACTCAACGTCGCGCGCCAAGGGTCGCTACTCGACTTCTTGGAAGACTTCACCGAGCGATTTCCGCGCTACTGTGACGAATATGAGACCTTGCTGACCGACAACCGCATCTGGAAGCAACGCACCGTCGGCATTGGCGTGGTGTCACCTGAACAGGCATTGGCCTGGGGTTTTTCGGGTCCGATGCTGCGCGGCTCCGGCATTGCCTGGGATTTGCGCAAGAAACAGCCTTACGAGGTCTATGACCAAATCGACTTCGATGTCCCAGTCGGCAAGAACGGCGACTGTTACGACCGCTATTTGTGCCGCATGGAGGAAATGCGTCAGTCCAACCGCATCATCCGTCAATGTATCGACTGGCTGCGCAAAAACCCGGGCCCGGTGATTACCGACAATTACAAAGTAGCGCCGCCGCCGCGCGAAAAGATGAAGACGAACATGGAAGAGCTGATCCATCACTTCAAGCTCTTCACCGAGGGCATGCATGTGCCGGCCGGCGAAGTCTATGCCGCGGTCGAACATCCCAAGGGCGAGTTTGGCGTCTATGCGGTGTCCGACGGCGCCAACAAGCCCTATCGCCTCAAGCTGCGCGCCCCCGGATTTGCACATTTGGCGGCGATGGATGAAATCGCCCGGGGGCACATGATTGCCGACGTGGTGGCGATCATCGGCACCATGGACATCGTGTTCGGAGAAATCGACCGCTAGCGTAAGCAGACACGGGTAAGGTCGCCGCTGCGGATGCGGCGTGACAGACGACAACAGGCAGGCTGACGGGAATACGAGTACGCAATGCTGAGCCAGGAATCTCTCCAACAAATCGATCGCGAGATCGCCAAGTATCCGCCGGACCAAAAGCAGTCCGCGGTGATGGCGGCCTTGCGCATTGCCCAGGTCGAAAAAGGCTGGCTGGCCAAGGAGACCATCGAGTTCGTCGCCAACTATCTGGGCATGCCGGCCATTGCCGCTTATGAAGTGGCAAGCTTCTACAACATGTACGACCTTCAACCGGTTGGTCGTCACAAGATCACAGTGTGCACCAACCTGCCCTGTGCATTGTCCGGTGGCGTGCACGCGGCTGAATATCTGAAGGAAAAGTTGGGTATCGATTTCAACGAGACCACCCCCGACGGCAAGTTCACCCTCAAAGAAGGCGAGTGCATGGGGGCCTGTGGCGATGCACCGGTGCTTCTGCACAACAACCACCGCATGTGCAGCTTTATGACCCGCGAAAAGATCGACCAGCTGCTGGCCGAACTGGAAAGCAAATGAGCACGCAAGGCATGATTCTCGCCGGCTGTGACGGCGACCGCACCTGGCGGCTCCAGGACTACATCGCCCGCGGCGGCTATTCGGCGCTCAAGCGAATCCTGGCCGAAAAGACGCCCCAGGATCACATCATTGCCGAGCTAAAGACTTCGGTGCTGCGCGGACGCGGCGGTGCGGGTTTCCCGACCGGTCTGAAATGGAGTTTCATGCCGCGCTCGTTTCCGGGCGAAAAATACCTTGCCTGCAACTCGGACGAAGGCGAGCCGGGTACCTTCAAGGATCGTGACATCCTGCGTTACAACCCGCACAGCGTCATCGAAGGCATGACCATCGCCGCTTATGCGATGGGCGCGACACGGGGTTACAACTACATTCACGGGGAAATTTTCGAGATCTATCAGCGCTTTGAAGAGGCGCTGGACGAAGCGCGCGCGGCCGGACTGATCGGTCAGAACATCCTTGGCACCGACTTCAGCTTCGAGTTGTTCGCCCATCACGGCTACGGTGCCTATATCTGCGGCGAAGAGACCGCGTTGCTCGAATCCATCGAGGGCAAGAAAGGACAGCCGCGCTTCAAGCCGCCATTTCCCGCCAGTTACGGCCTCTATGGCAAGCCGACCACGATCAACAACACCGAGACCTTTGCGTCGGTGCCCTTCATCATGAACATGGGCGGGGAAAAGTTCCTCAGCCTGGGCAAGCCCAACAACGGCGGGATGAAGCTCTTTTCGGTGTCCGGCCATGTGAACCGTCCGGGAAATTACGAGGTGCCGTTGGGCACCCCCTTTGCCCAGCTGCTGGAGATGGCCGGCGGTATGCGTGGCGGGCGAAAACTCAAAGCGGTGATCCCGGGCGGCTCCTCCGCGCCAGTGGTGCCGGCCGAAATCATGATGGACTGCACCATGGATTACGACTCGATCGCCAAAGCGGGGTCGATGCTCGGTTCAGGCGCGGTGATCGTCATGGACGAGACCACCTGCATGGTCAAGGCGCTGGAGCGCCTGTCCTATTTTTACTTTGAGGAGTCCTGCGGCCAGTGCACCCCCTGTCGTGAGGGAACCGGCTGGCTGTATCGCGTGGTGCATCGCATCGAACACGGCGCAGGTCGTCCGGATGACCTGGATCTGCTCAATTCGGTCACCAGCAACATCATGGGCCGCACCATCTGTGCCCTGGGTGACGCCGCGTCGATGCCGGTGCAGAGCTTCGTCAAGCATTTTCACGACGAGTTCATGTACCACATCGAAAACAAGAAGTGCCTCGTGCCGCCCGACGTGCAGTACGCCGGCAGCAATATCTACGTGAGCCCCTCATGCTAGAGATCGAAATCGACGGCCAGCAGCTTTCGGTACCCGATGGCAGCACGGTGATGGATGCCGCCAATCAGGCAGGCATCTACATTCCGCATTTTTGCTATCACAAAAAGCTCTCCATTGCGGCCAATTGCCGGATGTGCCTGGTGCAGGTGGAAAAGGCGCCCAAGCCCTTGCCTGCCTGTGCTACGCCGGTGACCGCCGGGATGAAGGTTTGGACGCACTCCGAAGTCGCCGTCAAGGCGCAGGCCGGGGTGATGGAGTTTCTGCTGATCAACCACCCGCTGGATTGCCCGATCTGCGACCAAGGCGGCGAATGCCAGTTGCAGGATCTGGCGGTGGGTTACGGCGCCAGCGCCTCGCGCTACCAGGAAGAGAAGCGCGTGGTGTTCAACAAGAATCTCGGACCGCTGGTGTCTACCGACATGACTCGGTGCATCAACTGCACCCGCTGTGTGCGTTTCACCAGCGAAATTGCCGGAGAGATGGAACTTGGCCAAGCCTTCCGCGGTGAGCACGCGGAAATCATGCCTTTCATCGAAAAGACCGTAGACTCCGAGCTCTCGGGCAACATCATCGACTTGTGCCCGGTGGGCGCGCTGACCTCCAAGCCGTTCAGGTTCTCCGCCCGTACCTGGGAAATGTCGCGCCGGCGCTCGGTGAGCCCGCACGATTCGCTCGGCGCCAACCTGATCGTGCAAACCAAGCACGACGTGGTCAAGCGCGTATTGCCCTTGGAAAACGAGGACATCAATGAGTGCTGGTTGTCCGACAAGGATCGTTTCTCCTATGAAGGGCTCAACAGCACGCAGCGGCTGATCCAGCCAATGATCAAAGATGGCGGCCAGTGGAAGCCGGTCGACTGGCAGACCGCCATCGAATTTGCCGCCAACGGTCTGCGCGAGATGGTTCGCGATGACGGTGCCGCAGCCATCGGCGCGTTGGCCTCCCCGCATGCCACGCTCGAAGAGCTCTACCTGCTGCAAAAGCTCGTCCGCGGCCTGGGTTCGGACAATATCGACTTTCGCTTGCGGCAGTCCGATTTTCGCGCCGACGCCAACCGTGCCGGCGCCCCGTGGCTAGGCATGAAGCTCGCCGAAGTGGGCGAACTCGACCGTCTGCTGGTGGTCGGCAGCTTCCTGCGTAAGGACACGCCGTTGCTCGCCCAGCGGGTGCGCCAGGCGGCCAAACGCGGCTTACGGGTGAGCGTGGTGGGCCCAAACGCCGAAGAGTGGCTGCTGCCGGTGCGACATCGCGCATTGGTTGCCCCATCGGCCATGGTAAGCGTGCTGGCGCAGATCGTCGCTGCGTTGGCGGTGGAAAAGGGGGTGGCCGTCGACGAGCGCTTGGCCGCTGCGCTGCCCCGGGAAATTTCCGCCGAGGCGCGCGAGATTGCCGCCAGTTTGGCCAGCGGCCGTAACGTTGCGGTGTGGCTGGGTAATCTGGCGATCCAGGATCGGCGTGCTGCGGAATTGCAGTGGCTGGCCAACGAGATTGCCCGCCTGACCGATGGCCGTGCCGGGGTGATTGGCGAGGCGGCCAATAGCGTGGGCGGTTACTTTGCTGCCGCGCTGCCGTCGGCCGGCGGCCTGAATGCGCGCGCGATGATCGAGCAGCCGCTGAAAGGTTACCTGCTGCTCGGTGCCGAGCCGGATTTGGACTTTGCCGACCCTTCGGCTGCAATGGCCGCGCTGGGCAGTGCGCGGCTGGTGGTGGCGTTGTCCGCTTTCCAGTCCGCCAGCCTGCGCGAAGTGGCCGATGTGATGTTGCCGATTGCGCCCTTTACCGAAACATCCGGCACTTTTGTCAACTGCGAAGGCCGCGCACAGAGCTTTCACGCCGTTGCCCGTCCGCTGGGCGAAACCCGCCCGGCCTGGAAGGTACTGCGCGTGTTGGGCAATCTGCTCCAACTGAGCGGCTTCGACTACAACGACTCCGAAGCGGTACGCGCCGATGCGCTGGCTGGCGACATGGCGGCGCGGCTGGATAACCGCGTTTCCGGTGTTGCGCTGTCGGCGCCCGTTACCTCGCCCGGTGCCCTGGAGCGTGTGGCCGATGTGCCGATCTATTTTGCCGATCCGTTGGTGCGTCGTGCTCCGGCGTTGCAACGCACCCGGGATGCTGCGGCGCCGCTTGCCCGGGTCGCCCCGGCCACCCTGGCCGCGCTGGGGTTGAAGGGCGGTGAGCGTGTCCGTCTGGTCCAGGGACGGGCGGCTGCTGAATTGTGCATCGTTGTTGACGACAAGCTCGCCGAAGGATGTGTGCGGGTGGCCGCGGCGCATCCGGATACCGCCACCCTGGGGCCGATGAGCGGCGAAATCAGCGTGGAGCGAATCTGATGGAAGCAATGCTGGAACCGCTGGCGCAGTTCTTTGGCCCGAGCTGGCCGCTGGTATGGGCGCTGGCCAAGATCATTGCCATCATCGCGCCGCTGATGATCTGTGTAGCCTATCTGACCTTGGCCGAACGCAAGGTCATCGGCTACATGCAGGTACGTATCGGCCCCAACCGCGTCGGCCCGCTCGGCCTGCTGCAGCCGATTGCCGATGGCTTGAAGCTGTTGTTCAAGGAAATCATCGTTCCGGGTAATGCCAACAAAGGGCTGTTCATCATCGGTCCCATTCTGGCCATTGCACCCTCGCTGGTGGCCTGGGCAGTGGTGCCTTTCGACGATGGTCTGGTGCTGGCCAACGTCAATGCCGGCCTGCTGTTTCTGCTGGCGATCACCTCGATGGAAGTCTATGGGGTGATCATCGCCGGCTGGGCCTCGAACTCCAAATATCCCTTCCTCGGCTCGATGCGTGCGGCCGCCCAGATGGTGTCCTACGAGGTGTCGATGGGTTTTGCGCTGATCTGTGTGCTGCTGATCTCATCCAGCCTCAACCTCACCGACATCGTCAATGCGCAGGCTTCGGGGCGTTTCCATGACATGGGGCTGTCCTTCTTGTCGTGGAACTGGCTACCTTTGCTGCCGATGTTCGTGGTCTATGTGATTTCCGGTATCGCTGAAACCAATCGGGCACCGTTCGACGTGGTCGAAGGCGAAGCGGAGGTGGTCGCCGGTCATATGGTCGAGTACTCCGGGATGAGCTTTGCGCTGTTCTTCCTGGCCGAGTACGCCAACATGATCCTGGTCTCTATCCTGACCTCGGTCCTGTTCCTTGGCGGATGGCTGTCGCCGGTGGGCTTTTTGCCCGACGGCTTCCACTGGCTGGCGCTCAAAACCGCTGCCATTTTGTTCATCTTCCTGTGGGCCCGGGCCACGTTCCCGCGCTTTCGCTACGACCACATCATGCGTCTGGGCTGGAAGGTGTTCATCCCTGTGACCCTGGTGTGGGTGTTCGTGGTGGCGGTGTGGATGATGTCTCCGCTGTCGATCTGGAGGTGATGAAAAGACCATGGGTGCCAAGGATTTCATCGGCAGTCTGTTCCTGAAGGAACTGCTCAAGGGCATGCAGCTCACCGGGCGGCATCTTTTCGCCCGTAAGATCACCGTGCAGTTTCCAGAGGAGAAAACGCCACAAAGCCACCGCTTCCGCGGCCTGCATGCCCTGCGCCGTTATCCCAATGGCGAAGAGCGCTGCATTGCCTGCAAGCTCTGTGAGGCAGTCTGCCCGGCCATGGCGATCACCATCGAGTCGGCAGAGCGTGAGGACGGCTCGCGCCGCACCACGCGCTACGACATCGATCTGACCAAGTGCATTTTTTGCGGTTTTTGCGAAGAAGCCTGTCCGGTGGATGCGATCGTCGAGACAAGGGTGTTCGAGTACCACGGCGAGCAGCGCGGCGACCTCTACTACACCAAGCAAATGCTGTTGGCGGTGGGCGACAAATACGAAGCACAGATTGCCGCCGATCGCGAGCTCGATGCCAAGTACCGCTGAGGGGAGGGCGCCCGCCTGAGTGCGAGCGCAAAGACAGAGCATGGATTTCAAAACCTTCGTTTTTTATTTATTCGGCGCGATTTTGCTGTTTGCCGCGCTGCGCGTGATTACCGCGCGCAACCCGGTGCACGCAGCGCTCTATCTGGTGCTGGCGTTTTTTACCGCCGGCGGTGTGTGGCTGTTGCTGGAGGCGGAGTTCCTCGCCATCGTGCTGGTCATGGTCTATGTCGGCGCGGTGATGGTGCTGTTCCTCTTCGTGGTGATGATGCTCGACATCAACCTCGACCGCCTGCGCGAAGGTTTTTGGAACTACCTGCCAGTGGGCGCGTTGATTGGTCTGCTGCTGGTCGTGGAAATGGCCATCGTGCTGGGCGGCCGTTATTTTGGTCTGGACGCCATGCCCAATCCGCCTGCGGCGGCCGAAGGCTACAGCAACACCCGGGCCTTGGGCATGGTGCTCTATACCGATTACGTCTATCCCTTTGAACTTGCGGCGCTGGTATTGCTGGTGGCGATGGTGGCCGCGGTGTCGCTGACCCTGCGCAAGCGCAAGGGACTCAAGTACATCAATCCGGACGAGCAGGTGGCGGTCAAGCGCGAAGGCCGGGTCGAACTGATCAAGATGCCGGCGGAGAAGGAATAAGAACATGCTCTCGCTCTCCCATTACCTCATTCTTGGCGCGGCGCTGTTCGCCATCGGCGTGGTCGGCATCTTTCTGAACCGTAAAAATCTGATCGTGCTGCTGATGGCCATCGAACTGATGTTGCTCGCAGTCAACATGAACTTCGTGGCCTTCTCGCACTACCTCGGCGATCTGGCTGGGCAGGTTTTCGTTTTCTTCATTCTGACCGTCGCAGCGGCTGAATCGGCCATCGGCCTGGCGATTCTGGTGGTGCTGTTCCGCAATCTGCGCACCATTCATGTGGATGATCTGGACAGCCTCAAGGGTTAAGGACGCGGCGCAATGACCGACATGCAAACGCTCTATCTTCTGGTTCCGCTGGCCCCGTTGGCGGGCGCCATCATTGCCGGTCTGTTTGGCAAGGCCATCGGGCGCAGCGGCGCGCACATCGTCACCATTCTGGGGGTGGCGGTGGCTTTTGCCGCCTCGGTGGTGATTTACCAGGATGTCGCTGCCGGCAACACCTTCAATGGCACGGTCTACACCTGGATGCAGGCTGGCGGCATCACCTTCGAGGTCGGCTTTCTGATCGATTCGCTGACCGTGATGATGATGTTGGTGGTCACCTTTGTGTCGCTGATGGTCCACATCTACACCATCGGCTACATGCACGACGATCCCGGCTATCAGCGCTTTTTCAGCTACATCTCGCTGTTTACCTTCTCGATGCTGATGCTGGTGATGTCCAACAACTTCCTCCAGCTGTTCTTCGGCTGGGAGGCGGTGGGTCTGGTGTCCTATCTGCTGATCGGCTTTTGGTATAAGCGCCCGACCGCGATCTACGCCAACCTCAAGGCGTTTCTGGTCAACCGCGTCGGCGACTTCGGCTTTTTGCTCGGCATTGGCCTAATCGCCGCCTACGCCGGCAGCCTGAACTATGCCGAAGTGTTCGCCATGGCCGACCGCCTGGCCGCGCAGGACATGGCCGTGACCGGCTGGCCGCTGATCACCGCGATCTGCATCTGTCTATTCATTGGCGCAATGGGCAAGTCCGCGCAGGTGCCGCTACATGTCTGGCTGCCGGACTCGATGGAAGGTCCAACCCCGATCTCGGCGTTGATCCACGCGGCCACCATGGTGACTGCGGGCATCTTCATGGTGGCGCGCATGTCGCCGTTGTTCGAGCTGTCCGATGCGGCGCTGTCCTTTGTGTTGGTGATCGGCGCGACCACGGCGTTGTTCATGGGTTTCCTGGGCATCGTGCAGCATGACATCAAGCGGGTGGTGGCCTATTCGACGCTGTCTCAGCTCGGCTATATGACCGTGGCGCTGGGGGTGTCGGCCTACTCGGCGGCGGTATTTCATCTGATGACCCATGCCTTCTTCAAAGCGCTGCTGTTTCTCGGTGCCGGCTCGGTGATCATTGGTATGCACCACGATCAGGACATGCGCAACATGGGCGGGCTGTGGAAGTACATGCCGGTGACTTGGTTGACCTCGCTGATCGGTTCCCTGGCACTGATCGGTTTTCCGTTCTTCTCCGGTTTCTACTCCAAGGATTCGATCATCGAAGCGGTGCATGCGGCCGATATTCCCGGCGCCGGCTATGCGCTGTTCTGTGTGCTCGCCGGGGTATTCGTCACCGCTTTTTACTCCTTCCGCATGTATTTCTTGGTGTTCCACGGTGAGGAGCGTTTCGGCAAGGCGCATGCAGTTCATCACGACGATGCGCACGCCGATGACGAACATCATCACGGCCTTGCTCCCGGCCAAAAACCGCACGAGTCGCCTTGGGTGGTTACCGTACCGCTGGTGTTGCTGGCTATTCCCTCGGTGCTGATCGGCTTTTTCACCATCGAGCCGATGCTGTTCGGGCAGTGGTTCAAAGACGTGATTTTTGTCGCCGACAACCATGTTGGCCTGTCCGAGCTGGCGGCCAACTTCCATGGTCCGGTGGGCATGGCCCTGCACGGCCTGCAAACCGCACCGTTCTGGCTGGCAATGGCCGGGGTGGTGACGGCGTGGTTCTTCTATATGAAACGCCCGGACATTCCTGCCGCCATTCAGCGCAGCTTCGCGCCGCTCTACACGCTGCTGGAGAACAAGTACTACTTCGACCGTTTCAACGAGCTGCTCTTTGCCGCCGGTGCGCGTCTTTTGGGCCGCGGCCTGTGGAAAGGGGGGGACCAGGCGCTGATCGATGGCGCGGCGGTCAATGGCACTGCCAAGCTGGTCGGTTGGGTGGCCCAGGCCAGTCGACTGTTGCAGACCGGTCATATCTACCAGTACGCCTTTGCGATGATCATCGGCGTGTTCGTGCTGCTGACCTTCTGGTTCAACCGCGGTTGAGCGTGGGACCGACGGATCTTGAATAACGACAAAGGCCGCCTGCGCGGCGATGCACTAAACGGATAGTAACGATGACGGGTATGCCTTTACTCAGCCTCGCGATCTGGATTCCGATCCTCGGAGGTTTGCTGGTGCTTGCCACCGGCTCGGATCGCAATGCGCCGCTGGCCCGTGCGCTGGCCCTGCTCACCGCGGTGGCCGGATTCGCGGTGACCATCCCGCTCTACACCGGCTTCGATACCACCACGGCTGCAATGCAGTTCGTCGAGCTCACACCGTGGATTCGTCCGTTCAACATCAACTACCACCTGGGTGTCGATGGCATCTCGGTGCTGTTCGTGCTGCTCAACGCCTTCATCACCATCATCGTGGTGGTCGCTGGCTGGGAGGTGATCCGCGAGAAGGTGGCGCAATACATGGCCGCTTTCCTGATCATGTCCGGCTTGATGAACGGCATTTTTTCCGCGCTGGACGGTGTGCTGTTCTACGTGTTTTTCGAAGCGTCGTTGATTCCGCTGTATCTGATCATCGGCATCTGGGGCGGCGCCAACCGGGTGTATGCGGCCATCAAGTTCTTTCTCTACACCCTGGCCGGGTCTTTGTTGATGCTGGTCGCGCTGCTCTACCTCTTCATGCAGGCCGGCGGCAGCTTCAGTATCCTGGACTGGCACCAGTTGCCGCTGCCGATGGGCGCGCAAACCCTGATCTTCTTCGCCTTCCTGGTCGCGTTCGCGGTCAAAGTACCGATGTGGCCGGTGCATACCTGGCTGCCCGATGCCCACGTCGAGGCGCCGACCGGCGGCTCGGTAGTGCTGGCGGCGATCGCGCTGAAGCTGGGCGCCTACGGCTTCTTGCGGTTTTCCTTGCCCATCGTGCCGGATGCCGCCCAAGAATTTGCGCCGCTGATCATCGCGCTGTCGCTGGTGGCGGTGGTGTATATCGGTTTTGTCGCCCTGGTGCAGACCGACATGAAAAAACTGGTGGCTTATTCGTCGATTGCCCACATGGGTTTTGTCACCCTCGGTTTTTTCATGTTCAACCAGCTGGGCATCGAAGGCGCGCTGGTGCAGATGATCTCGCACGGTTTTGTCTCGGGTGCCATGTTCCTGTGTATCGGTGTGCTCTACGACCGCATGCATACCCGCAACATCGCCGACTATGGCGGCGTGGTGAACAAGATGCCCAAGTTCGCGGCTTTTTTCATGTTGTTTGCCATGGCCAATGCCGGCTTGCCGGGCACCAGCGGCTTTGTCGGCGAGTTCATGGTTGTGCTCGGGGCGGTGGAGTTCAACTTCTGGGTGGCCTTCCTGGCTGCCACGACGCTGATTCTCGGCGCAGCCTACACGCTGTGGATGTATAAGCGAGTGGTATTCGGCGAGGTGGCCAACGACCATGTCGCGCAGCTCGAAGACATCAATGCGCGGGAGTTTGCCTTTTTAGCCGTGCTGGCAATCTGCGTGCTGGCGATGGGGCTTTACCCCTTCCCGTTTACCGAGGTGATGCATGCTTCGGTCGATGAACTCCTGCGGCATGTTGCCGTGAGCAAGCTCTGAGCGAGCAGGCGAATACCTAATACGGACCGGTCAGAAGATGAATTTCGTAGTCCCCGACTTCTACCCCGCAGCGGCCGAGATTTTCGTTGCTGTCATGGCGTTGGTGATCATGCTGGCGGGCGCCTACGCCCGCGGCGTGCGTTGGCTGGCTTACGTGTTGAGCCAGGTTACCTTGCTTGGCGCCGCCTTCATCACCATCTTCACGATGACCGGTGAGGTCACCCATACCTTCAGCGGCATGTTCGTCAGCGATTTATTCGGCGATTTTCTCAAGCTGCTGGTGTATTTCTCGGTGGCCATCGCGCTGCTCTACAGCCGCGGCTATTTGGCCGACCGTAAGATGGACCGCCCTGAGTACTATCTGCTGGCGGTGCTGATGACCCTGGGCATGATGGTGATGATCACCGCCAACCACATGCTCACGCTGTATATTGGTCTGGAAATGATGTCGCTGGCACTCTACGCCATGGTTGCCTTCGACCGCGATTCGGCGCGCTCCACCGAGGCGGCGATGAAGTATTTCGTGCTCGGTGCGCTGGCTTCCGGCCTGCTGCTCTACGGCATGTCGATGGTGTATGGCGCGACCGGCTCGCTGGACTTCGGCAGCGTGCATGAGGCGCTCTATTACCAATCGGCCAACCGTACCGTGCTGCTGTTCGGCTTGGTCTTCCTGGTCGCCGGTATTGCCTTCAAACTGGGCGTGGTGCCTTTTCATATGTGGGTGCCGGATGTCTATCAAGGCGCACCCACGGCGGTTACCCTGCTGATCGCTACCGCGCCCAAGCTGGCCGCCTTCGCAATGGCCATGCGTCTGCTGGTGTTCGGCCTGTTCGAGCTGGTGGAGCAGTGGCAGGCGATGCTGATGTTCCTTGCCGTGCTGTCCATTATCCTGGGCAACCTGGCGGCTATCGCGCAGGCTAACATCAAGCGCATGCTGGCCTACTCGGGTATTTCCCATATGGGCTTCGTGCTGTTGGGCTTGCTGGCTGGTGTGGTCGACGGTGATCGTCACTATGCTTTTGGCGCCTACAGCTCGGCAATGTTCTACGTGGTGTCCTACGTGATCATGAGTCTGGCCGCCTTCGGCATGGTATTGCTGCTGTCGCGCGTCGGCTTCGAGGCGGAGAACATCGACGACTTCAAGGGGCTGAACAAACGTAGTCCCTGGTTTGCCGCAATGATGATGATCGTCATGTTCTCGATGGCCGGTATTCCGTTCTTCATTGGCTTCTTCGCCAAGCTCGCGGTGCTGCAGTCGGTGGTGGCTGCCGGTTACATCTGGCTGGCGGTGCTCGCGGTGGTGATGTCGGTGATCGGCGCTTTTTACTATTTGCGTGTGGTCAAGGTCATGTACTTCGATGAGCCGATCGACACCGCGCCCATCCATGCGCCGTCCGAGGTGCGGGTGCTGCTGTCGGTCAACGGCCTTTCGGTCGCAGTGCTGGGGTTGATGCCGCAGGGGCTGATGTATCTGTGCGGGATCGCGTTGATGGCTTCCCTGGTCTGAACGTCCATTCGCTAGGCGAAATTTTGCCATGAGCCAGGATGCGGGCATCTTCATCGTGCTGGCGTTTGCCGTCCTGGCCGCCAACCTGCCCTTCCTGTTCGACCGGATTTTCTTCATCGTGCGCCCTGCCAGTGGCCATAAAGGTTTTTTTTGGCGGCTGCTCGAGCTCTTTGTGCTCTATATGGGGATCGGCGTTTTGACGCGAATACTGGAACGCCAGGCGCACGGCAGCGCTTATCCACAGGGCTGGGAATTTTATGTCACCACCTTGAGCTTGTTTGTGGTGTTTGCCTTTCCCGGTTTTGTCTATCGCTACCTCTGGCATGGCGTTCGACACCGTGTGGGCGCTGTGCGGACATGAGTGGCGCGCCACGCGATCCATTGGAGGAGATCGAGCTGATCTCGGAGCGGGTGTTCGATGGTTGCCTGCTCAAGGTGCACCGCGACACGGTGGGCCTGCCGGATGGCACCGAGGGCGTGCGCGAATACATCCGTCACCCCGGGGCGGTAGCCATCGTCGCGGTGCTGCCTGATGGCCGGTTGATTTTCGAACGCCAGTACCGCTACCCGCTGCGCCGGGCGTTTTTGGAGATTCCGGCAGGCAAGATCGATCCTGGCGAAGACATTTTTGCCTGTGCCCGTCGGGAACTGCGTGAGGAAGCCGGCTACGAGGCCGCCGACTGGCGGCACCTGGGCGTGATGCACCCCTGCATCGGCTACGCCGACGAGCGGATCGAACTCTTCCTGGCGCGCGAGCTGCGGCATGTGGGCAATGCGCTCGACGAGGGCGAGTTCCTCGAACTCCTGACGCTCACACCGGACGAGGCCGAAGCCGCGGTACACGACGGCCGCATCACCGACGGCAAGACCATCGCCGCGCTGTTCCGCGCGCTACCCTTGCTGCGCGGCTGAGCCGCGCGCTCCTGCGCCCGGGCGCTGATACACTTTGGCAGATGCGGGCGGCGGCATCCGCCCCCCGGCAACAAGGACGGAGACCCCCATGCCAATGTTTGTCGACAATTCGCCCCCCGGCCAGTGCATCTTCTGCCGCCTGATTGCGGGCGAGATCCCCTCCGCGCGTGTCCATGAGGACGAGCTCACCGTCGCCTTCATGGACATTGGCCAGTGCAATCCTGGGCACGTGCTGGTCGCGGTCAAGCGTCATGCTGCGACACTGTTCGATCTCACCGATGAGGAGGCCGCCGCGGCGATGCGCAGCGCACGACGGGTTGCGCTGGCAATACGCGAGGTCTTCGATCCGCCCGGGCTTACCCTGCTTCAGGCCAATGGCCGCGAGGGCGACCAGACGGTGTTTCACTTCCACATGCATGTCGTGCCCCGGCGCGGCGACGACGGCATCGCGCTGTCGTGGCCGCGCAAGGATCCCAGCTTCGAGGTGCTGCAGGGCTACGCCGAGCGCATCCGCGCGGCGCTCGTCTAGGTCGCGCTTTGGCCCGCAATGCTCAGGCGGTGGCGTCAAGCCGACACGCCTGTCCGCTGTGGAAAGGCGGCACGGCGGGTGCGCTAGCGTCGGTGGGCGTTCCGAATGGCGGATCTTGCGGAACCTGCGCGATTAACCACCTTGATTCCGCCCTGGGTTTGCGCGTTTGGCCGGACTATTAGGAGGCCCGGCCCTTCATGCGTTAGTTATTTAGCGACCGGTGACGATCAGCCGCAGGTGCCTACTGCGCCGCAGGCGGTACAAAAGTCGCAGCCGTCTTTGCGGATCACGGTGTGGTTGCCGCACTCGGTGCATAAGGCGCCCTGCATCAAGCGGGGTTCGCTATCGTTGCGCGGGGACTCCAGGATGCCCATTTCGCGGGTCGGGTAGCCCTTTTCGTCGAGCACGCCGAGCATGGCGTAGCGGTGAATCATCAACTGCGCGATGTAGGCCACGGTGCTGGGATAGTTCTGCTGACGCTTGGTGCCCGGGATGAAGGCCATGAAGTCACCCAGCGGCTCCGGGTAGTCGAGCAACTTGCGCAGTTTCATGCCAATCCACGCCGGGTCCATGACGCGCATGTCGAGCGACAGGATGCGGGTCAGCCCGTCGAGCGCGCGCGGGTAGTTGCCCGAGAGCCACACCGAGTACGGACGGGTGACGCCATCGGGCAGGGTGATCTCCTTGAGGCCCAGCACGAAGTCTTCGCCGGTGGCCGGGTTGTAGATGTCCACCGTCCACGACAGCGTGCCGTCGGTGCCGGTCTTGGGCTCTTCGAGGCTGAACAGGGTCTCCAGCACCGGGCTGGCTTCTTCGGTGTCGAAGCTGCCGAGCTGCTCGCAGCGGTAACGCACCACTTGGGCGAAGGCCGACACCGCGCCGGGCATCAGCTTCTTCTCGCCATGCGGCGGGAAGGGCATTTCGAAGGATTTTTCGCCTACGGTGCGGGCCAGCGTGTCGAGCTTGAGTTTGAGCCAGGCCCGATCATTGGCGCGCATATCCATCGACAGCGTCTTGGCCACCGCGCCCAGGCCGCGCGGCTGATCGGCGCCATTGACCCACACCTCGAACGGGAAAGTGCCGCCGTTGGTGCCAAGCTGCCCGACAAAGAGCGCGAAATCGCCGCTCGGGGTGTTGAGCATATAAGTCCAGGCCATGTTGCCATCGGGCAACTCCGGCCGACCTGGCCAGCGCAGACTGGACAGCACCGGAGCGGGCAGACTCTTGATGGATAGACGCTTGTTGGCGTCGGCAATTTCCACATCGTGCGGTTGCTTTTGTTCGGCGCTGGGCGTCACCGACAGCACCGAGCCCAGCACCGAGTTGGGCCGATAAGTGGCCAAACCCTTGAGGCCGGCCTTCCAGGCGGTGAGGTAGAGGTCTTCGAACTCGGCGTAGGGGTAGTCGGCGGGCACGTTGACTGTTTTGGAGATGGAGGTGTCCACATAGGGGGCGACCGCTGCCACCATGTCTTTGTGCGCCTGGGCGGAGATTTCCAGGGCAGTCACGAAATACGCCGGCAGCTTGTCGACATCGCCGCCGAGGTGGCGGTACAGACGCCAGGCGTAGTCTTCGACCGCGTACTCCTTGAATGTGCCGTCGGCCATGCGCTTGCGGCGGGTATAGGTGTAGGAGAACGGCGGCTCGATGCCGTTGGAGGCGTTGTCGGCAAAGGCCAGGCTAATGGTGCCGGTGGGCGCGATCGACAGCAGGTGTGAGTTGCGAATGCCGTGCTTGCGAATTTTGTCTTTCACCTCAGCCGGCAGGCGTGAGGCGAAGTTGCCGCCCGAGAGATAAAGATCGGCGTTGAACAGCGGGAAGGGGCCGCGCTCCCGCGCCAGTTCCACCGACGCCAGATAGGCGCGATTGCGCATATATTCGGCAATCTTGCGTGCCTCTTCGCGGGCTTCGGCGCTGTCATAGCGCTTGGTGAGCATGATCAGGGCGTCGCCCAGCCCGGTAAAACCCAGACCGATGCGGCGCTTGGCGGCCGCTTCCTGGGCCTGTTGTTCGAGCGGCCAGTGGGTGACATCGAGCACGTTGTCGAGCATGCGGATCGAGGTGTCGATGACCTTGCCGAAGGCTGGATAGTCGAATTCGGCCTGCGCGGAAAATGGGTTCTTGACGAACAGGGTGAGGTTGATCGATCCCAGGCAGCAGCAACCGTAGGGCGGCAGCGGCTGTTCGGCACAAGGGTTGGTGGCCTCGATGGTTTCGCAGTAGTACAGGTTGTTATCCGCGTTCATGCGGTCGAGGAATAGAATGCCCGGTTCGGCGTGGTCGTAGGTCGAACGCATGATCTGGTCCCACAGCTCGCGCGCGCGCACCTTACGATACACCCACAGCCCATCCTCACGTTGGTAGGCGCCGGCGTCCTTGAGCTCGTCCGAAGGTTCTGCTTTGTGTAGCAGTTCCACCGTGCCGTCGACCTCCACCGCCTTCATAAAGGTATCGGTCACGCCTACCGAGATATTGAAATTGGTCAAATCGCCGTGGTCCTTGGCGTGGATGAATTCTTCGATGTCCGGGTGATCGCAGCGCAGCACGCCCATCTGCGCGCCGCGGCGCGCGCCGGCCGATTCCACGGTTTCGCAGGAACGGTCGAACACCCGCATGTAGGACACCGGGCCGGAGGCGTTCGATTGAGTGCCCCTGACCAGCGCCCCCTTGGGGCGGATGGCAGAAAAGTCATAGCCTACGCCGCCACCGCGGCGCATGGTTTCGGCCGCCTGCGCCAGTGCGGTGTAGATGCCCGGACGGCCATCGACCGCCTCAGTCACCGAGTCGCCCACCGGCTGCACGAAGCAGTTAATCAGCGTGGCCTGCAACTTGGTGCCGGCGGCGCTGTTGATCCGCCCGGCGGGCACAAAGCCTTTTTCCTGAGCGTCGAGAAATTTGGCTTCCCAGTAGGCGCGCTTGTCTTCGGCTTCGACTGCAGCCAGCGCACGTGCCACCCGGCGACGCACTTCGGTGATCGTCTTTTCTTCTCCTTTGGCGTATTTCTCGATCAGCACTTCGCCGGAAATTTCTTGTGGAGCGAGCGTGGAGGCATCGATCTGGCCGCCCGCCCGGATGTGGGTGGTAGCGCTCATAAGGTGGTGTCCGTGGTGGTGGTTTGGATGGGCTGAAGCATAGCGCCAAACGCGCGGATATGCAAAAATAAAAAAACCAAATAAAACAATATGTTGATAAAACACTTCGTGTGTCAAGGTTTTTGTTGATACTACATCTAGTAGCTTTTTTGATCGGTTTAGTCACGCAAAATCGCTGCCAAAACCCGGCGAACATGCCGCGAACATCCGCCGAACGGCTTGCCTCGAGCCTATAATCGGAAGCGTGAAAGACGTCTCGGCGCGCGCTGGCGGATGCGTTGGCCAGTTCGTTAGGCTGAAATCCGCTCGACGGAAAAAAAGGAGATCGTCCAGTGAGCCAGCACGACCCGGTACGCGTGGCGGAGGATGTCTGTCTGCGACATCGCCGGGACCGCACCCGGCTGCTGCAGGTTCTGATCGACGCGCAGGAGCGCGTGGGCTGGCTGCCGCCGCCTCTGCTTACCGCCATTGCCGCGCAACTCGACCTGCCGCGCGCCCGGGTGGAAGGTGTGGCGGGCTTCTACAGTTTCCTCTACCCCCGCCCGGTGGGACGCTACCGGGTGCTGTTCTCCGACAACATCACCGACCGCATGCTCGGCGCCCCGGCCTTGATGGAGGCGCTGTGCGGCAAGCTGCGGGTGGAACCGGGCAAGCTGTCGGAAGACGGGCTGGTTAGCGTGGCCACTACCTCCTGTACCGGCATGTGCGACCAGGGGCCGGCCTTGCTGGTCAATGGCCGGCCGCTTACCCGTTTGGACCACGCGCGAATCGATCAGATCGCCGAACTGATCCGCCGCAAACAGCCGCTCGACGCCTGGCCGGCGGAACTTTTTCAGGTCGACGACAACATCCGCCGGCGCGATGCGCTGCTTGGACTCAGCCAGCAGCCGGGCGAGGCGCTGGCCGCGGCGATTGCCCGCGGCCGGGACGGCTGGCTGGAGCAGATGCATCTAGCCAAGCTGCGCGGGCGGGGCGGTGCGGGTTTTACCACCGCGGTGAAGTGGATGGCCTGCCGCGATGCGGCCGGTGCCGACAAGGTGGTGGTGTGCAATGCCGACGAGGGCGAGCCGGGCACCTTCAAGGACCGCGTGCTGCTAGCCTCCTTCGCCGATCTGGTGTTCGAGGGCATGACCCTGGCGGCCTGGGCGGTCGGCGCGCGGCAGGGCCTGCTCTACCTGCGCGGCGAGTACCGCTACCTGCTCGACGGCCTGCGCACGACGCTGGCGCGCCGGCGTGCCGCCGGGCTGTTGGGGCAGGGCATTCTGGGCGAGGCCGGTTTCGACTTCGACATCGACATCCACCTGGGTGCCGGCGCCTATGTGTGCGGCGAGGAAAGCGCGTTGCTCGAATCCCTGGAAGGCAAGCGCGGCACCCCGCGCATCCGCCCGCCTTTCCCGGTGACCCACGGCTACCTGGGGCGACCGACGGTGGTCAACAACGTCGAGACCCTGGCCAAGACCACCTTGATCGCGCTCGCCGGCGGGACGGCCTTCGCCGCCACCGGCACCGCGCAATCGACCGGCACCAAGCTGCTGTCGATCTCCGGCGACTGCGCAAGGCCCGGCATCTACGAGTACCCCTTCGGCGTGTCGGTGGATCGCGTGCTGGAAGACTGCGGCGCCTCCGACGTGCAGGCGGTGCAGGTGGGCGGTGCTTCCGGGGTAACGTTGGCGGGCTACGAGTTCCACCGCCGCATCGCCTTCGAGGATGTGCCCACCGCCGGCGCTTTCATGGTGTTCGATTCCAGCCGCGACATGTTCGAAGTGGCACGCAACTTCGTGCATTTCTTCGCCCACGAAAGCTGCGGCTTCTGCACCCCGTGCCGGGTCGGCACCGCGCTGCTCGAAGGCTACATGGACAAGCTCGCCGCAGGCCACGGCGCAAAGATGGATCTAGCCGACATCGAATGGATCGGCCGCCTGCTGAAGAACGCCAGCCACTGCGGCTTAGGTGCCAGCGCGCCAAACCCGGTGGCAGACACCTTGCTGAAGTTCCGTCCGGCTTACGAGCGGCGGCTGAAAAACCTGGATTTCGAACCGGCCTTCGATCTGGACGCCGCGCTTGCCCCGGCTCGCCGAATTACCGGGCGCGACGATCCGGGCGCCCACCTCGACACAGCGCAGGAGACCTCCCAATGAGCGGCACCTTCCTGTTCGATGGCCAGCCGGTGCCCTTCACCGACGGCCAGACCATCCTGCAGGCCGCGCGTGCGGCCGGACACTACATTGCGCACCTGTGCTGGCATCCGGACTTTCCGCCGCACGGCTCGTGCAAGCTGTGCATCGTCAAGGTGGCCGGGCGGCACGTGTCCTCCTGTGCGATGCCGGCCAAGGAAGGCATGGAGGTGGAGAGCAACACCCCGGAGATCAATGGCGAGCGCCGCGCGCTGCTGCAGATGCTGTTCGTCGAGGGCAACCATTTCTGCCCTTCCTGCGAGAAGAGCGGCAACTGTCAGCTGCAGGCCCTGGCCTACGACCTGGAGATGCTCACCCCGCGTTTCAACCACTTCTTCCCCGATCGCCCGGTGGATGCCTCCCACCCCGAGGTGCTGCTCGACTTCAACCGCTGCATCTTCTGCGAGCTGTGCGTGCGCGCTTCGCGCGATGTCGACGGCAAGAACGTCTTTGCGCTCACCGGGCGCGGCATCCACAAGCACCTGGTGGTGAATGCTGAATCCGGCCGCCTGGCCGACACCGATTTTTCCGCTGCGGATCTTGCCGCCAACATCTGCCCGGTGGGAGTGATCCTCAAAAAGCGGGTCGGCTTCGCCCAGCCCATCGGCGCGCGCAAGTACGACGCTCAGCCCATCCACGTGGTTGCCATGCAGGAGGACAAGTGATGGATGCCGCCGGGTCCGATGCCCGCCGCCCGCGGCTGCGCATCGCCACAACGTCGCTCGCCGGCTGCTTTGGCTGCCACATGTCGCTGCTGGACATCGACGAACATCTTTTCGAGCTGGCCCAGTTGGTGGACTTCGACCGCTCGCCGCTCACCGACGTGAAGCACTGCGGCCCCTGCGACATCGGCCTGATCGAGGGCGGGGTGTGCAATGCGGAGAATGTGCACGTGCTGCGCGAATTTCGCCGCCACTGCAAGATCCTGGTAGCGGTGGGGGCGTGCGCGGTCAATGGCGGCCTGCCGGCGCAGCGCAACCACTTCGATCTGGGCGTCTGCTTGCAGCAGGTCTACCAGTGCCGCGAAGGCTTGGCCGCGCCGCAGATTCCGGACGATCCGGAACTGCCGCTGCTGCTCGACAAGGTGCGCCCGATCCACGAGGTGGTACGGGTGGATTACTTCGTACCCGGCTGCCCGCCATCGGGAGAGGCGCTGTGGAAGTTCCTCACCGACCTGCTCGCCGGGCGCACCCCGCGCCTGCCTTACCACCTGCTGCATTACGACTGACGGACCATGGCATTCGAACTGGAAACCGCCGACGGGCGTGACCGCCTGCGCCGCGTGGCCATCGACCCGGTGTCGCGGGTGGAAGGCCACGGCAAAGTGACCTTGCTGATCGACGAGCACGATGAGGTGCGCGAAGCTCGCCTGCACATCGTCGAGTTCCGCGGCTTCGAGGTCTTCATCCAGGGCCGCCCGTACTGGGAGGTGCCGGTGATGGTGCAGCGCCTGTGCGGCATCTGCCCGGTGAGCCACCACCTGGCGGCGGCCAAGGCGCTGGATGTGGCCACCGCTGCCGCGCCGATCACCGCCAGCGCCGAAAAACTGCGCCGGCTGATGCACTACGGGCAGATTTTGCAGTCGCACGCGCTGCACTTCTTCCATTTGTCCTCACCCGATTTGTTGTTTGGCTTCGAGTCCGAGGTGGCGCGGCGCAACATCGTCGGCGTGGCCGCAGCGTACCCGGACATTGCCCGTCAGGGGGTGCTGCTGCGCAAGTTCGGCCAGGAGGTGATCCGCGCCACCGCCGGCAAGAAAATCCACGGCACCGGCGCGGTGCCCGGCGGCATGAACCGCCACCTGTCCGCCGAGGACCACGCGCTGCTTGCCCGCGACATCGATCGGGTAATCGACTGGAGCCGCGCCGCGGTGGAACTGGTCAAGCGCCTCTACCGCGCCGACCCGGCGCTCTATGACGTGTTCGGTAGCTTCGAGTCTGCCTTCATGAGCCTGGTGCGCGCCGACGGCGCAATGGATCTCTACGACGGTGGGCTGCGGGTGCGCGACGCCCAAGGCCATATCCTGCGCGACCACGTGCCCGACCAGGACTACCACCGGCTGATCTGCGAGGAGGTCAAGCCGTGGAGCTACATGAAGTTTCCCTTCCTGCGCGAGCTCGGGCCCGAGACCGGCTGGTACCGGGTGGGGCCGCTGGCGCGGGTGCAAAACTGCGATTTCATCCCCACGCCTCATGCCGAGGCCGAGCGGCGCGAATTTATCGATCACGGGCAGGGGCGCCCGGTGCATGCTACGCTGGCCTACCACTGGGCGCGCATGATCGAGATGCTGCACGCCGCCGAGGTGATCCGCGCGCTGCTCGCCGACCCCGATCTGCGTAGCGGCGAGCTGCTACGCCCCGGCACTGGAGCGCGTGAAGGGGTGGGGATCATCGAAGCGCCGCGTGGCACCCTGATCCACCACTACCGCATTGGGGAGGACGACCTGGTGACGATGTGCAACCTCATCGTCTCCACCACCCACAACAACCAGGCCATGAACACCGCGGTACGCGAGGTGGCGAAACGCTACCTGTCCGGGCGTACGCTCACCGAGGGTCTGCTCAACCATATCGAGGTGGCCATCCGCGCCTACGATCCCTGCCTGTCCTGCGCCACCCATGCGCTTGGACAGATGCCGCTGGTCGTCGAACTCGTTTGCACCGACGGGACGGTGCACCAGCGGCTGGTGCGCAAGCGGTGAGCGCGTCCGCACCCCGCACCGTGGTGTTTGTGGTCGGCAACCGGTCGCGTGGGGATGACGCCCTCGGGCCGCTTTTGGCCGAGCGGCTGGAAAGCCTGGGGGCGCCCGGGGTGAGCCTGATCTGCGACCACCAGTTGCAAATCGAGCACGCGCTGGACATGGCCGGTGCCCAGCGCGTGCTCTTTGTCGACGCAGCACAGGGACTGGCGGCAGATGTCGAGCTACGCGCGCTTGCGCCCGAACCCGGCCGTGCGCCCTTCTCGCACGCACTCACGCCTACCGCTTTACTGGCAGTGTACCGCCAGGTTCACGGTCGGCCGCCTCCGCCCGCATGGGTGCTGGCAGTGGCCGGTGAATCCTTTGCACTGGGCGCGGGGCTGTCGGCGCGTGCGGCGGCCGCTGCCGAGCAAGCCTGGGCGGTGCTGCAGGCATTGTTTGAGCATCCGGCGGCAGACTGGGCGGATGCGGCGGCGCTCATGCAGTGCCGAGCCGGGGAAAGAACAGCGCCAAATAGGCCGCAAGATTGAGTTCGGCCTCTTCGCGTACGCTCTGCAGACTGGCGGGCGACATCGCCAGTTGTTGCCATGCTGCGGCCGACACCCAGGCCGCGGCGCGCTCGCTGGATTTGCCGCAGCGGTCGGCGCGCGCCAGTTGTGTGGCGACATGCACAATGGCTGCATCGAAGCAGTACTCGCCGCCCAAACGGGGGTCGAGCTGGGCACCCAGTGCTGCGGCGAAACCGGGCGGCAGTTTCCAGTGATCTGCCAACGCCGCACCCACTTCGGCGTAATCGCAGCCGATCAGGCGGCGCTCGACCTCGGCCACTGGCTGGTCGAGGCGTTCGGCTTCGCACTCGGCTTCCCGGGCCAGGTCCGGAATCGTCTGATACATCGCCAGATGGCCAAGGTCGGCAAGTAGCCCCAGTACAAACAGGCGCTCCGTGCTGGATAGACCGCAGCCGCGGGCGATAGCGCGGCAGGCTAAGGCGCAGATCATGCTGCCGCGCCAAAAGCGGTTGATGTCGCAGTGCGCCGTGTCGAGCTTGGCAAACGCCGCGCCCAGCGACATCGCCAGCACCAAGTCATGCACCTGCTGCAGCCCAAGGATTTGCACCGCACGGCTGACGGTATCGATCTCGCCGCCATAGCCGTACAGCGCGCTATTGACCACCCGCAGCAAGCGGGCGGTGAGCGCCGGGTCGGCGGCGAGCAGACGTCCGACCTCGAGCAGCGAGCCGTTGGGTGAATCCAGCTCATCCCGGATGCGATGGTAGACCGTAGGCAGCGAGGCGAGGGCGTCGAGCTGGGCGACGAGTTCCTGGGCGGAGTGCATAAGACGGTTCCGAGCGGCGTTCGGCAGAATTATCGGCCATTCGTCGTACGGTGCGGGCGATGCGGCGCAAAAAACACGGGTTCGTCGCGCGGCAGTTCGGGTTGCAGGGTTACGTGATCGATGGCAAAACGCGCGTGCAGCATGCGTTGCAGCGCGGCCAGCACCGCCGGCCACTGGTGGGCCTGAGCAATCACCACATGCGCCGAGAGCGCCGGGTGGCGGGAATCCAGGCTCCAGATGTGCAGATCGTGTACCGAACGCACGCCTTCGATGGCGGCCATTGCCTGCCCCACCCGCTGCAGCGACAGGCCCTCGGGGACGCCTTCGAGCAAAGTGTTGAACACACGCCGCAGCAGGGCGAGCGTGGAGGCCAGGATCAATCCGCTGATCAACATGGTCAGCAGCGGGTCGATCGGGGTCCAGCCGGTGAGCTGGATGATCAGGCCGGAGGCCAGTGCGGCGATCGAGCCGAGTGCGTCGCCCAGTACATGCAGCAGCGCGCCGCGCGTGTTCAGATCGCCTTCTCCGCGCGTCAGCAACCAAGCCACCACAAGGTTGATGGCCAGGCCGCCGAGTGCTACGACGGTGACCACTTCGCCGGTGATCTCATGCGGCGCGCTCAGACGCAAAATCGCCTGCCAAATCAACATAACGACCAAGGCCAGCATCAGCAGACCATTGGCCAATGCGGCCAAAGTTTCCACACGATGCAGACCGTAAGTGTGCTTCGGGCTGGCGGGGATACGGGCAAAGCGGGCGGCAAGGGTGGCCAGACCCAGGGCGAGCGCATCGGTCAGCATGTGGCCGGCGTCGCCGAGCAAGGCCAGCGAGCCCGACCACCAGCCGGCAATGGCTTCGATTGCCGCAAAACCCAAAGTGATCGACAGCGCCAGCGGCAGCCAGCGGCTGGCGGCGTGGTCATGGACATGGTCGTGGGCGTGGCCCGCAGAATGAGCGTGATGGGTGTGCATGGAGTTTGGCTGCGTATCGCGTATCGACGAGATTATGCCCGCCCTGACCGCGGCTGCGGTGAGCTATCCATGTCAGGCATCCCGATCTGCGCCATAATCCGGTGATCGCTCGGCACGCTTGAGGCTTGGCACCATGACACGGTCGGTAACGATACTGAGTTGGAACATCCAGTGGGGGCGGGGGGCGGATGGCCGGGTCGATTTGTCGCGTACCGCGCAGACCATCCGGGATCTTGGTGGCGCCCGCGGGGTGGATGTGATCTGCCTGCAAGAAGTTGCGAGCAATGTTGCCGGCCTGCCCGGCGGGGCGTGCGAGGATGAACCGGCGTGGTTTGCGCAGGCGTTTCCAGCGTATGAGGCGGTGTTTGGCGCCGCGATTGATGTCCGTGACGACAAAGGCGGACGCGCGCGTTTTGGCAATCTGATCCTGTCCCGCCTGCCGGTGGATCAGGTTTTCCGGCATCTGCTGCCGCGCCCGCCCGAGCCGGATCTGCCGTCGATGCAGCGGGTGTGCGTGGAAGCGGTGATTGCCGCGCCCTGGGGCTGGCTGCGGGTAATGACCACCCACCTGGAATACTATTCCCAGCGTCAGCGGCGCGCCCAAATTGACGCCCTGCGCGCGCTACAGCGTGAGGTGGCCGATCATGCTGCCGTCGGCAGCGCGGCGCGCGAAGGCAATCCGGTCTTTGCGCCACGTCCGCGGCCGGTGTCGGCGGTGCTGTGCGGAGACTTCAACTGTGAGCCGGACAGCGACGAGTACGCTGCCTTGTGCCGGCCACTCGGCGGCCGGGCGCCGGACTGGTGCGACGCTTGGCGTATCTGCCACCCCGACGCGCCGCACGCTGCAACGGTAGGGCTGCACGGTGCGGAATGGCCGGACCGCCCATACTGTTGTGACTATTTCTTCGTGTCTGCCGATATGGCGCCGCTGGTCGAGCGGGTGGAGATCGATGTCGATACCGCTGCATCCGATCATCAGCCGGTATTGCTAAGTCTCATCCGCGGTTGATCTCAGCGGCTTGCGCCGGGCGGTGCCACCAGATCGCGATAAGCGTGCCACGTGGCGTGACCCAGTAACGGCATTAGCACCACCAAACCAACATGGAAGGTGAGAAAGCCCAGCACGGTGCACACCACGATGACCAGCGCCCAAAGAGTCATCGCCCCAGGGTTGCGTGCCAGTGCGCCGACGCTGGCCAGCATGGCGGTGATTGCGTCCTGGTCGCGGTCGAGCATCATCGGAATGGATACCACGCTCACTGCAAACACGATGGCGGCGAAAATCAAACCGACGCCGAAATACACCAGCAAAAATTCGAGGTTTTCCAGGGCCAGGATCTGCGCCAGGAAGCCGGACAAATTGGGCATTTCGTTAGTGTAGAAAAGCGCGAACACTACCAATGAGGCGCGCGCCCAAACCAGGAACACCACCCCCAGCACGACGGCAAAAAGCCCAATATTGCCGGCGTTACGCCGCCACACCGTGAGCGTGGGCGCCAGCGCGCACGCCTCGTTACGTTCGCGGCGGCGGCTGATTTCATAAAGCCCCATGGCCAGAAAGGGGCCGAGCAGCAAAAAGCCGGAGGTCAGCGCCGAGGTGTACTCGTAGGCGTGCTCGAACACGAAGGTGATCAAAAGACCCATGCCGGCAAAGCAAAAGCCGTAGAACAGGCTGGGAATGGCGCAGGACTTGAGGTCCGCCCAGCCCAGGGCCAGCCAGCGCAAGGGCGCGCTGACGCTGACTTGGCGGACCGTGGGGAAGCCGGCGTTCTCCTTTGCTTGGACATCGTTTGTTGGCGACATGTCTCTCTCCTGTCCGGGTGATCGGTTTTTGTCGGTGTTGCCAGGCCACATCTGCTCGACAGGGGGTGGGCAAGGGCAGTTTGCGGACCGCTAGGTGCGAGCTTCGGCGGTGCAAAGGGCTTGCCCCCGATATGGGTTTAGTCGTTGGTGAGAAACCCCCTTATCGCATCGGTTACCGCATCCGGTGTTTCGGTCATCATGGCGTGGCCGGCACCGGGTATCGTCATCATACGCGCGCCGCCTGCCGCATTGACAAGCGCCTCGAGTAAGGGTCTTACAGCACGCGGCGGGGTCATCTGGTCACGCTCGCCGCAGACCAGCAAGGTGGGGCAGCGTACCGCGCCGGCGGCCTCCAGGCCGCGCACATAGGCGTTGCAGGCGGCCAGATCGGCGGCCAGCACGCCGGCGCCCTGGTGTTCCATCAGGCGGCTGTTGGCGCCGGGCAGCCACAGACCGGGCGAGGCGCTGGCACCCAGGTGGGCGGCGGGGGTGTAGGACCACTGGTTGATCATCGCATGCGCCTTGGGCCGGTTGCCGGCGGCGGCCTCGAGCAGTGGCGGGGCCACCGGCATCGGCGCGACGCTGCCAACCAGCACCAGCGCGGCGGCGCGTTCCGGGAAGCGGGCGGCGGCCTCCAGCGCCACCAGCGAGCCCATGCTGTGGCCGACCAGCGCGGCACGGACCACGCCGGCGGCATCGAGCAGGGCGGCGATCCAATCGGCCAGGGCCTCGATCGAGGCCAGCGCATCGCCACCCGAGGCACCGTGTCCCGGCAGGTCGGGGGCGAGTACGCCGAAGCCGTGGTGGGCGAGATGCCGCGCCGGGTAATTCCATACGCTATGGTCGTGGCCGGCGCCGTGGATCAGTACCACGGTGGGCAGTTCGCGGTCGAAGCTGCGGCCGCCGGTATAGACCCGGGTCGGGGTGTCGAGCACAAAAAGATCCATTCCGCTCACCCTTTCATCAGCTTGCCGACGGCGTACAGGCCGCGGTCGAGATCGGCGATCAGGTCGCTGGCATTTTCCAGCCCCACCGACAGGCGCACCGTGCCTTCGCCAATGCCGGCCGCGGCCAGGTCGGCCGCCGACATGCGAAAGTGGGTGGTGCTGGCCGGGTGGATGACCAGCGACTTGGTGTCGCCCACGTTGGCCAGGTGGGAAAAGAGCTTGAGTGCCTCGATGAAGGCGCGTCCTGCCGCGCGTCCGCCCTTCAGTTCGAACGACAGGACGGCGCCGCAGCCTTCGGACAGCAGGCGGGTGGCGAGTTCGTGGTCCGGGTGGTTCGCCAGTCCGGGGTAGGAGACTTTCTCGACCAGCGGGTGGGCGGCCAGGTGTTCGGCCACCGCGCGGGCGTTGTCGACATGGGCGCGCATGCGCACAGGCAGCGTCTCCAGGCCCTGCAAGAGCTGAAAGGCGTTCATCGGCGACAGGCAGGCGCCAAAGTCGCGTAGCCCCTCTCGGCGCGCGCGCAGCAGGAAAGCGGCCACCGGCGACTCTTCGGCAAAGTCCATGCCGTGAAAGCCGTCATAGGGTTCGGTAAGCGTGGGGAAGAGGCCGGAAGCTTCCCAGTCGAAGCGCCCTCCATCGACCAGCACGCCGCCCACCGCCACGCCGTGGCCGCCGAGGAACTTGGTGGCCGAGTGCATCACCAGGTCGGCGCCCAGTTCCAGCGGGCGCTGCAGGCAGGGGGTGACCAGGGTGGCGTCGACCAGCAGCGGCACACGGTGCTCGTGGGCGATCTGCGCCACGGTGGGGATGTCGAGCACCTCCAACCCGGGGTTGCCGAGCGACTCGCCAAAGAACAGCCGTGTTTCCGGGCGCACCGCGGCGCGCCAGGCGTCCGGGTCGCGCGGGTCGACGAAAGTGGTGTGGATGCCGAAGCGCGGCAGGGTGTAGCCGAGCAGATTGTGCGAGCCGCCGTACAGCGAGCGCGAAGCAACGATGTGGCCGCCAGCGCCCATCAAGGTGGCGATCGCCAGGTGCAGCGCGGCCTGACCGCTGGCCAGCGCGATCGCGCCGACGCCTTCTTCCAGCGCCGCGACGCGCTCTTCCAGCACCGCGTTGGTGGGGTTGGAAATACGCGAATAGACGTGGCCGGGCCGTTCGAGGTTGAACAGCTCGGCCGCACGTTCGGTATCCGGGAAGACGTAGCTGGTGGTGAAGTGGATCGGCGTGGCGCGCGAACCGTGGGTCGGGTCGGGGGACTGGCCGGCGTGCAGTGCAAGCGTCTGCCGCCCATAAGGGCTGGATGATGTCATCGATGAATGTCCGCGGGTTGTGAGGAACGTTGGGCAAACCTCGGCGTGTGGGCGATACCGTGCCTGCCTGTGCGTTCAGGCGAGCTCGTCGGGTTCGAGCATGCGCTCGATGATTGCAATGCGGTCCTTGAGGGCGAGCTTGCGCTTTTTCAGTCGACGCAGCAGCAGTTCGTCCTCGGTTGGTGTGGCGCTCAGGCGGGCAATCGCTTCATCCAGGTCGCGATGCTCGGCGCGCAGGACCGCCAGGCGAGTCTGCAGGTTGGTTACATCGTCGAAGGCGCTGTCGTCCATGGTGGCGTATCCGGCAAGGCGCGCAGCCGCGCCGTGGGTGGATAGTTTTTGGGCGTCAATGGTAGGCGTGTGCGTCCTGCATGACAATGGCGCTCAGGTCTCGAGTGCCGCCGTGAGCGGGCGCTGCACCTTGTGTTGTGCTGGATTACCATTGCCGCTTTGGCAACACCATGTGATCGACAGTCATCGTGAATAAGGCATTTGTAAAAGAAAGCGACGGTCAGGACGACGACGAGGAACTTGCCCCGGCGCTGCGACTGCCGCCTGGCAGCAAAAACTACATGACGCCGCGTGGTCATCGGCAGCTGCGCGAAGAGCTCGACCAACTGGTGCGCATCGAGCGCCCCAAGCTGGTGGAAACCATCGCCTGGGCGGCCGGTAACGGCGACCGTTCGGAAAATGGTGACTACATCTACGGCAAAAAACGCTTGCGTGAGATCGACCGACGCATCCGCTTTCTGATCAAGCGCCTGGAGAACGCTACGGTGGTCAATCCGGCCGAGCAGGAGAACACCGACCAGGTGTTTTTCGGCGCCACGGTGACCATCCGGGATGTCGCCGGCGACGATGCGCAAACCTGGCAGATCGTGGGTGTGGACGAGGCCGATGTCACCGCCGGGCGCATCAGTTGGATTTCGCCGCTGGCGCGGGCGTTGCTCAAGGCGCGCGAAGGCGATGTGGTTCGGTTCATGAGCCCGGCCGGCGTGCGGGAGATCGAGGTGTTAGAGATTGTCTATCGCTGAAGCGGTATGCGGGGCTTGAAACAGGTTTGCAATGCCCCCACTTTGAGGCGCGTTCTTCCAGTCATCAATATGGAGCTTCATCGATGTCCGAGACCGCGACCGCCCAGACCTTGAATTTCCAGGCCGAGGTGAAGCAGTTGCTTCACCTGATGATCCATTCGCTGTACTCGAACCGCGAGATCTTTCTGCGCGAGCTGATCTCCAATGCTTCGGATGCTTGCGACAAGTTGCGTTTCGAGGCGCTCGACAATCCGGCGCTGTTCGAAGGCGATGGCGAACTGAAAATTCGTGTCGATTTTGACAAAGACGCGCGCACGCTCACCATCACCGACAACGGCATCGGCATGAGCCGCGACGAAGCGGTGACCAATCTGGGCACCATCGCCAAGTCCGGCACCAAAGAATTTTTCGGCAAGCTGACCGGCGATCAGCAAAAAGACGCCCATCTGATCGGTCAGTTTGGCGTGGGTTTTTACTCCGCCTTCATCGTCGCCGACAAGGTCACCGTACAGAGCCGGCGCGCCGGTTTGCCGGCCGCCGCGGGGGTGCGCTGGGAATGCACGATGAGCGGCGACACCGCCGGTGAATACACCATTGAGCAGGTCGAACGCGCCGAGCGCGGCACCCAAATCATTCTGCATCTGCGCGAAGGGCAAGACGATCTGCTGTCGAGCTGGAAACTCAGGAGTCTGATCAGTAAATACTCCGATCACATCGTCCAGCCGATCCAGATGAGAAAGGAGGAGTGGGACGAGGAGAAGAAAGCGCAGGTGCTGCGTGACGAGTATGAAACCGTCAACCAGGCCAGCGCGCTGTGGGCCAGGCCAAAGAACGAGATCTCCGACGACGACTACAAAGCCTTCTATAAGCACGTCGCCCACGACTATGACGATCCGCTGGCCTGGATTCACGCGCGTGTCGAAGGCCGTCAGGAATACACCCAGCTTCTCTACCTGCCGTCTCATGCGCCTTTCGATCTGTGGGACCGCAACGCCCGCCACGGCGTCAAGCTCTACGTCAAGCGCGTGTTCATCATGGACGACGCCGAGAAGCTGATGCCCACCTATCTGCGCTTCGTGCGCGGGGTGGTGGATTCCAACGATCTACCGCTCAACGTTTCGCGCGAAATCTTGCAGGAATCCAAAGACATCGACGCCATCCGCCAAGGGTGCACCAAAAAGGTGTTGTCGTTGCTCGAAAGTCTTGCCAACAGCGAAGACGAGGCCGAACGGGCCAAATACGCCACCTTCTGGAAAGAGTTTGGCAAGGTGCTCAAGGAAGGCGTGGGTGAGGATTTTGCCAACAAGGAAAAAATCGCAGGGCTGTTGCGCTTTGCCTCCACCCATACCGACACCCCGGATGAAGTGGTATCGCTGGCCGACTATATCGGCCGCATGAAAGAAGGTCAGGACAAGATCTATTACGTCACCGCGGAATCCTTCAATGCCGCCAAGAACAGCCCGCACCTGGAAGTGTTCCGCAAAAAGGGCATCGAGGTGCTGCTACTGTCAGACCGTGTGGATGAATGGGTGACCGGTCATCTCACCGAATTCAACGGCAAACCGTTGGTATCGGTGGCCAAGGGCGGACTGGATCTGGGCGCCTTGGAAGACGAGGCCGAAAAGAAGGAAGTCCAAAAAGCCGCGGACGAATACAAGGATCTGTTGGAAAAAATGAAGGCCAGCCTCGGTGAGCGCGTCAAGGATGTGAGAGTGACGCTGCGGCTGACCGATTCGCCTGCCTGCCTGGTGGCCGATGAACACGATCTGGGCATGAATCTGGCGCGCATTCTCAAGGCTGCCGGGCAGAATGCCCCGGCCTCCAAGCCCATCCTGGAGATCAACCCCAATCACCCGGCGGTGCTGCGCCTGAAGTACGAGGACAAGCACTTCGATGACTGGGCTGCAGTACTGTTCGACCAGGCCTTGCTGGCCGAAGGCGGCACTTTGGACGATCCGGCCACCTTCGTGAAACGGGTCAATCAGCTGATGCTGGCAGTAAGCAACCAATAAATCTTTCTGGTTGCGCAATGTGCCCAAGACGGCCGCGGATGCCCGCGGCCGTTTTTTATCCGCACCCGGTTCGCAGCGGCGCTGTCATCGCCAGGACACTTTCGGCCGTTAGGCTCCCGGCATCGCAATCGCAACCGGGTACGATCAAGACAGGGGCTGCGTATGGGGTGGGTGTGGCCAGAGGCGGGCGTCGAGGGTGGACCGTCGGTTGTTGCGCCCGATGTTCGTCCGCTGGTTGCCTCGGATATGGGCGCATTACAGGCTTTTCTCAGCGGCCTGTCTTATGGCGCACGCTATTTTCGTTTTGGCCGCGGCGACATCGTGTTGGCTGCAGACCAATTGTATGCCTTATGCACCCCCGATCCGCGCGAGGGGGCCAGTTACGGGGCGTTTGTCACCGACCGTACGCGAGCCGACATGGTGGGTTTGGCTGGCTACTGCGTCGGCGGCGAACCGCGGGCCTGCGAGTTTGCCCTGGTGGTGGCCGATGCCTGGCAGGGGCGGGGCATCGGCCGTCGGCTGATCGCCACGCTGGCCGACGATGCGCGGCGCCGAGGCTTGTGGCGACTGACTGGGCGGGTGCTGGCGAGCAACCGGCGGATGCTCGATTGCGCGCGCCGCTTCGGATTCCGGGTCGAGCCATGGGACGGTTCGGCGGTGGTGATGCGGGTCACGCTGGCGTTGGTGCCGACTCTACCGCCCATTGGCGCTGCTGCGCGGCCCCCGGTTGTGCCAGCACAGGTCGGCGATTCACAGGTCTAGCCCGGATGCGGGCGGCCATGGTCTGTCGTTTGAGCGTGCGAACGGTCGTGGCACGAGGTTTGCAAAGCGATCGGCGTCGTTCGAGTCAGAAGCGTCATGTCTGCTTTGCCGCCGCCTGTTTCTTCTTCGCCAACCGTTCAGCCCGTGCAGCGCGTAATGAAGGTGCGCCGCGACTACAACGCCTGGGTGGCGCGTGAGACGCTGGAGGATTACGCGCTGCGCTTTACCCCGCGCAGCTTTCGCAAGTGGAGCGAGCTGCGCGTGGCCAATACCGCCTTTGGCGCGGCGGCCTTTCTGGTGCTGGAGGCGGTTGGCGCCACGCTGCTGGTCAATTACGGCTTCATCAACATGTTTTGGGCCATCGTGCTGATGAGCCTGATCATCTTCGCCACCGGTCTGCCGATCAGTGTCTATGCCGCGCGTCACGGCGTGGATATGGATTTGCTCACCCGTGGCGCGGGCTTCGGCTACATCGGCTCGACCATCACCTCGCTGATCTACGCTAGCTTCACCTTCATCCTGTTCGCGCTGGAAGCGGCGATCATGGCCTACGCGCTGGAGCTGGCTTTCGGCCTTGCGCCGGTGTGGGGCTACATGGTGAGCGCGCTGGTGGTGATTCCGCTGGTCACCCACGGCATTACCCACATCAGCCGGCTGCAGACGCTCTCGCAACCGCTGTGGCTGATCCTGCTGGTGCTGCCCTATGTTTTTCTGCTGATGCAGGAGCCCGAGGTGCTGGACGGGCTGTTCACCTATCCGGGGCAGGACGGGCAGGGCGGCGCCTTCAGCATGCACCTCATTGGTGCGGCGGTGACCGTTGGCATTGCGCTGATCACCCAGATTGGTGAGCAGGTCGATTACCTGCGTTTCATGCCGGAGTGCACCCAGGCGAACCGCGCGCGCTGGTGGTTCGCGGTGCTGCTCGGCGGGCCCGGCTGGGTGGTCATGGGGGCGGTGAAGATGCTGGGCGGCGCGCTGCTCGCCTACCTTGCACTCACCGCGATGGTGCCGGCCGACAAGGCGGTCGACCCCAACCAGATGTATTTGATCGGCTTCGGCTATGTGTTCGACGACCCGCGCGTGGTGCTCGCGGTGACCGCGGTCTTCGTGGTGGTCTCGCAGTTGAAGATCAATGTCACCAACGCCTACGCCGGCTCGCTGGCGTGGTCCAATTTCTTTGCCCGCCTCACCCACAGCCATCCCGGCCGGGTGGTGTGGATGGTGTTCAACACCTTGATCGCGCTGATGCTGATGGAGCTCGACGTGTTCCAGGCGCTCGGCCAGGTGCTGGGGCTGTATTCCAACGTTGCGGTGGCCTGGTTCGCCGCGGTGGCCGCCGACTTGGTGATCAATAAGCCGCTGGGCCTGTCGCCCAAGGGTATCGAGTTCAAGCGCGCGCATCTGTACGACATCAACCCGGTGGGGGTGGGAGCAATGTTGCTCGCCTCCACGCTGTCGGTGGCGGCTTTCCTGGGCGCGTTCGGTGCGGCGGTGCAACCCTTTGCGACCCTGATCAGCCTGGGTGTGGCCTTTATTGCGGCCCCTTTGATCGCCTGGGCTACCGGTGGGCGCTACTACCTGGCGCGCGCCGACCAGGCGCCGGCGGGCGGCGCCCCGCGGCGCTGCGTGGTGTGCGAGCGCGAGTACGAATCCGACGACATGGCCCACTGCCCGGCCTACCAGGGGCACATCTGCTCTTTGTGTTGTGCGTTGGATGCGCGTTGCCACGATCTGTGCAAGCCGCAGGCCACGATGGCCGCGCAATGGGCGGCGCTGGTCGGGCGCCGCCTGCCGGCCGCGCTGCAGCCCTGGCTGCATTCCGGCTTGGGCCACTTTCTGCTGCTGATGCTTTTTCTCGTGCCGGCGCTGGCGCTGTTGCTCGGCCTGCTCTATCTGCACCAGGCCGAGTCCCTGGGGCGCGAACATGCCGCGCTGGTGCCGGCCCTGCAGGCAAGCTTCATCAAGGCTTACGCCGCGCTGTTGCTGGTGACCGGGGTGGTGGCTTGGTGGCTGGTGCTGGCACACAAAAGCCGCCTGGTGGCGCAGGAGGAATCCAACCGTCAAACGCATTTGCTGATGCGCGAAATCGAGCTGCACCGCCGCACCGACGAGCAGCTGCAACGCGCGCGCGCTCAGGCCGATCAAGCCAACCAAGCCAAGACGCGCTACATCACCACCATCAGCCATGAGATGCGCACACCCTTGAACAGTATTCTCGGCTATGCCCAGATGCTGGCCGACGACCCGCAAGTGCCGGAAAAGCGCCGTCAGGCGCTGCGGGTCATCCGTCGAAGCGGCGAGCACCTGCTGTCGCTGATCGAAGGCACGCTGGACATTGCCCGTATCGAAGGCGGCAAGCTCAAGCTCGAACGCGTTGCGTTCGATTTCCCGGCCTTGGTCGATGATCTGGTGCATATGTTCGCCTTGCAGGCGCGCGACAAGGGCATTGGTTTCCGTTATCGGCAAGAGGGCGAGCTGCCCGCGGTGGTGCGCGCGGATGAAAAGCGCTTGCGTCAAATCTTGATCAATATCGTTGGCAACGCGGTGAAATTCACCTTGCGTGGCGAGGTGGTGCTGGGCCTGCGCTATGCGCGCGAGATGGCGGTGTTCGAGGTGCGCGACAGCGGACCGGGCATCGCCGCCGAAGATTTGGCGCGCATCTTCGAACCCTTTGCACGCGGTGTTTCCGGCAACGCCGAGGCCAGCGGCACCGGCCTGGGGTTGACCATTGCGCGCATGCTCACCGACCTGATGGGCGGGGAGATCCAGGTCGACAGCGTTCTCGGGCAGGGCAGCACCTTCCGCATTCGTTTGTTTCTGCCGCGGGTGGCCGAGGCGCCCGTACTCAGCCAACCCAGCCGGACGGCGTTGCACCGGGTAAGCGAGCCGCCCCCGCAGCCGGCGTGGGTATATCCGCAGCCCGAGGCATTGCAGGCGCTCGATGAGCTGATCGGTTTGGGCTATTTGCGCGGCATTCTGGCAAAGCTCGACCAGATCGAAGCCGACGAACCGGCCTGCGCCGAGTTTGTCCGCCGGCTGCGCAGCCGGGCGCGCGAATTCCAGTTCGACGCCATGCGTTCCCTCATTCAGGCCGCTCATGAATCCCGTGCGTAACACAAGCGACACCGAAATCGTACTGATCGTAGACGACGTGCCCGAGAACCTCTCGCTGCTGCACGACGCGCTGGATGAAGCCGGCTATACCGTGCTGGTGGCCACCCATGGGGAGGCTGCGCTCGCCCGCGCGCGTCAAAGTTTGCCCGACATCGTGTTGCTCGACGCGGTGATGCCGGGCATGGACGGCTTCGAGGTGGCGCGCCGGCTGAAGGCGGATTTCCTCACCCAGCACATCCCCATCGTGTTCATGACCGGGCTCACCGAAACCGAACACCTGGTGGCGGCGTTTGCCGCCGGCGGTTCGGACTACGTCACCAAGCCGATCCGCCCGGCCGAAGTGCTGGCGCGCATTGCCGCCCATCTGCACAGCGCGCGCCAGATGCGCCAAGCCCGCAGCGCACTGGATGCCTTCGGTCAGGGCACGGTGGCCATCGACCGCGCCAGCCGGCGCATCACCTGGCAAACCGCGCTGGCCCGCAGTCTGCTTGCCGAGTGGTTTCCGCAAACCGGAGGGGCTGCGCCGCCGCGTCTGCTCGCCTGGGCGGAACAGGCCGAGCGCGCCCGGCGTAACGGCGAAGCGCCCCCGCAATGGGTGCATGCCGATGGCCCGCGTCGTTTGCTTGCCACCTTGCACCCGTGTGGCGCCGAAGACGGCGAGGAGGCGTGGTTGATCGTGCTGCGTGAAGAAAACGACGCCTCGGCCATCGAAGCCTTGGTTGCCGCGTTCCGTCTGACCGCGCGCGAGGCCGAAGTGCTCTACTGGGTAATCCACGGCAAAACCAACCGCGACATTGGCGACATCCTCGGCACCAGTCCGCGCACGGTGCACAAGCACTTGGAGCACGTGTTCGACAAACTCGGGGTGGAAACCCGTACCGCTGCGGCTGCGGTGGCAATGAAAAAAATACGCGGCGTGCTGGGCCAAGGTTGAGCGGGCCGCGTCGCTGCGGCTGCCGTCGCGCATGCCGGATCGATCTTGCGAGTGCGGCAGGGTGTTTTTTTAACGAAATTTATGTAGCCATATGTTATGTTGATGGAGTGGGGCGCATGCCGCGCAAACGATGCAGGCTGCGGCAAGATGCGCGTTCACAAGCTGGTTCGGTTTTTGCTACTCGAATGCTTCAGACGCGCCCGATCGAGCCGGTCACGCTGACCGGTCGGCGGCAAAAGGTTTGCGGGCCGTTCGGTCCGCAGGTTGGTTCACCCGTTGAGCGGAGGGACACGATGAGTGCAAGGGATTGTCTGGTGCAGTGGGATGACAGCTATAGCCTGGGGCTGGAACAGATCGACGAACAGCATAAGGTGCTGTTCGAGATCATGAACCATCTCTGGTCGGCAATCGTGCGGCGCGCCAAAGGCGCGGAAATGCAAAAAATCCTGGATGAGCTGGAACATTATTCGGTCACGCATTTCAGCGCCGAAGAAGCGTTCATGCAAAGCGAAGGCTTTGCCGGGTTGGAGGCGCATCGTCGGCAGCATGCCCAGTTCGTGGCGCGAATTCGCGCCGCCCGTGAAGATTTGCGCCAGGGCAAAGAGATCAGCCTGGATCTACTGCACTTTCTGAGCGATTGGCTGGCCAAGCACATTCAGGCCGAAGACCGCGCTTATGCGGCCGATTATCGTCAGGGCCGCCCGCTCGGCAGTGTGCTGGGGCGCTTTTTTGCCCAGTTCAGACGCCTGTAGCCACGCTCGCAGTGCGCGCCTTACTCTGCGAGGCCGGCTGTCAGGCGTTCCGCCGGGACCGGCGGTGAAAACAAATAGCCCTGGAAATGCAGGCAGCCCTGGGCGATCAGCGCTTGCCTTTGTGCTGCCGTCTCCACGCCTTCGGCGATCACCCGTAGGCCCAGAGTGCGGGTCAGGGAGACGATGGTCTGTGCGATCAGGGCGTCGTTTGGATCGGTGAGTAGATCGCGCACAAAAGAGCGGTCGATCTTCAATTCGTCCAGCGGCAAGCGTTTCAGGTACGCCAATGAGGAGTAGCCGGTACCGAAATCGTCCAGTGAAAAACGAATGCCGTGCGCTTTGAGTGCGTGCATGCGCGGCAAGGTGTGGTCGATGTCATGGACCATGCTTTCGGTCAATTCCAGCGTCAGCCGGTGCGGATTGGCGCCATGACGCGCCAGGGTGTCGATGACCAGATCGACGAAGTCGGCCTGCTGAAACTGCAGGGCGCTCACATTGACCGACACGGTCCATCCGGCGGTCGCCGGCGCGGCGCTCCAGCGCCGCAGTTGTTCGCAGGCGGATTCGAGCACCCAAGCGCCAATCGGTAGAATCAGGCCGGTTTCTTCGGCCAGCGCGATGAAATCGCCCGGTGCGACGGGGCCGCGCTGCGGATGTGTCCAGCGTAACAGGGCCTCGACGCCGGTGATGCGGCCATCGATGTCGACCTGCGGCTGGTAGTACAGGGACAGTTGCCCGGCGTCCAGCGCCAGGCGCAGCTCGCTTTCCAGCGTGGCCCGTTCCTGAAGGCGGGCCTGCATCTGCGGGTCAAAAAAGCGCAGGCCATTGCGCCCGGCGGTCTTGGCCTGATACATCGCCATGTCGGCCTGTTTGAGCAGCTCTTCCACCGTCGCCTGGTGCCCGGCAAACACTGTGATGCCAATGCTGGGCGTGCTCACATGAATCCGGCTGTGAATGCGAAACGGCTGACGCAAAAGCTCCAGTATTTTTTCGCCCACGGTTTTGGCGTGGGCGGCGGCGGCCGCTGCGGAATTGCCGAGGTCGTTGAGCATGCAGACGAATTCGTCGCCGCCAAAGCGCGCCACGGTGTCGCCTTGGCGCACACAGAAGCCGAGTCGGTGCGCAACCTGCTGGAGCAGCAAGTCGCCGGCGTCATGGCCCAGGGTGTCGTTGAGCGTTTTGAAATTGTCCAGATCGATGAACAGCAGGGCGCCGTATTGGCCGCTGCGCGCACTGGCCAGCAGTTGCTGTTGCAGCCGGTCGGCGAGCAGACGGCGATTGGCCAGACCGGTCAGCGGGTCGTAGAAGGCAAGCTGGCGGATTTCGTCTTCCATGCGCTTGCGTTGGGTGATGTCGGTGGAGATGCCGCACAGCGCGTAGATTTCACCGTCATCCCGGCGCAGCGGCAGTTTGATCGACAAAAAAGTGCGGGCTTCGCCGCCGTCGCGCAACACGCTGCGCTCTTCGACCGCAACCCGCTTGCCGTGTTCGATGACCTGTTTGTCGTTTTCCAGCAGTTGCCGGGCGGTGTCCGGATCAAAAAAAGACTCGTCGCGCTCACCGATGATGGCATCGAGCTCGCGGCCGAATAGCTCGCGCACACGGCGGTTGGCGTAGCGATAGCGGTATTGCGGGTCCTTGATGTAAATGTAGGCTTCGACGCTGTCCAGGATGGTGGCCAGCCGGTCCTCGCTTTCGCGCAGTTTGCCCGCCTGCTGGCGCAGTGCTTCGCGCTGCGCGGCGTTTTCCTCGTGGTAGGCGCGGAACAGGCGGTGGGACCAGCGCGAAAATAGCAGTGATGCGCTCATGGCAATCAACAAGACGATGCCGATGACCGCACTGAACTTCAGCAAGCGGTCGCCATTGACCTCTTCAGCGTCGAGCCGCTCGCGGCTCAGTTCGTCGCGCAACGCTTTTTCGGCCACCGTGGCAATCAGCGTCCAGCCCCATTCCGGGATGTTCTGTGCAAAGGCCAACCGGGGCAGCGTCGCGCCGGCGCTCCGATCCGGCCATTCATAGCGCAATACCTCCTGATGGCTATCGGCCAGTTCTGCGAATGCACGCAACAACTGAGCGGTCGATGGCGGGATGTCGTCCAAGCGCTTGCCTTCCAGCTCCGGCGCCTCGGCCGATAGCAGCACCCGGCCGTCGCGGTCGATCACCGAGAAACCGCCGCTGTCGCCAAAACGCTGACTGCGCAGGCGTGTCAGCACGGCGCGCTGTTGCCGGGCCTCCCATTCATGGATGTAGTCGCCGGTGCCGATCAACCAGTCGAAGGGGGGAAAATGCCGGACGTAAGCGAGCTTATCCGCCATGTGCTGCGGGTCGTCCGGGCGGTACCAGCGGTAACGGGAAAAACTTTGCTCTTTGGGTTTGCGCGCCGCCTCGATCAAGCCGCGCATGATGAAGTGACCGGTGTCGTCCTGGTTGTCGGGCATTAGGCGGCCTTCCAGGTGGGGCGCGGTGGGCAGCAGGATGAAGCGGCCCGTCATGTCGTCGATGAAGTAATAGCCGCGCCCGTCGAAAAAACGCACCGGCCGCAGCGCCTCGACGATCAGCCGTTGAACGACTTCGGGCGGGTGATGACCGGATGCGCTGCGGTAAATGCCCTCGGCAATGGCCATGGCCTGATCGACTTGCTCGACCAACTCCTGCCGCAGCAAAGCTTCAGTGCCCGCGCGGGTAAACTCCACGAAATCAAGCGCCAGCGCCATTTCCGCCTGTAGACGTTCGACCAGTTGCCGCGATATGGCCTCTTCCAGCCGTTCGATGGATTTTTGCTGGTCGACCAGGTTCTGCCAGGCAAAAAAACTGCCGAGCAGCACAGTAAGAGCGCTGACGATGGTCAGGGTGCCGATCAGGTGGATGCGGGGAACGGTGCGGGCTTTGTCGGAGAGATTCACGCGGCAGACTCGCGGCGTATGGATTTAGTACTAAAGAAGTAGGGCCAGTGTAGCGCAGCGTCGGGTGAGCGGCTAAAGCCGGCATCAGATCAGGCCGCCGGCGCCGGCCAGCGCGCCGGCCAGAATCAGCCAGATTGGCGCGGCCTGAGTGCGCAGCATCGCCAGCACGGTCAGCCCGATCGCGGCCAGCGCGCCGTATGGGGGGGTGCCGCGGGCCAAAAAGGGCTGGGCGAGCACCCAGCCGGTGGCGAGCAGAAGGCCGATGGTCACCGGCGCAAGACCCGCGGTGAAAGCGCGTACGCCCGGCTTGTCCCGCCGTGTGCTGGCCCAGCGGCTGACGGCCAGCGAAAGCAGCGTAGAGGGCAGCAAAATGCCAATCAGCGCGACCGCGGCTCCGAGCAAGCCGGCGATCTGGTAGCCCAGCACCGGCACGAAGAGCACATTCGGACCGGGTGCGGCCTGCGCCAGCGCAATCGACGAGGTAAAGCCGGCGTCATCCAGCCAGCCGCGATCGACCACCAGGTAACGATGCATCTCTGGCACGGTGGACATTGCCCCGCCGATGGCCAGCAACGACAGAACCAAAAAGTGCACCAACAAGTCGGCCAGATCGGCCCCAGCGAGCGAGCCGTTCATCGCCGCGCTGCCGCTTTGCGCAGACGCCAGCGTGCGGCCGACCACCCCAGGGCACCAAGGCCCAGCACCACGCCCGCGAGCGGCAGGCGAAGTGCAGCGATCGCCATCAGGGTTGCCAGTAGCAAAATCGCGCACACGGTCGGCCCCATGGGATTGTTACGCAAGCTGCCGAGCAGTTTCAAAGCCATGGCCACCGTCAGGCCGGCCGCCACCGCGCCCATGCCCCGGAGTGCGCCGGCTACCATCGGATGGTGGCTGAATTGCCCATAGCTGGCGGCCAGCAGCAGCACGATGGCCAGCGGCACAGCCAGCATGCCGGCCATCGCAGCCAGCGCGCCACGCCAGCCAAAGAAACGGTCGCCGAGCATCAGCGCGATGTTGACCACGTTGGGCCCAGGTAGCAGTTGCGACGCCGAATAAGCTTCCAGAAACTCGTCCCGGCTCAACCAGCGTTTGCGCTCCACCAACTCGCGTTGGGCCACGGCCAGCACGCCCCCAAAGCCTTGCAGCGCCAGTACAGTAAAGGTGAGAAACAATGCCCGGGGCGAGGCGGGCGCGGCGTTGGGTGAAGTGACGTCGGCAGGCTGCATGGTGCGCTCAGGTGGGCAATGAATCCAAAGGGCTGGCTTGGCCGGAGGGTGTGGTGTCGGTTCTGATGCGGCAAGTAGCGGCCATCGCTGCCCCTCAAACGGCTTCGGTCAGTTGCAGCTCGGCTTCCACCCGGTTGCGGCCGGCCCGCTTGGCGCGGTAGAGCGCGGCATCGGCACGCGCCAGCGGTCGGTCGCTGCCGGTATCGCCGGCATGCAACAGGGTGATGCCGATACTGACGGTGACTTTCACCCGTTTCTTCCCGGCCACGCACGGTGCGCTGGCGATCTTCAGGCGCAGGCGTTCGGCCAGCAGGCGGGCGCCATCGGCGTCGGTGCCGGGCAGCAGGGCAGCGAATTCTTCACCGCCCAGGCGGCCGAGCAGGTCGATACGGCGCAGGTTGCCGCCGGCGACCTCGGCGAAATGGCGCAGCACTGCATCCCCGGTGGGGTGACCGTAGAGATCGTTGACTTGCTTGAAGTGGTCGATATCCATCATCAGCAGCGCGGCGGGCGTGCCAAAGCGACGCAGGCGAGCCAGCTCCTGTTCCACCCGCTCCAGAAAGTAGCGCCGGTTGGGCAGGCCGGTGAGCAGGTCGGTGGTGGCCAGGCGGTGCAGTTCGCGTTCGCGCGTCTTGCGCTCGGTGATGTCACGGTACAGCCATAGATGGCCGAGGAAGCGGCTGCCGTCGAAAATGGGCAGGCTGTCGCGCTCCAGCGCACGACCATCGGACAACAGCAGCTCCTCGCCCGTTTTCGCCTGACGACCTGCCACCAGCTGGCGGGTGCTTTCCCTGAATTGCATCGGGGCCTGGAAACGGTCGGCGCTAGCGTCGAGGACCGCTTCGGCCGCTTTGCCGACCAGTGTGTCGGGACGCTCGAACGGCGCGAACAGATCGCAGAACATCTGGTTGGTCAACTGGACGGTGCGCCGCTCATCTTCTAGCAAAATGCCGCCGTGGAAGTTTTCGATCACCGTCGCCAGCCGTGCGCGGGCGGTCAGCAAGGCTTCTTCGGCGCTTTTACGGGCCGTGATATCGGTATGCGTGCCGACCATGCGCACCGGCTCCTCGCCCATCCAGTCGACAACCTTGCCGCGACTCTGTATCCACAACCAGCCACCATCGGTGCGACGGTAACGGAATTCACCCACGAAAACGCCGCCGCGCGCAAGCTGACGGTGCAGGGATTCCGAGAAGCGCTGCAGATCCTCTGGATGCAAGAGCTTTTGCCAAGTCTCCAGCGTGACCGGGAACGCGTCTTCCGGATAGCCTAGCATCTGGAAGCTGCGCGTATCCCAACGCACGGCGTTGGTGGGAATGTGCCAGTCCCACAGGCCGTCTTCCACCGCGGCAAAGGCGATGCGGTAACGTTCCTCGCTGGCGCGCAGCGCCGTAGTGGCTGCGGCGATGCGTTGCTGCAATCCGCGCCGGGCAGCGTGTAGCAATCCCAAAAACAGGCCCAGGGAGAACAGGAAAGCAAGCACAAGCTGCACCGCCATCGTTTGTTGGCGGTCGCGCCAGGCGGCTAGTGTCGCACTTTTGTCACGCCAAATGAGCACCGAACCCACCGGTTCGCGAGCCGGGTCGACCGAGCCGAGATAGTCGCGCAGCGGAAAGCCGGTCAGATGCCAGTCTTTGCCTGCCCAGTGCAGCAGGTGGGAGACGGTCTGCGTGGCGTGCATGCGGGGCAGTAACTCGGCGGCCATCCAGGCGCGCACCTCCTCCCGTGAGGCCGCTTCCAGGTAACACTGGCAGCCGTGCGGCTGGCGCGTGCCGTTGAGCGGGCGGAACTCGTTCCATACCGCACCTTCTACGTGCGCCTGATCGAGCAGCACTGCAAAACCCGCGTCCACTTGGCGCTCCAAGCGTTCGAGCGGTATATCGAAGGATGTGCCGGCCTCTAGCGCGCCAATGTAGCTGCGCGTGCCGTCGTCGGCGCTGGCCCAAACCGGCACCACGCCGCGCACCCCGGAATAGATGCGTCCGGTCTCGAAACCGACCCGCGGTTGGCGGTCGCGATTGACGTCTTCGATGATGTGGCGCAGACCGTCCATACGGTCGCCGAATTTTTGCGGGGTATGGACCCGCAAGAAAGACAATGAACCGGGGCCGAGTTGGAAATGCAGTTGGCGCAGACCGTATTGTTTTTGCATGTCGGACCAGGCCGGCGCGACATGGCGGTAGAGCGCCTCACGCCAGTGCGCCGCGCGTGCGCCGCCCGGTCCGCCGCCTTCGGCCTCGACGGCCTCCTTGCCGCGTTGAAAGAAATAGCGGACTTGGGGGTCGGCGGCCACCATGGTGGCCAGAGTGAGCATCTGTTGTTCGAGATCGGACAATGCCACTTCGAACGTGGTACGCAGCGCCTTGGATTCATTGGCCAAAGTCTGCTCCAGCGTTTCGCGGTCGTTTTGCCACTGCAGCACCCCGGCCACCGTATAGAGCAGCGCCAGCAGGCAACCGGCGAGCGTGGCGACCACGGGGAAGGACAGACGGCGCATCGAATGACTACGCTTGGGAAAAGACCCGTGATTTTGCCGTATGACGTAAGCTTCAGGAAGCTCTCCGTGGGCTGCTGGCGGTTAGATTAACTCTGCACCGACCGCTTCCCGCCCCTACGCAAGCTTGCGTATTTTGTGCATCCGTCAGTCTCCCTAAGCTGTGATCGTGCAATGCAGCAACGCCCATTCGATCACGACCAGGGAGACTTTCCATGCAAAACCGTCGCAACTTCCTCAAGGCGCTGACTCTTTCCGCTTCCATCGCCGCCATCGGCCTGCCTCTGGGCGCGCATGCGGCCGACACCATCAAGGTCGGCATCCTGCATTCGCTCTCAGGCACCATGGCGATTTCCGAGACTGCTTTGAAGAACGTGGCGCTGATGACCATCGAGGAAATCAATGCCGCTGGCGGGGTGTTGGGTAAGAAGCTGGAGCCGGTGGTGGTGGACCCGGCCTCCAACTGGCCGCTGTTTGCCGAGAAGGCGCGCCAACTGCTGGCGCAGGACAAAGTAGCGGTGGTGTTCGGCTGCTGGACCTCGGTGTCGCGCAAGTCGGTGTTGCCGGTGTTCAAGGAACTCAATGGTCTGCTCTTTTACCCGGTGCAGTACGAAGGTGAGGAGCTGGAGAAAAACGTTTTTTATACCGGTGCGGCGCCCAACCAGCAGGCCATTCCGGCGGTGGAATACCTGATGAGCGAAGAAGGCGGCGGCGCCAAGCGCTTCGTGCTGCTGGGCACCGATTATGTCTATCCGCGCACCACCAACAAGATTCTGCGCGCCTTTTTGAAGAGCAAAGGGGTGAGCGAGGCCGACATCATGGAGGACTACACCCCGTTCGGCCACTCGGACTACCAGACCATCATCGCCAAGATCAAACAGTTTGCCGCGCAGGGTAAGAAGACCGCGGTGATCTCCACCATCAACGGCGACTCCAACGTGCCGTTCTACAAGGAACTGGGCAACGCCGGTCTGAAGGCGACCGATGTGCCGGTGGTGGCGTTCTCGGTGGGCGAGGAGGAGCTGCGAGGTGTGGATACCAAACCGTTGGTCGGCCATCTTGCGGCCTGGAACTACTTTATGTCGGTGAAGAATCCGCAAAACGCCGCTTTCATTGAAAAGTACAAGACCTGGGCGAAGAAAAACGGCGTGCCCAACGCCGAGACCGTGGTCACCAACGACCCAATGGAAGCCACCTATGTGGGCATCCACATGTGGAAGCAAGCGGTGGAGCAGGCCAAGACCACCGATGTGGATGCGGTGATCAAGGCCATGGGCGGGCAGACCTTCAAGGCGCCCTCCGGCTTTACCTTGACCATGGACAAGACCAACCACCACCTGCACAAACCGGTGTTGATCGGAGAGATTCGCCCGGACGGTCAATTCGACGTGGTGTGGCAGACCAAGGAACCGATCCGTGCCCAGCCGTGGAGCCCGTTCATCGAGGGTAACGAAGGCAAGCAGGGGTTTTGAGCCGGGTTTGAGCGCGATAGGCACTCTGGTTTGCCCGCGGTGTGCGGAGCCGGCCGCGGGCGGGCCGCTTCCCGGCTCGGGGTTGTCTGTCCTCCGAGTAAACCGGGTGTGTGTCGATCAGGTCTGGATTGCCATCCGAGGCCGCAGTGGAAACGGCGGCCTTCAAGAGTCGTGACATGAAACGAAGCTTCCATGCGACGTTCCGCAGCGGGCTGATTGGGCCGCTGCTTGCGGTTTTGTTTTTGCTGTTGGCCGCCGGCAAGGCCCGCGCGGCGCTGGATGAGGCGGTGCTCGCGCAGCTGGCCAGCGGTGACTTTAGCGCGCGCATCGCCGCCATCGAGGCCATCGGCGCCGCCGGCGGAGAGGATGCGCGCCGGCTGATCGCCGCGTTGGAAGCCGGCGAGCTGGGGGTGGTCAACGGACGTGTGGTAGTGCTGAGCGGCGGCGTGGTGACCGATGCGGCCAGCGGCGCTGCCCTTGCGGTTGATGCGGATGTGGTCGATACCCTGCGGGTCAATAACCGTGTGCGCCGCGCAATCGCCACCGCCAAGGCGGCGTTGGATGTGTCTGCCCCGGCGCGCGAAACCCGTCTTGCCGCGGCCAATACCTTGCGCGACAACGCTTCCGAGACCTTGCTGCCGTTACTCGAACGCGCCTTGGGCAAGGAGTCTGACGAGGCCATCGGGCACATCCTGCGGCTTGCCGTTGCGCGGATTCATCTGAACGCTGCCGAGCCCGCCCAGCGCTTGAAGGCGGTCAGCGCGTTGGGTCAGTCGTCCGATCCTGCGGTGCGCACGATGCTGGAGCCTTTGCTGTCGCCCGCTAACGAGCCCGACGCCCTGGTGCGCGAGGCCGCGGCCGATTCGATCAGGGCTATCGAGCGCCGGGTGGCCTTCGCCCAGCACCTGGGCACGGTGTTTTCCGGCCTGTCGCTGGGCTCCATCCTGCTGCTCGCCGCGCTCGGGTTGGCAATCACTTACGGGGTGATGGGCGTCATCAACATGGCACACGGCGAGCTGTTGATGATCGGTGCCTATGCCGCCTATTTAGTGCAAAACCTGTTCCGCGCCCATTTGCCGCAATGGCTGGATTGGTACGTGGTGGCCGCCATTCCCGCCGGCTTTTTCGCCGCCGCAGCGGTGGGAGTGCTCATGGAACGCACGGTGCTGCGCTTTCTTTACGGCCGGCCGCTGGAATCCTTGCTGGCCACCTGGGGTATCTCGCTGGTGCTGATCCAGGCTGCGCGGGTGATCTTCGGGCCGCAAAACGTGGAACTTGCCAATCCGAGTTGGATGTCCGGCGGGGTGGCGCTGGCCGCCGGCGTGGTGCTGCCGTACAACCGCATCGTCATCCTCGGCTTTGGCGTCTTCGTGCTGGCCTTGGTGTGGCTGATGATGAACCGCACCCGGTTGGGCATGTTCGTGCGGGCGGTCACCCAAAACCGTGCCATGGCCGGTTGCGTGGGGGTACCCACTGCGCGGGTCGATACGCTGGCCTTCGCCATGGGGGCCGGGATTGCCGGGTTGGGCGGGGTGGCGCTGTCACAGATCGCCAACGTGGGCCCGGCCATGGGCACCGGCTACATCGTCGATGCCTTCATGGTGGTGGTACTGGGCGGGGTCGGCCAGTTGGCCGGCACAGTATGGGCCGCGCTGGGCCTGGGCATCGTTGCCAAGTTCCTGGAGAACTGGGCGGGGGCAGTGATCGCCAAGATCCTGGTGCTGGTGTTCATCATCGCTTTCATCCAAAAGCGCCCCCAAGGTCTCTTTGCCTTGAAGGGCCGCTTCGCAGACAACTGATTCATAGCGGAGGACGTGCCGCATGCGCACCCCATTGACCATCCGACTGTTTGCCAGCATGCCGCGCGCCGGCTGGGTGGCGCTCATCTTCTTCGCGCTGTTTGCCTGGGTGTGGATGCCGATCGCTCACCTGGCGCTGCCGCCAGAGCATGCGCTGCATGTGTCGTCTTACTGGGTGAGCCTGCTTGGCAAGATCCTCTGCTACATGGTGGTGGCGGTGGCCATGGACCTGATCTGGGGCTACGCCGGCATCCTCAGCCTGGGGCATGGGCTGTTCTTCGCACTCGGTGGCTACGCCTTTGGCATGTATCTGATGCGCCAGATCGGCCGTGACGGCGCCTATGGGGCGGAGTTACCGGATTTCATGGTTTTTCTGGATTGGAAGGAATTGCCTTGGTACTGGTGGGGGTCGGATTCCTTCCTGTGGGCGCTCTTTCTGGTGGTCGCGGTGCCGGGGTTGTTGGCTTGGGTGTTCGGCTTTTTCGCCTTCCGCTCGCGTATCAAAGGGGTATATTTCGCCATCATCACCCAGGCGCTGACCTACGCTGCGATGTTGCTGTTCTTCCGCAACGAGACCGGCTTTGGCGGCAACAACGGTTTTACCGACTTCAAGCGCATTCTCGGCTACGGCATCACCACGCCCGAGATGCGGGTGGTGCTGTTCGGGCTTTCGGCCGCGCTGTTGGTGGGCGTGCTGCTGCTCGGGCGCTATCTGGTGACCTCGCGCTTCGGTCGGGTGCTGGCCGCGATCCGCGACGCCGAGAGTCGGGTCATGTTCATCGGCTATAACCCGCTGCACTACAAGCTCTTTATCTGGACCTTGTCCGCGGTGCTGTGCGGGCTGGCTGGCGCGCTCTACGTGCCGCAGGTGGGCATTATCAACCCCTCGGAGATGAGCCCGGCCAACTCCATCGAAATCGCGGTGTGGGTGGCTGTGGGCGGGCGCGGCACGCTGGTGGGCGCGGTGCTGGGCGCAGGTCTGGTCAATCTGGCCAAGAGCTGGTTTACCGTGTCCTTTCCGGAATATTGGCCCTTTTTCCTTGGCTTTCTGTTCATCGCAGTCACGCTCTTGCTGCCCAAGGGCGTGGTCGGATTGTGGGCGCAGCGGCGCAGCCGGCGCACCGGGCAGGACAGCGTGTCTGCCGCCTCGGCGGCTCGGTCCCCGGAGACGGCGGTTGCCGGGCAGATTTCCAAATCCACTCGCGGAGCGACCGCATGAGTACCGTCATCGAGCATGAGGCCGCGCAACAGGCCAACCAGCGCGAGCAATGGGAGGGCGAGGCCACCACCGCCCACTTGGTGCGCCCGGGCGAACTGGATCTCTCGCACAAGGTCATCCTCTACCTGGACGACATCACGGTAAGTTTCGATGGCTTTCGTGCGCTCAACAAGTTGAGCCTGGCGATCGATGCCGGCGAGCTGCGCTGCATCATCGGACCCAATGGCGCGGGCAAGACCACGATGATGGACGTGATCACCGGCAAGACCCGTCCGGACCAGGGCAAGGCTTTTTTTGGCCAAACCATGGACCTCACCCGGATGAGCGAGCCCGAGATCGCCCACGCCGGCATCGGGCGCAAGTTTCAAAAGCCCACGGTATTCGAGCAGCTCACGGTGTTCGAAAACCTGGAGTTGGCGATGAAGGCGGACAAGCGTGTGCGCCGCAGCCTGTTCGCGCGACTGTCGAGCGAGGAGGGTGAGCGCATCGCCGCAGTGCTGGAGCGTATCCGCCTGAGCGCCGAATCGACGCGGCTTGCCGGGCTGCTCTCGCACGGTCAGAAGCAATGGCTGGAGATCGGCATGCTGCTGATGCAAGAACCCCGCCTGCTGCTACTGGACGAGCCGGTTGCCGGCATGACCGATGAAGAAACCGAACGCACCGCGGAGTTGTTCGTGAGTTTGGCCGGTGCGCATTCGCTGGTGGTGGTCGAGCACGACATGGCGTTTGTAGAGGCCCTGGGCGGCAAGGTGACCGTGCTGCACGAAGGCTCGGTGCTGGCCGAGGGTGATTTGGCTACGGTGCAAAACGATCAGCGGGTGATCGAAGTGTATCTGGGGCGCTAGCCGGCTACGGCCGGCGCGGCAGGCAAGCTGGCCGCAGACAGACCGGCGATGGCCGGAAAAAGAGGGAAAGATCCGCGGGCAGCGTGCGCAAAGCCCTGCATCCAGTACGGATTTGGCGTGGGCGCGCTGGCGGACAGGGCGGGATTCGAACCCGCGTCAGGGTATTACCCTGAACACGCTTTCCAGGCGTGCGACTTAAACCACTCATCCACCTGTCCGTGCAAGCCGCGCATTCTAGCGGTAAAGGAGTTCTAGGGGAAGCCCCGTTTCGGTGCGGGTGTGGTGAATCTATTCAGTGCCCGGGCTGGTCAGTGGCTCTGCTGTCCAGTGCGGCGGCGCAAACGCAGGGCACCGATTGCGGCGGCGCCCAGGAGCGCGATGAGGATGCCCTGGGCAGGATGGTCAGTACCGATGAGTAGGCCGGCGCAGACGCCACAGGCGGCCGGCAAGGTGTTGATCAAGTATTTCATGTGCATAATGCTCCGGGAGGCGGGCGGGTTACAACGGTGCATGGCGCCAGACTTGTTTTGAGGGGTGTGTAAAAATATACAGTTGTTTTGTCTGACGCAAGTGCGTCAGGCATTCACGCGCATTGACGCGTATTGATGTGCAACCGAAGCATCCGTGTCGGATTAAACGCTGGCATGCCGATAGCCGGGGCACACGCCCAGGGGTGTGACGGGTTTAACATCGGCTGCCGCTGGCGCCGTCTAAGGTGTGTGGCAAACGCTCACGGTCTCGCTCGCCCGCAAGGGCTGAGGTCAGGGAGGACAGGCCATGCTCAAGGTGTTCAGCCACTATTTTCCGTCGCACACGTTGTTCAAGATTTTGACCGATGCGGTGTTGCTCTGTGTGGCCATCGTCGCCGCGCTGGTCTGGCAGCTAGACGCCGCAAAGGTCGATTGGCGCCTGGTGGTGCCGTCTGCGGGGCTGTTTGCGCTGGCGATGATCGCACTCAACAGTGCGTTGGGCCTGTACCGCCCGCAGCGGTCGGCGTCTGCGCGGGATGCGCTGGTGCGGGTGCTGCTGGGCGTGGCGGTCAGTGCGCCGGTGGCGTTCGGCGTCTTTTGGGTCTTGCCGTGGGATCACTTTGCCACCGAGGCCGTCCAGCTCACCGTGCTGCTGTTGCTGGGCAGCGTGCTGGCGCTGCGCGGTGCGCTCAATCGGCGGCAGGAACGTGCGTTGTTTGCCCGTCGTGCGCTGATCGTGGGCGGCGGCGAAGAAGCGGCGTCGGTGGAACAGGTGCTGCGGCATCCGTTAGTCAGCGGCATGGAGTTGGTGGGGTTTTATCTGCCTAACGACGCCGAGGCGGAAAAAATCGATCCGCAGCGTGTGGTCGGACGCGGGATGAGCCTGTTGGATGTGGCGCGTCAATTGCGCGTCGGCCAGGTGATCGTGGCGGTGCGCGAGCGGCGCGGCGGGGTGTTGCCCCTGCGCGAATTGCTCGATTGCAAGCTGCACGGCATTGCGGTGCATGACTTGTCCAGCTTTTACGAGCATATCTCCGGCCATGTGCGGCTCGATGCGCTCAAAGCCAGTTGGCTGATCTACGGCGACGGCTTTCGTCAGGGGCGCGCGCGCGCCTTCGTCAAGCGCGGCTTTGACTTGGTGGCAGCATCGGTATTGCTGTTGCTGGCCCTGCCGGTGATGTTGCTCACCGTGCTGGCGATTCTGCTCGAAGATGGCGCGCCGGTGTTCTACCGGCAAGAGCGCGTGGGGCAGGCGGGCCGGGTTTTCAAAGTGATCAAGTTCCGCAGCATGCGCCGCGATGCCGAGCGCGATGGCAAGCCGCGCTGGGCGGCTGCGAACGACGATCGGGTCACCCGCGTCGGACGGCTGATCCGTCGGCTGCGCATCGACGAGCTGCCGCAGCTTTTCAATGTGCTCTCTGGGCAGATGAGCTTGGTCGGGCCGCGTCCTGAGCGCCCTTTCTTCGTCGATCAACTGACCCGCGATATTCCTTTTTATGCGGTGCGTCACAGCGTCAAGCCGGGTCTGACCGGTTGGGCTCAGGTGCGTTATCAGTACGGTGCGTCGGTCGATGATGCCATCAACAAGCTCGAATACGACCTTTATTACGTCAAGCATCATTCGCTGGTGCTCGATATTTTGATTCTCGTGGAGACCGTTCGGGTGGTGCTCACCGGCGAGGGTGCGCATTGAGCGGCTCCGCGCAGCCGGACGCCGACCTGCTACGGATGTGCCTGCTGCCGAGGGGTCGAGCTTGGATCTGGATGCCAGATGATTGCTGAAGCATCGGACGTGGCCGTATGGGCGCATGGCGTTGCGGCCGGCGCCTATGCCCTGTTTGCCTTGTATTTGCTGCGCGCCTGGCGTGGTGGTCGAGCCGGGGGGGCGTTGTTGGCGGCGGTGACGGTCAGCATGGTGTGGGCCGCTTGTTCGGCGCTGCTGGCCGCTTGGCCCGGCAGCTTGTTGCTGCGCCTGATCGGATTCATTGAAGTCCTGCGTGTGCTGGCATGGTATGCGTTTTTGCTGGTGCTGTTGCAGCCGCTGTGGCAGGCCGGCAGGCGTTGGCCGCTCTGGGTGGCCGGCGGGGTGTCGGCGGGGATGCTGGCTGCGGTGCTGGCTCCCGCCCTATCGGTCGATCAGCCCACGGCCGTCGCCAAGTGGCCGCTGGCGGCCTTTCTGGCGGCCGCGGTGTTCGGGCTGGTGTTGGTCGAGCAGGTGTTCCGCGGTCTGCCGCGCGACTCGCGCTGGGCACTCAAGCCGCTGTGCCTGGGGCTGGCGGCGAGCTGGATGTTCGAGCTGTACTTTTTTGCCGACGGCTTTCTGTTTGCCCGGCTGGACCCGCAAGTGGGGTCGGTGCGCGGCCTGGTGCATGCCATGGTAATGCCCTTGGTGGCCTTGTCGGCAGCGCGCAATCCGTCTTGGACTTTGCGCATCGCGGTCTCGCGCACCGTTGTGTTTCATTCCACCGCGCTGGCGGTGGCGGGCGCCTATTTGCTGGTGATTGCCGCAGCCGGTTACTACGTGCGTTATGTAGGTGGCGACTGGGGGCGGGCGCTGCAGACCGCTTTGCTGTTTGCCGGCTTGTTGATGCTTGGCTTGTTGGTGGGTTCAGGCGCAAGTCGCGCCCGCCTGCGGGTGCTGGTCAACAAACACCTGTTTCCCTATCGCTACGACTATCGCCATGAGTGGCTGCGGTTTACCCAGGCGCTGTCGGTTGCCGATGACGGGTTGGAACTGGGGCAGTCGGTCATCAAGGCTTTGTCGGACCTGGTCGAAAGTCCGGGCGGCGTGTTGTGGCTGCGACACGCCGACGGGCGCTATCGGCCGCATTCGCGGCTCAACGCGCAGCATTGCGAGGCGGTCGAGGAGGAAAGCGGCAGCCTGTGCAGGTTTTTGGCCGAGCGCGAGTGGGTGATCAATCTGGAGGAGTTTCGCGTGCGCCGCTCGCACTATGCCGGGCTGGCGTTGCCGGCGTGGTTACAGCAACAGGAAGATGCCTGGCTGGTACTACCGCTGATCGCTGATGCGCGGCTGGTGGGTTTTGTGGTGCTCAAGACCCCGCGCACGCCGTTCGAGGTCGATTGGGAGGTGCTGGATCTACTCAAGACCGCGCAACGTCAGGCTGCCGGTTATCTGGCCCGCATGCAGGTGACCGAGGCGCTGATCGAAGCGCGCAAATTCGACGCCTTCAATCGCATGTCGGCCTTCGTGGTGCATGACCTCAAGAACCTGGTGGCGCAGCTGTCGCTGATGCTCAAAAACGCCCAGCGCCACCGGGACAATCCGCAATTCCAGCAAGACATGCTGGAGACGGTTGCGCATGTGGAGTCGCGTATGCGTGCGTTGATGGGCCAGTTGCAGGATAAGACGCCGATCGATGCGACACGCGCGGTGGACCTGGGTGCGCTGCTGCAACGCATTGCTGACAACAAACGTAACCAGCGCCCGCCTGTTGAACTGGTCGTTCCGCAGCGCGACGCGGTAACGGTTTTTGCTCATGGCGAACGGCTGGAGCGGGTATTGGGCCATCTTGTGCAAAATGCCCTGGACGCCACGCCTGACGATGGTAAGGTCATCGTCCAAGTGCATGACCCAAAAGACGGCGCGGTGACGCTGGAGGTCAGCGATACGGGCTGCGGGATGACGCCGGAGTTCATCCGGGAGCGCCTCTCACGTCCTTTTCAAACTACCAAGGAAGGCGGCATGGGTTTGGGGGTCTATGAAACCGCCCAGTACATCCGCGAGCTGGGCGGAACCATCGCCTACGACAGCGGCAAGGGGTGCGGCACCCGGGTGACGGTGCGTCTGCCGGTGAGCGGGCGCGAGCCGCCCGACGGGGATGAACCGTCCGGGGCGCAGATCTGCTCCCGAACCGAACCGCAACCGCTGCGTGCTTGAGCCATGTCCGAGATGCGCCGTACCCTGCTGATCGTCGAAGACGACCCCGCGCTGCAAAAGCAAATGCGCTGGGCCTTCGACGCTTTCGATACCGTGGTCGCCGACGACCGCGAAAGCGCCATTGCCCAGTTGCGGCGCCACGAACCGGCGGTGGTCACTATGGACCTGGGCCTGCCGCCGGCGCCCGACAGTGTGGACGAGGGCTTGCGCCTGCTTGGCGAGATGCTGGATTTGGCGCCCAATACCAAGGTGATCGTGCTCACCGGCCAGCACGACCGCGACAACGCGGTGCGCGCCGTGGGCATGGGCGCATACGATTTTTTTGCCAAGCCGTTCGAGCCCGAGCTGCTGTCGCTGACCATCGAGCGCGCTTTCCGCCTGCACGACCTGCAGGCCGAAAATCAACGCTTGCAGGCCGCGCGCGGCAGCGCCCTGGACGGTCTGCTGACCCGCGACCCGGCCATGCTCAGGGTGTGCCGCACCATCGAAAAGGTGGCACCGGCCAACGTCGCCGTGGCGCTGCTCGGTGAAAGCGGCACCGGCAAAGAAGTGCTTGCCCGCGGTTTACATGCTTTGTCGCCGCAGTCCTCGGGCCGCTTCGTGGCGATCAACTGCGCGGCCATCCCTGAAAACCTGCTGGAAAGCGAGCTGTTCGGTTACGAGAAGGGGGCGTTTACCGGCGCGGTCAAACAAACCCCCGGCAAGATCGAACTCGCCCACAAGGGCACGCTGTTCCTGGACGAGATCGGCGATTTGCCGATGTCATTACAGGCCAAACTGTTGCGCTTTTTGCAAGAGCGGGTGATCGAGCGCATCGGCGGGCGTGAAGGCATCCCGGTGGATGTGCGCGTGGTGTGCGCCACCCACCGCGACCTCAAAGCGCGCATTGCCGAAGGGCTGTTTCGTGAAGACCTTTATTACCGCTTGGCGGAGATCGTGGTGGAAATTCCACCGCTACGCGAGCGTGAGGGCGACGCGGCGCTGCTGGCACATGCGTTCGTGCAGCGTTATGCCGATCAAAACCGCCGTGGCGGCATGAAACTCACCGATGAGGCGCTGGACGCCATTGCCGCGCATCGCTGGCCGGGCAATGTGCGTGAGCTGGAAAACTGCCTCAAGCGGGCGGTGATCATGGCAGAGGGCAACCGCATCACCGCCGCCGATCTGGGGCTGGAGGCGGTCGAGGCGGACGCTGAGTTTTTCAACCTGCGCCGAGTGCGTGACGAGGCCGAACGCCAAGCGGTGCTGCGGGTGCTGGCCCGCACCAACGGCAACATTGCCCGTGCCGCGGAAATGCTCGGCATCAGTCGCCCGTCGCTGTACGACCTGATGCACCGCTTTGGCCTCAAAAAGGAGCCCTGACCGTGATGGCTGCTCAGACCCCCAAGAGTGCCGCGACCCGCCGATGGCCTCGCCCGTTGGCCGGTGTGTCGATCGCCGTGTGCAGCGCGGCGTTGTTGGCAGCTTGCGCCGATTCGCCGCAGCAGATGTTGGCCTCGGCGCGCGACTATCTGGCCAAAGACGATCTGCAGGCGGCCAGCATCCAACTCAGAAACGCCTTGCAGCAAGATGGCGCGCTGGCCGAGGCGCGGCTGTTGCTTGGCCAGGTGTATTTACGTCAGGGCGACATCCCGGCGGCGCTGAAGGAACTGCAACGGGCCGAGGAACTGGGGGCGCCGGCCGTGCGGGTGGCGCCCCTGCTGGCTGAAGTGCTGGTCCGTGGTGCCGACTTCGATCGGGTCATCGAACGTTATGCCGGGCTACGGCTTGCCGATACCGCGGCACAAAAAGGCATCGATCTTGCGCTAGGCACCGCCTATCTGGCCAAAGCGCAACTGGATCTTGCCTGGCAGCATTTCGAAGCGGCCATTGCCGTGCAGTCGGACGACCAGGACGCCCGCCTGGGTCTGGCGCGAGTGCAGTTTTTTGCCAATGACTTGGAAGGGGCGCAGCGCGAGCTGGCGCAGGTGCTGGCCGCGCATCCCAAAAACGGCGAAGCCCATCTGCTACAAGCGCAGATCATGCTTGTACGCGAGCAGCCCGAACAGGCCATCGAGGCGCTGACAGCCGCGGTAAACAGCCAGCCGGATTCGCCCAGTTACCGCTATGAGCTCGTCAGCCTGCTGTTGAGCCAGCACCGGGACGAGGCGGCCCAGGCGCAGCTCGAAGCCCTGCGCCGCATCGCGCCCGAGGCGCCGGCCACGCACTATCTGACGGCCGTGATCGCCCACCGCGAGGGGCGCCATACCCAGGCGCGCGACGCAGTCCAGGCGGCCTTGCGCGGTGCGCCGGGGTTTTTACCTGCGCATCTATTGGCTGGCAGCGTGCTCTACCGTTTGGGCGATCAAGCGCAGGCCCAGCGTCATCTGAACAAAGTGCTGGAACAGGTGCCGGAGCACCGTCAGGCGCGTCAATTCCTTGCGCTATCGCTGGTGCAAAGCGGTCAGCCGGCGCGCGCCCAGGAGACGATCAAGCCGCTCATCGATGCCCCAACGCAGGATGCGCGCAATCTCATGGTGATCGGTCAGGTCATGCTGGCCAACGGTGAGTTCCAAGCCGCCGCCGATTACCTGGCCCGCGCCAGCGCCTTGGCACCTGACCATGCCGGTGCGCGCTTGCGCCTGGGCGTGGCGCGGCTGGCCGGCGGAGATTTGGCCCAAGGGCTGGCCGATCTCGAAACCGCCCGCGATCTGGACGGCATCGGCATTCAGGCCGATGTGGCGCTGGTGCTGGCGCATCTGCGCGGGCGGCAGTTCGACAAAGCGCATACCGCGGTCGATCGGATGTTGGCACGTCATCCTGACAGTGCCGAAGCGCACAACCTCAAAGGGGGCGTGTTCCTGGCGCAGGAAAACCTGGCCGCTGCGCGTGCATCCTTCGAGGCCGCGCTCGACTTGCGGCCGGACATGTTGGCCGCGCTGGTGAATCTGGTCCGTATCGATGTTGCCGATGGCCAGCCGCACGCGGCGGGCAAGCGGTTTGAGCGCTTTCTGGCGGCTAATCCAGGTCATGTGGACGCCACTTTGGCTTATGCCGAGTTCAAAAGCGCTGCGGGCGCGCCGCCGGCCGAAGTGCGCATCCTGCTGGACCAGGCGGTGGCGGCAGCACCCGGCGCGCTTTCTCCCCGGCTGGCGTTGGTGCGTCACTTGCTGCATCAGGGACAGCCGCGTGCGGCCTTGCCGCTCGCTCAGGAAGCGGCTGCAGCCCATGGCGCCGATCCCGGCGCGCTGGCTGCGCTGGGCAGTGCACAGCTTGCCGCTGGCGAGCTCCAGCAGGCGATCACCAGTTTCGGCCGGCTGGCGGCACTGCTGCCGCATTCGCCGGCGCCGTTGATCGACCTTGCGGCCGCGCAGGCTGCAGCCAAAGACTTGGCCGGTGCCGAGCAGAGCCTGCGACGCGCCATCGAACTGCAACCGAGCCAAGCGCTGGCCTATCAGCGCTTGCTGGGCTTGTTGGTCGAACAACAGCGCGAAGCCGATGCGCTGGCCTTGATGCGCACCATGCAGCGCACACCCGCCCTGGCGCAAGCGGGATTCGTTGCCGAAGGCGACATCCTGGCGCGCCGCAAACAGTGGGCCGCGGCGGTCGAGGCTTTCCAGCGTGCTGCGGCCATCGCGCCCAATGCCGAAGTCGAGGTGCGGCGCTATGTGGCGCTGCTGCGGGCCGGCCGCGCGGACGAGGCCGAACGCCTGGCCGCCCAATGGATGCGCGCCCAGCCGCGCGATCCGTTGCTGCGTACCCTGGTTGCACAGCATGCGTTGAACCAGAATCGGCTGCAGGAGGCGCGCCGGCTGTATGCCGAAGCGGTGGCGATTGCCCCGAACGATGCCATGTCGTTGAACAATCTGGCCTGGGTCGAGGGCGAACTCAAAGTGCCGGGCGCATTGGCCCGCGCCGAGCGTGCGTTGGCGCTGGCACCGGACAATCCGGCCATCCTGGATACCGTAGGCGTTTTGCAGATGGCCGCCGGCAATCACGAACAGGGTTTGAAAAACTTGCGCCGTGCGGTCGAACTGGCGCCGGAACTCGGCCAGCTGCGGCTCAATCTGGCGCGCGCCTATTTGCAGTTGGCGCGTACCGCCGACGCCCGCGAAGAGCTCGATATCGTGCTGAGCAAAACCCCTGCCGGCACGCCGCTGCACCGCACCGCCGCCGAGTTGCGCGCGGGACTCTGACCGCGGTCGGCGCCACCGCTTCATCCACACCATCTTTCGAGGACGCCTCTCATGACGACCACCATCGCAGTCATTGGCCTGGGCTATGTCGGTTTGCCGCTGGCGGTGGAATTCGGCAAAAAGTACCGCACTCTGGGTTTCGACCTGTCTGAGGCCAAGGTGGCCAGTTACCGCCAGTTCGTCGACCCGACCGGCGAGGTTTCCGGTGAGGACCTGCGCGCGGCTACCGGTCTGAGCTGCCACACCGACCCGACGGTGATCCGTGAGGCGGATTTCATTGTGGTGGCGGTGCCAACACCGGTCGACGAGGCACACAACCCGGACTTCAGTCCGCTGGTCGGGGCCTCGGAAGCGGTCGGCCGCAATCTGCGCCGCGGCGCCACCGTGGTGTTCGAGTCCACCGTCTATCCGGGCGCCACCGAAGAAGTCTGCATTCCCATTCTGGAGCGCGAATCCGGGCTGAAGTGGAAGCAGGATTTCTTCGTCGGCTATTCGCCCGAACGCATCAACCCCGGCGACCGCGAACGCACGCTGACCCGTATCGTCAAGGTGGTGTCGGGCGATAGCCCCGAGACGCTGGCGCGGGTGAGCGAGGTGTATGGTTCGATCATCGCCGCCGGGGTTTATCCGGCCAGCTCGATCAAGGTGGCCGAAGCGGCCAAGGTCATCGAGAACACCCAGCGCGACCTCAATATCGCGCTGATGAACGAACTGGCGATCATTTTTCACAAAATCGGCATCGACACCCTGGAAGTGCTCCAAGCGGCGGGTACCAAATGGAATTTTCTGCCGTTTCGCCCCGGCCTGGTCGGCGGGCACTGCATCGGTGTGGACCCGTACTACCTCACCTATAAAGCCGAAATGCTCGGCCACCACCCGGAAGTCATCCTTGCCGGGCGACGGATCAACGACAGTATGGGCAAGTACGTGGCCGAGCAGACGGTCAAGCAGATGATTGCGGCCGGCAGTGCGATAAACGGTGCGGATGTCATCGTGCTGGGCCTCACCTTCAAGGAAAACTGTCCGGATCTGCGTAACAGCAAGGTCATCGATCTGATCGGCGAACTGCAAAGCTACGGCTGCCGGGTGCACGTTCATGATCCGGTTGCCGCTCCCGGGGAGGCCGCGCATGAGTATGGCGTCAGGCTGCTCGATTGGGACCGGCTGCCGGTGGCCCAAGCCATCGTTGCGGCTGTTGCACACGACGCTTACCGGGCGATGGGGGTGTCGGCGCTGCTGGACAAGTTGGCCCAAGGCGGCGTGTTTGCCGATGTCAAATCGGCCTTCGATCCGCAGGCGCTCAAAGCCGGCGGTGCCCGGCTGTGGCGGCTGTGAGCGTGCCCGCAGTCCGGCCATGAACCCCGCCCGAAAGAAAATGCTGCCCCGTGTGCTCGGACTGGCCGCTATCCTGAGCATGGCGTGCGCACTGTGCGGGGCTGTGCGGGCCGATCCGCTGGCCGAAGCCTTTGCCGCCCATGCCCGCTACCTGAGCCGCCAGGCGGTGGCTTATGAACATGGTGAAGGGGTGGCCAAAGAGCCGGCGCGCGCGGCCGCCATGTATTGCGAGGCGGCACGTCTGGGCGATGCCGAAGGTATGTATGCGCTGGGCTGGATGTACGCCAACGGGCGCGGCTTGCCGCGTAACGATGCGTATGCGGCGACGCTGTTCGCCATGGCCGCTTATCTGGGCCATGAACATGCAAAGCGGATGATGCGCTACACCGGCGATGATGTGGGCGAAGTGCCCGAGTGCCTGCAGCCACCGCCTCATCTCCTGTCTGCCGAGCTGTGGGATGCCACACGGATACTGGCCACGCTCGATGCCCGGCGCCGGCCGATAGCCGAATTGGTTGCCGCGCTGGCGCCGGAGTATGGCGTCAGCCCCCGTCTGGCGCTGGCCGTGGCCTTGGCCGAATCCGCGCTCGATCCGCTGGCGCGTTCGCCCAAAGACGCCATGGGCGTGATGCAGCTCATTCCCGCCACCGCCGAACGCTTTGCGGTGCAAAAGCCCTGGGAGCCGGAGCAGAACATCCGCGGCGGGCTGCGCTATCTGCGTTGGTTGCTTGCCTATTTCCGCGGCGATGTCCGTCTGGCGGTGGCGGCCTACAACGCCGGAGAGGGAGCGGTGGACCGCCATGGCGGCGTGCCGCCTTATCCTGAAACGCGCCAGTATGTCGATCGCGTGCTGGGGTTGGCTCAGCAGCATAGGCATCCTTATGACCACAGCCTGGTTGCCCCGAGTCCGGCCGTGACCGTGGCGCCGCAGGCCCCCCGGCAGGCACTCGCGCCATGAGCGACCCGGTTTCTCTGCGGCGTCGCGCCGTGCTCGGCGGCGGCTTGGCGTTCGGCATGCTGCTGGCGGCTCCTAGGCTGCGCGCCGACTTGGTGGCGGCGGTGCCGCGTATCCGCCCCGCAGTGGTGGCCGTCGGCACCTACCAGCCTCGCCGCAATCCCGCTTTCCGCTTTTTGGGCACCGGCTTTGCCGTGGGCGACGGCCGCTCGATTGCCACCAATGCGCATGTGGTGCCTGAGGTGCTCGACGGCGAGCGCATGGAGGAACTGGCCATTGCCGTGGCCGACGGGCAGGGCACGGCGGTGCGACGCGCCGAGCGGGTGGCCGCTGACAAAGACCACGATCTGGTGCTCTTACGCATCGAAGGCGCCGCGCTGCCGGCACTCGAACTGGCGCCCGGCGATAGCGTGCGCGAAGGCCAGCGCATCGCGTTTACCGGTTTTCCCATCGGCAATGCGCTGGGGCTTGTCCCGGTCACCCATCGCGGCATCGTCTCGGCGATAACCCCGATCGGCATTCCCCAGGCCGGTGCGCGCGACCTCGACCCCGCGCTGATCCGCCGCCTGTCGGGTGAGCGCTTCGATATCTACCAGCTCGACGCCACCGCCTATCCAGGTAATAGCGGCAGCCCGGTGTTCGATCCGCACAGCCGCCAAGTGATCGGCATTCTCAACATGGTGCTGGTCAAACGGACCAAGGAAAGCGTGCTTAGCGATCCCTCGGGGATCAGCTATGCAATACCTGTGCGCTACCTGCGGGCGATGTTGCAGACGCTGCGCTGAGCCGCGCCGGCTCGCGCCCGGTGGGGGGCGAAAAAAACGCAGGGCTGCGGCCATGCGGTTGTGGCTTGGTCCCCTCGGCAGGAATCGAACCTGCATTTGCCGCTTAGGAGGCGGCCGTTCTATCCATTGAACTACGAGGAGCGGGGCGCATTCTAGCGGTTTGATGCATCCGGACCAAGCGCACGGTCACTGTGCCCTTCGCCTTGCGCGGTGTGCGGTGGCGGTGTGCTGCCCATTTCGGTTGGCGGTGCTTCACGCGGCGGGTTCGGCGCATCCTTGAATGGCGGCAGGATGAAGTCCTGTGGGCGGTAGAGCAGACGGCTCAGCAGCAAACGCACCAGCGTGCGGGCGTTGGCAAAGGTGATTCGCCGTGCGCGCATGGCCACATAGAGGGTCAGCGAAAAACTGACCGCCAGATTCACCAGGCCGATGCCCGCCACGCCAGCCGCGGCCAGCGCCGCCATTTGCCAGCTCAGGGTAAAGTCGAGCCCCTCGGCGGCATAGCCCACATAGGCCGAAGAAAAAGCAATGTGGCGAATGTCCAGCGGCAGGCCGAACAACACGCCCAGTGCGGTGGCACCGCCGAGCAAAAAGCCGAAGAAGAAGTTGCCGGCCAGGGTGCCGAGGTTGTTTTCCACGTAAGCCGCCACCCGGTCAAGGCGGGCTTCGCCCAGCAGGCGGCGTGCCCAGCGCAACTGACGTAACCTTTGCGGCACACGGTTGTAGGCAGAAAGATTGTCGTAGTAGCCGGCGATCAAACCGGACAAAAACAGGCAGACGCCGGCGACGGCGGCATAGAACAGGGTGCCGCCGCGCGGGTCGACGTCTTCGAGCAGGGCGCTTGCCCGGGTGGCATCGACGAAGGGCTCCCCGGTGAGTTGGCGCACTGCCAGTGCCAGCAGGATGGCCATGGGTACTGCCACTCCGACGTTGCCGACGATGGCCGCTAACTGGCTGCGCACCGTGCGCGCGATCAGATCGGCGAGATTTTCCAGGTTGCGGGTCTTGCCCTTGGCCTCGCCGATCGAGGCGGCAATGGCGTTGGCGGTCATCGCCGGCTGCTTGGTGGCCACGGTGCCGCCAAGAATATGGATCAGCACGAAGCCCAGGCCGTAATTCAGACAAAAGCTCAGCGCCTCGTTCAACGGCGCGAAACCTTGTTCGTGCAGCACCAGCTTGAAAGCCGCCATCAAGGCGATGATGAAGCCGCCCACCGCGGCCGAGCGCAACATACGGAAGTATTCGCCACGGGTGGTGGTGATGTAGTGCTCGCCGGTTTTGCTGGCGCTTTCGGTCATGCGCAGCGACACCAGTTCGACGTTTTGACCCCAGTAGTCGGAGAGCTTGTTTTTGCGGCACTCGGCGTGCACCAGTTGCTTGAATAGCGCCACCAGTTGCGCCGTGATCGTATGCACCTTGCGGTCCTGATGCAGGCAGCGCAATAGATCGAGCAGGTCGGCCATGCGCGCCAAGTGCTGACGCAGCCTTTCGAGCTTGAAGGTCAGGGTGAGGCTGGTGCCGATTTTGGTGGCGCGGCGGCGCACCCGCTGCAGTACCTCGGCGCATTGATCGAGCATCACCGAAAGATGGCGCTCATCGGCCAGCGGCTGAGCCGGATCGCACCACCATGCGCGATATTGGGCCAGATAGGCGAGTACTTCCTCGTTTTGCGCGATGAAGGGCGATTCATGTTCCTCCAGCGTCGGGTCGATGCGCACCAGCTCCGGGTCCAGGCCGATCGCCGAGACGTGGTAAGACAGGATGCGCAGCCCCTCCATGAGTTCTTCCAGCGCGTTCGGTACCTTGCCGTTTGCGCAGGCGGCCTCGTCCTGCGCCGCGGCGGGCGCGTCGGCAGCGAGCAGCCGGTTCAGGAAAGCCACCCATTCCTCGTCTGGAATCGCCCGCACCCAAAGTTCATCGTCGGCGCGGTGAAAGACCACGCTCAGCAAGTCCTTCATATAGGTTGGATCGAGCACCTCCGGCAACAGACGGCCGGAGATGCGCCGCGCGGTCTCGGAGAAAAAGCCGGTCGACGGCAAAAGGCCGGAGGTCACGTACATCGATACCTGCTTGCGTTCGCGCACCAGGCTCAATAACGCCTCGCGCAGGCGGATGCGCAGATCTTCCCGGCGCTCGATCAGTACGCAAAGTTCCTGCAAGTTCTGCTGGGCGCGCGCGGTGTCATGCGCTTTGCGCGGGCGCAGACGGTCGACCAGCGCCACCCAGACCGCGATCGGGTCGCGGGCGGGGTCGCCGAACTGCTGCAGGATGCTTGCAAAGTCTTGTTTCAAAACTGCTTTTCAGTCTTGCGGAGAAAACAATGGTGCGCTGCACGATCTACCGTGCGGGCGTTGATGGTAGCAGACCGGTAAAATCCTGCGCGTTTCGTTTCATCGCATCCGCCCGCACACCATGCCGATTTTGTCCGTGGAAAACGCCTGCCTGGCCTTTGGTCATGTGGATCTTTTGACCCATGCCGATTTTCAGCTCGATGCCGGCGAGCGGGTGGCGCTGATCGGCCGCAACGGTTCGGGCAAATCCAGCCTGCTGCGGGTGTTGGCCGGCCAAGCGCCGCTCGACGATGGCACGGTTTGGCGGACGCCCGGGCTCAAGGTGGCTTATGTGCCGCAGGAGCCCGATTTTGCACTCGAGCGCGAAGTGTTTGCTACCGTGGCCGATGGCCTGGGCGAGGTGGCCCGCCTGTTGGTGGATTACCACGCGGCCATGCAAGCGGTGGCCGAATCGGCCACTCCAGCCGCGCTGGCGCGCTTGGACGCCTTGCAGCATGCAGTGGAGGCGGCCGATGCCTGGCGGCTGAATCAGCGTGTGGAGCAGATGCTGGCACGTCTGGGGCTGGCCGCCGAGGTGCGGGTTGGCAGTCTATCCGGCGGCGGTCTCAAGCGCGTGGCCCTGGCCCGCGCACTGGTGGCCGAGCCGGACCTGCTGTTGCTCGATGAGCCCACCAACCATCTCGATCTGGACGGCATCTTGTGGCTGGAAGCGTTGATCCGCGAGTTTCGCGGCGCGGTGGTGGTGATCACGCATGACCGTGTTTTTCTGGACAATGTCGCCACCCGCATCGTCGAACTGGATCGCGGCCGGCTGACCAGCTACCCAGGGCGGTTTGCCGATTACCAGCGCCGCAAAGCCGAAGCACTGGCCGCAGAAGAAAAAGCCCATGCACGTTTCGACAAACTGCTGGCGCAGGAAGAGGTGTGGATTCGCAAAGGTGTGGAGGCGCGCCGCACCCGCAACGAAGGCCGGGTGCGCCGGCTGGAGGCGCTGCGCCGCGAGCGTGCCGCGCGCCGGGAACGACTCGGCCATGTCAATCTTGCGGTGGATAGCGGCCAGATGAGCGGGCAGATGGTGGCCGAGCTTCATCATGTGACCAAGCGCTTGGGCGGACGCACCGTGGTGCGCGACTTTTCCACCCGCATCATGCGTGGCGACCGCATCGGCCTGATCGGCCCCAATGGCGCGGGCAAAACCACGCTGCTGAAGCTCATTTTGGGCGAAATTCCCCCGGACGCAGGCACGGTGCGTCGTGGCACCCGCCAGCAGGTGGCCTATTTCGACCAGCTGCGCGAGCAGCTCGACCCGGAAGCGCCGCTCACCGAAGTGATCAGCCCCGGCTCGGACTATGTGGAAATCGCCGGCGAGAAAAAGCATGTCATTGGCTATTTGGGCGATTTTCTGTTTGCGCCGCAGCGTGCGCGCTCGCCGGTCAAATCATTGTCCGGCGGCGAGCGCAACCGCCTGCTGCTGGCGCGCCTGTTTGCCCGTCCGGCCAACGTGCTGGTGCTCGATGAGCCCACCAACGACCTCGACATCGAAACCTTGGACCTGCTCGAGGAGCTGCTCGCCGGCTACGACGGCACGCTCTTTTTGGTGAGCCACGACCGCGCCTTTCTGGATAACGTGGTCACCCAGGTGATCGCGGCTGAGGGCGATGGCAGATGGGGCGAGTACGCCGGCGGCTACGCCGATTGGCAACGCGTCAAGCAGGCGCAGGCCGAGGCCGCGGCACGCGAGACCATGAGTGCGCCGGCTATCGCCCCCAAACCTGCCGCGCCGGCTGAAAAACCGGCCACCCCGCGCAGCGGCAAGTTGAGTTACAACGAAAAGCGCGAACTGGAGGCGCTGCCGGATCGCATTGCCGCGCTGGAAAACGAGCAGGCCGCGCTGCACGCGCGCATGGCCGACCCCGCGCTGTACCAGAACGCGCCGCACGAGGTTGCCCAATGCAAAGCACGGCTGACGGCGATCGAAGCGGAACTGGAGACGCTGCTGCGGCGCTGGGAGGAGCTGGAGTCCCGCGCAGGCGGCTGACCAGGCGTTGCAAGCCTAGGCTTCGAACGCGCCGATCAGCCCAAACCACGCGGTGGCCGCCGCGGAACCGAAGAACACCGCCAGATAAAACACCGCCCAGCGCTGGTAGCGACGGGCGATCTGCGCCGGTTCCAGGTCGGAAATCAGGTACAGGCGGCCCCGAGGTTTGCGCATCAGGTGTGTTTCAGCCGCAGCCAGTCGCTCGCGCTGTTGGCGGCTCACCTCCCGGCGCGCCTGCGCGCGCGCCAGCGCCCATTCTTTGAGGTCGATCTCGCCGTTGCCGTCCAGGTCGAAGCGGGCCAGCAGAGCGGCCCGGTCGCGCTTCCACTCCGCCAGCAGTTCGGCGACCTGGTGTGAGCTGTCGAGATCGGGGCCGATGCTGCCCAGGGTGCAGAATTCGCCCAACACGTAAATGGGGTCGCGCTCGATCAAGGCCCATTGGATATGCCGAAGATTGCCGACTCTGCACACCTCGCGCCGGCGCACCAGCATTTCGGCCCCTTCCGGGTCGACCGCGCAGACGCCGCTGCCGTCGTCGAGCAGGAACGAGGCATCGCTCTCTAACGTGGCGACATGGCGCCATTTGCCGTCGGCGCCGCGCTCATGGGTGACCACCCGATACCACAGCACCGGCAGGCCGTTGACCGGCGAGCGCAGCGGCGCACCGTCCAGCGGCCGGCCACGGCCGTAAAGCTCGGTGTAGCCCTGTGCGGCGGAGGCGATGCGTGCGGTGGGGGTGTCCAGGATCAGCCGTGCGTAGCGCACCGCGTGCAGCCAGCCGTATAGACCGCTGCCTATGAGCACGACCAGGGCGGTCAGGATGCCGGTGCCGCGGTCCAGCGTCAGCACCAAGCCAACCAGGGCGAGTTGCAGCACCGGTAGGCCGGCGTTGGTCGGGTCGCGGCGCAGGCGGATCAGCATGCGGGGCTGGGTCGGCTCAAGCGCTCAGCAGCGCTTTGATATCTACATCGGCTTTTTCCGCACTGGCAAAGCGCAGCAGCGGCTGGGCGGTGTAGCCGAACAGACGGGCGACGAGGATGTCCGGGAATTGCTCGATACGGATGTTGTGCGCGTTGACCGACTCGTTGTACCACTCGCGCCGGTCGGCGATGGCGTTTTCCAAGGCGGTGATGCGGGCGGCGAGCTGCATGAAATGCTCATTGGCCTTGAGTTCCGGGTAGGCCTCCAGCACGGCAAAAATTTGCCCCAGGCCGGTGCGCAATTGGGTTTCGGCCGCGCCCAAGGCGGGCAGGTCATGGGCTTGGCGGGCCTGCGCGACACGGGCGCGCGCCTCGGTGACACGCAGCAGGGTGTCCTGCTCGAATTCTTTGTAGTGGCGGCACACCTCGACCAGCTTGGGCAGTTCGTCATGACGCTGCTTGAGCAAAACGTCGATGTTCGACCAGGCGCGCGCCACGTTGTGCTTGAGCCGCACCAGGCCGTTGTAGATCAGTACCGCGTAGATCAGCAGCACCGCCAGCGCAGCCCACAGCAGGGCGGCCGAAACGCTCATGACTGTATCCTCCCCTTCGTCGGCCCGCATCTTATACTCAAACAGCTTGCATCAGACCATTGATCTCCCGAACGAGCCGCAACGTGACCCCAGTCGATTCCTCCGTTTTGCCGCTGCGCCGGCCAGCCGTGGTGCTGGCCTGCGGTGCGCTGATCCTCACTCTGGCGATGGGGGTGCGCCACACCGGCGGCCTGTTCTTGCCGCCGATGACCGCCGATCAAGGCTGGTCGCGGGAGATGTTCTCCTTCGCCATCGCCGTGCAAAACCTGATGTGGGGGCTGTTCCAGCCCTTTGCCGGGGCGTTTGCCGACCGTCATGGCGCCGGCCGCACCCTGGTCGGCGGCGCGCTGTTGTATGGGCTGGGTCTGGTCATCATGGCCCATGCCGACACCGCGCTGGGGCTCAACCTGGGCGCGGGCCTGCTGGTTGGCATGGGGCTTGCGGGGACCACCTTCAGCGTGGTGCTGGGCGTGGTCGGGCGCATGGCGCCGCCGGCAAAGCGCAGCCTGTGGCTGGGTATTGCCAGCGCGGGCGGCAGCTTTGGGCAGTTCGCGGTGTTGCCGGTGGGCCAAGCGCTGATCGTCGGCGTGGGCTGGCAGCAGGCGCTGTTGTGGCTGGCCTTCGGCGTGGCGTTGATCATCCCGCTGGCGCGTGCGGTCACCGGCACCGCCGGCAGCAGTCACGGCAACCAGACTTTCGGCGAGGCCCTGGTCGAGGCGGGCCGCACGCCGAGCTTCCACTTCCTGTTCTGGAGCTTCTTCGTGTGCGGCTTCCAGACCGCCTTCATCATGCTGCATCTGCCGGCCTTCGTGGTGGATGGTGGGCTGTCGGCCAACGTCGGCATGACCGCGGTGGCGCTGATCGGTCTGTTCAACATCGCCGGCTCCTTTTTGTCCGGTTGGTTGGGCGGGCTGTACAGCAAGAAGTGGCTGTTGGCGTGGATCTATGCGCTGCGCGTGGTGGCCATCCTGGGTATTTTGTTCCTGCCGCTCGGGCCGCTGGTGCTGTACGCCTTCGCTGCCATCATGGGGCTGCTGTGGCTGGGCACGGTGCCGCTTACCAACGGGTTGGTGGCGCAGATCTTCGGCTTGAAGTTCGTCGGCATGTTGTACGGCATCGTCTTTCTTGGCCACCAGATCGGCGGTTTTCTCGGCGCTTGGCTGGGGGGGCGGATCTTCGATATCACCGGTTCCTATGAGCAGGCGTGGTGGCTGGCCATCGGTTTGTCGGTGATCGCCGCGCTGCTGTGCCTGCCGGTGCGCGAGCGCGCGCTGCTGCGCGGCGGGCAGCAGGCGGCTTGAGAGGAAAGCGGGGATGAAGCCGGTGCGGATGCTGATCTGGCTTTTCGCCGCAGCGCTGCTGGCCGTGGGGCTGACGGCGCTCTTTCTGGCCTACCAGCAACCGGAGTTGCTGATCGATTTCACCAACCTGGTGTTTTGCTAGCCCGGCTCGGCCGGCAGAAAGCGTGCCAGCGCTTCTTCCGGCGCGCCCAGGCGGTGTAGTAACTGCACGCGGTTCACATGGACCAGTTGCTCGATGGCCGCCAGATCGTCCGGCAGCGCGGCGTCATCCCAGCCGTGGGCGACATGGCGGGCAAAATCGGTGGCGAGCAGCACGTTGCGTACCCGCGGGTTGTCGGCCTGGTTGGGGTCCATCAGCGTTATCAGCAGCTCCGGCAGTTGCCAGGCGCGTACCAGTGCGTGCTGGATGTCTTGCGCTGTGGTGCCGAAGACCGCGCGTTGTGCAACCACGCTGCGCAGGTTGCGGTCGGCGCGTTGCATGGCATAGACGCGTTCGGTCAGCGTCGGGGCGAACGTCCAGCACAGTATCTCGGTGGCTTCGGCCAGCAGCGCGGCGACGGTGATTTCGTCCACATCCAGGTCGTGACGCAGTATCGCCCAGTCGCGTGCGTAGTGGGCGGCCTTGCGTGCTCGCCCGATGACCTTGAGCACGCCGAGCAGCGCTTTGGGGTGCGCGGCCAGTGCTTCTTCCAGCGTGGGCATATCGCCAAACAGGCGGAAAAATGACTCCAACCCCAGCATCATGATGGCGCGGTCGATGGTGGTGATGTCGTGGTTCTGGCTGTGCCCTCGGTGTGTTTGCAGATAGGTGAGCAGCTTCATGGTCATCAGCGGGTCGCCGAGCACGACCGCAGCCAGGCGCTTGCCGCTGACCGTGTCCATGTCGGCGCGCAGGCTGGCGAGCTCGCGCACCGTGTGTTTGAGCACCGGCAGCGGCTGGGAGGTGAAGAACTCGACATAGGCGTCGACCGATTCGAGCGGCTGGGCGAGCAGGACCATGAGCGAACCCCGGCAAAGCGCGTTCTGTGCACAGGATTATCGGCGGGTGCGCAGCCGACGGAAAGCCCCGGCTATAATCGTCCAGAATTTTGCCGCCATGCACAGGAGACCCGCAGTGATTGCTCCCTTCAAGGCCCTGCTGATCGAACAGGATGACCAGCGCAAGATCAAAAGCGGCCTCACCACCCTGACCGAAGCCCAACTCGATGCCGGTGAAGTGCTGATCCGGGTGCACTATTCCAGCATCAACTACAAGGATGCGCTGGCGGCAACCGGGGCGGGCAAGATCATCCGCCGTTTTCCCTGTGTGGGCGGCATCGATCTGTCCGGTGAGGTGGTCGAAAGCAGCGATGCGCGCTTCAAGCCGGGCGATGCGGTCATTGCCACCAGTTTTGACATCGGCGTCTCCCATCATGGCGGCTATGCCGAATATGCGCGCATTCCGGCCGGCTGGGTGGTGCCGCTACCTGCCGGGCTGGATCTTTTCGAAGCGATGGCGCTGGGTACTGCCGGCTTTACCGCGGCGCTGGGCATCGTGCGCATGGAAGACAACGGCTTGGCGCCGGCCAACGGCCCGGTGGTGGTGACCGGGGCAACCGGCGGGGTGGGCGGGTTGGCCATCGATATGCTGGCCAAACTCGGCTATCACGTGGTGGCGCTGACCGGCAAGGAAGCCGAGAGCGACTATCTCAAGGCGCTCGGAGCGGCTGAGATTCTGCTGCGCTCATCGATCGACTTCGACAAGGTGCGGCCGCTGGAGAGCGCACGCTGGGCGGGGGCGGTGGATAATGTAGGCGGACAGATCCTGCACTGGGTGCTGGCCAATATGAAGCAGGCCGGCACCGTGGCCAGCATCGGCAATGCGGCGAGCTTCAATATCAGCACTACGGTGTTCCCCTTCATTTTGCGCGGAGTGAGCCTGCTGGGCGTGGATTCCGGCTATATGGGTTTTCCAACCCGGCAAAAGGTCTGGGACCGCTTGGCCGGCGATTTGAAGCCGCGCCATTTGGCCAAGGTAACCCGCATGATTACGCTCGATGAGCTGCCGGCCGCCTTTGACGCTTATATCAAGGGCGAAGTCAAGGGTCGTACCGTGGTGCGTATCGGCGCGTGAATGCCCATACCGGAGCCGTCAAGCAAATGAGCGATGAGGTCAAGGAAGCCTTACCCAAAGTCCTGATCGTGGACGATTCGCGCATGGTGCGCGCATCCATCGTGCGGCACTTGCGCGACCGTTTCCAGGTCCGCGAGGAGGTCGATGGCGAGGCTGGTTGGGAAGCCTTGGTTATCGATCCCGAGATTCAATTGGTGATTACCGATATCGGTATGCCGCGGCTGGACGGATACGGGCTGCTGGAACGTATCCGCAGCTCTAAATTGTCCCGGGTGCACGATCTGCCGGTGGTGGTGATTTCCGGCGAGGAAGACCGCGAGTCGCGTGAGAAGGCCTATAAACTTGGCGCCAATGACTTCATCACCAAGGGCATCGGTGCCACCGAGTTGCTCGCCCGTATCGAATCGCTCAGCCGCTTGGCGCAGACCAGCCGCGAACTGGAGCAAAGCCGCGCTGCGCTGGCGGCGCAAAGTCCGGTCGATCCGACCACCGGCCTGGCCACCGGCGCGTATCTGAACTGGCATGCCGAACAGGAAATGGCGCTGGCCAAGCGCCGTGGCGGGGACGGGCGCGGGGCAAAAACCGAAATCAGCACCATGGTGGTCGAAATCGATCACTACGACCAGTTGGTGCAATGGCATGGCCAACATGTCGCCCAGCTGGTCACCCGCAAACTGTCCAAGATTCTGGCCACCAAGGTGCGCAAGGAAGACACTGTGGCACAACTGGCGCCCGACCAGTTTGCCGTGCTCTCACCCAGCACCGACCTGGTCGGCTGCTGCGCCTTTGCCTTGCGGCTGCAGCGCGCCATCGAAAATCTGGTGATGACTTACCGCGACGAGCGCATCCGCATCAGCGTGACCGCTGGCGTGGCCTGCTCGTCGGTCGACGATGTGCAGACGGTGAGCCAGCTCATTGGTCTTGCGGTGCAGCGGGCCGAGCAGGGCCGTGCTGCCGGTGGCAACAAAGTGGTCGCCGATCAGGGCGAAGTGGGGCGTGAATTCGTCGAACGGGTTTTCCGTCAGGCGGTCAGCATCGATCATGCTTTGCTTCAGCTCAAGGCTGGTGCCACGGACGAGGTGATCGAGCGCTTGCCGGAGGTGGTCGCCACACTGCTACCCTTGCTCGAATTGCTAGAATCCCGGATTCATTGCGGCTTGCCGCTCGATGTGCTCGGCCAGCATGCCAGCACTGCCGCAGCCGAGACCTACGATCCGAGACGCACGTCCATATAAAAACAAGATCTGGCGGCCAGGTGCCGGACCAGGCCAACCAGGCGGACAGGGTCGCCCAGCCCGGTGCCGCCAAACGCAAGCATGTTGGGATAATTGAAGGGAGAGGATGCTCATGAGTAGTTATAAGGACTTTCACCGCCGTTCCATCGAGGAGCGCGACGCCTTCTGGGCCGAGCAAGCCGCCTTGGTGCACTGGAACAAGCCGGCCGACGAGGTGTGCGATTTTTCGCGTCCGCCCTTCGTCAAATGGTTCAAAGGGGGTGAGACCAACCTGTGTTACAACGCGGTGGACCGTCACGCGGCCAAGCGACCCGATGACCGTGCGTTGATTTATATCTCCACCGAGACCAACGAGGAAAAGGTCTATTCCTTTGCCGAGCTGCAGCGCGAAGTCGAGCGCATGGCGGCGATCTACCAGGAGCTCGGGGTCAAGCGCGGCGACCGGGTGCTGATCTACATGCCGATGATTGCGGAAGCGGCTTTTGCCATGCTGGCCTGCGTGCGCATCGGTGCGATCCACTCGGTGGTGTTCGGCGGCTTTGCGGCCGGCTCACTCGCCACCCGTATCGACGACGCCAAGCCGGTGCTGATGGTGTCGGCCGATGCCGGCATGCGTAACGGCAAGCCGGTGCCTTACAAGCATCTGGTCGATGAAGCCTGCGCCTTGGCGCAGTTCCCGCCGGCCAAGGTGCTGATCGTCGATCGCGGTCTGGACAAAGATTTCCCCAAGGTCGAGGGGCGCGACGTCGATTATGCCAGTCTGCGCGCCAAGCACATGGACGCCCAGGTTCCGGTGACCTGGTTGGAGTCCTCCGAGCCCAGCTACATCCTGTATACCTCCGGCACCACCGGCAAGCCCAAGGGCGTGCAGCGCGACACCGGCGGCTACACCGTGGCGCTGGCCGCGTCGATGAAGTACATCTTCACCGGCTTCGAGGGTGAGACCATGTTCGCCACCTCGGACATCGGCTGGGTGGTCGGCCATAGCTACATTGTCTATGGTCCGCTGATCGCCGGGATGGCCACGGTGATGTACGAGGGCACACCGCTGCGTCCGGACGCCGGCATCTGGTGGCGCATCGTCGAGAAGTACAAGGTCAACGTGATGTTCTCCGCGCCCACCGCGGTGCGTGTGTTGAAGAAGCAGGATCCGGCCTACCTCAAGAAGTACGATTTGTCTTCGCTCAAGCACCTGTTTCTGGCCGGCGAGCCGCTGGATGAAACCAGCCACAAGTGGATCATGGACGAGCTGGGCATTCCGGTCATCGACAACTACTGGCAGACCGAGACCGGCTGGCCGATGCTGGCGATCTGCCGTGGCGTGGAAGAGGCGCGCATCAAGCTCGGTTCGCCCGCTTTCCCGGTGTATGGCTACGATCTACGCATCTTCCGCGAGGACGGCACCGAGTGTGGCCCCAATGAGAAGGGCATCGTCGGTATCGTGCCGCCGCTGCCGCCGGGCTGCCTATCTACTGTTTGGGGGCAGGACGAGCGCTTCGTGTCCACCTATTTCAGCCTGTTCAAAGACCCGGTGGTGTATTCCTCCTCCGACTGGGGGATCAAGGACGAAGACGGCTACCACACCATTCTTGGGCGCATGGACGACGTGATCAACGTGGCCGGTCACCGTCTGGGTACCCGCGAAATCGAAGAAGCGGTGCAGGCCCATCCGGCCATTGCCGAAGTGGCGGTGGTGGGCGTGGCCGACGAGGTCAAGGGGCAGGTGCCGATGGCCTTTGCCGTGGTCAAGAACGCCGCCAGCATCGAAACCGCCGAGCAGCGCGCGGCGCTGGAAAAAGAGGTGATGAAAACGGTCGATAACTTGCTCGGCGCCATTGCCCGTCCAAGCCGGGTGCATTTCATCTCCGGCCTGCCCAAGACCCGCTCGGGCAAGATGCTGCGCCGCTCCATCCAAGCGCTGGCTGAAGGGCGTGATCCGGGTGACCTGACCACCATCGACGATCCGTCCACCCTGGAACAGATCAAGGCCGCCCTGGCCGGCTGATTCTCCCCGGTCGTCGAGCAAGTCCAAAGGCCCGCCGTGCGCGGGCCTTTTTGCGCGCGCATCCGCACGGTTGCGGGAACCGGCATGTCGGTGCAGGGGTCTGTCTGCTCACAGTCTGCAACACACGATACTGGAAAAGGCTTGGATGCGGGCAGCATCCCGGTCCGTTCGGGGAGGTAGTATGTTTGTCAGGACATTGCGGGAGGCGTCGCCGTGCTGAGCGCGGTGCTCGGCATCGTGCTGGCGATGGTGCTCGCGCCATGGCTGTCGCGGGCACTGGACGCACGTGCGGGCTTTGTGCTGGCGCTGGCGCCGTTGGCGGCTTTTCTCTGGCTCGTTTTGCAGATGCCCTCGATTGCCGCCGGCGGTCAATTGTTTGAATCGTTGCCCTGGGTGCCGGGGCTGGGCATTGCGCTCAACTTTCGTCTGGATGGCTTGTCCCTGCTGTTCGCCCTGCTGATCAGCGGCATCGGTACGCTGATCGTGCTCTATGCCGCAGCTTATCTGTCCGATCATCACCACCTTGGCCGTTTTTACGCCTATCTGCTCGGTTTCATGGCCTCGATGCTCGGCTTGGTGCTGGCCGACGATCTGGTGGCGATGTTCGTGTTCTGGGAGCTGACCAGCGTCTGTTCCTACCTGTTGATCACCTTTCAGCATGAACGCGATGAGGCGCGGCGCTCGGGCTTGCAGGCGCTGTTGATCACCGGCGGCGGCGGGCTTGCGCTGCTGGCCGGTTTGCTGCTCTTGGGGCTTGCCGGGGAGGCCTGGCAGTTCTCTGCGCTGTCGGCTCAAGCCGTGGCCGCTCATCCTGCCTCGTCGGCCATCGTGGCGCTGATTTTGCTTGGTTGTTTCACCAAGTCTGCGCAAGTGCCCTTTCACCTGTGGTTGCCCAACGCCATGGTGGCGCCCACGCCGGTATCGGCCTATTTGCACTCGGCCACCATGGTCAAAGCCGGGGTCTATCTGCTCGCCCGGCTCAATCCGATATTCGGCGGCGAGGATGGCTGGGGCAGCGTGCTGGTGGTGGTCGGCGCGGCAACGGCCGTGCTGGGCGCGGTGCTGGCCATCCGCCAGACCGATCTGAAACGTTTGCTGGCCTACACCACGGTGACCGTGCTGGGGCAGCTCACCATGTTGATCGGCACCAATACGCCTTATGGCTTGCAGGCTTTTGCGGTGTATCTGCTGGCGCATTCGCTGTACAAGGGTGCCTTGTTCATGGCGGCCGGTGCGGTGGATCATGCCACCGGCACGCGGCAGATCGCACGTTTGGGCGGATTGATCCGTTTCATGCCACTGACCGGTGCAGCAGTGGCGCTGGCGGCGTTTTCCAACGCCGGCTTGCCGCCGTTTTTCGGTTTCATCGCCAAAGAATTCAAGTATTCCGGGCTGATCGAACTCGGGCCGTTGGGCTGGGTGAGCACGGCGGTGATGATCGCCACCAACGCGCTGTTACTGACTGCTGCCGGTCTGGTGTTCATCCGCGTTTTCCTGGGTCGCCCTGGGCGCTTTCCGCGCCCGCCGCATGAAGTCAGTATGCCGATGTGGCTGGGGCCTCTGTTGCTGGCCTTGGGCGGGTTCTTGCTGGGTGCGTTCAACAAGCTGCCCGAGGTGTGGGTGGTCAATGCGGCGGTGCAGGCAGTGTCGCATGGGCCGGTGGATGTGAATCTTTATCTGTGGGGCGGCATCACGCCGGCGCTTGTGGCCAGCGCGCTGACCACCGCGCTCGGGGTGTTGGGCTATCTTTATCGTTACCGTTTGCGCCGCCGTCTCAACCGTCTGCGTGTGCTGTGGCGGATCAGTGGCGATCTCATTTGGGATCGGATGCTCAAGCGCCTGTTCACATTCGCTGGCGCGACGGCGGCCAGTTTTCAGCACGGCTCGCTGCGCCGGCACATTGTGCTGTTGGTGTTGGCGGCTAGCGCCGTGATGCTGGCTGCGGCCGTGCCGGCGTTGGGACGATCCGGCCTGGCATGGCATGCGTCGTCGCTGTCGCCGGCGGCAGCAGTCGGTTGTCTGCTGGCGGTGCTGGGTGCGGGCGCGGCGGCGCTGATGCGCGGGCGGCTAGCGTTGGTGGCCGCGCTCGGCCTGTCCGGTCTGGGCGTGGCGCTGTTTTTCTTGGGCGTCAATGCGCCGGACGTAGCCATTACCCAGTTCATGGTCGAAACCTTGACCGTGGTCTTTCTTGGGTTGGTACTGCGCCGCCTGCCGCCGATCGGGGTGGTTGGATCGCGCTCGTCCTTGACCCGCCGCCTTCACGCGGTGGTCGCAGTACTGTTCGGGGTGGCGGTGAGTCTGGCGCTGATCGTAGTTGTCAGCCAGCCGCTTCCGGGGGATATCGCATCCTGGCTGTTGGCGGCCAGCCTGCCGCAGGGCCACGGCGCCAATGTGGTCAACGTGGTCCTGGTCGATTTCCGGGCGCTGGATACCTTGGGCGAAATTCTGGTGGTGGCGCTCGCCTGCGCGGCCGCCGGTACCTTGCTGGTCAGACGGCGTCAGGCCGCGGTCCAAGGCGGGCGGGTGGAACTGGACTCGCCGTTGCTGCGCGAAGGGCTGAAACCTTTGGCGGGGCTTTTGGTGTTGGTGGCACTGGTGCTGCTGTGGCGCGGGCACAACCTGCCCGGAGGCGGTTTCATCGGCGCCTTGGTGGCAGCTTGCGCGGTGGTCCTGATTGTGCTGGTACTGGGCAGTGCTGCGGCGCGGCGTCTGTTGCGCGTGAGTGCGCTGCGGGTGTCGGCCTGCGGTCTGTTGTTGGCCATGGCGGCCGGCGGGGTGGGGCTGGCGGCCGGGACAAACTACCTGACTGGCGCATGGATCTTTCCCGGTGGTCTGCCCTTGGGCACGCCACTGTTGTTCGATATTGGGGTGTTCTTCACGGTGTTCGGCGCTGTGGTGCATCTGTTGTTCCGTCTGCATGATTGCGAGGAGGGTTAGATGGAGATCGTTGCGGCACTGACCGTGGGAGTGTTGGTCGCCATCGGCATATGGATGCTGCTCGACCGCAATCTGATGCGCGTGGTGCTGGGCGTGGTGGTATTGGGCAATGCGATCAACATGGCGGTGATGACCGCCGGCCGCCTGGGCAGCGAAGCGGCGGCTTTTGTGTCGCCCGCCGGTGTTCCGGCCGGGGCGGCCAATCCACTGCCGCAGGCGCTGGTGCTCACCGCCATTGTCATCGGCTTTGCGCTGTTTGCCTTTGCGCTGGCGGTACTCAAGCGCGCCTGGGCGGAGCACGGCAGCACCGAAACCGACCGGATCACCGCTCAGGCGGAGGCGCCGGCACCCGATCTGGCGGATGACAGGCCGGGGCGTGCGGCCGACTGGCGGGGGCAGATGCAGCGATGAAGCTTTTGCTGGTCGCGCCCATCCTGCTTCCCCTGCTGACCCTGGTCGCTTGTCTGTTGCTGCGCCGGCGCCATGAGCGTCTGGCTGCGGCGGTGAGCGTGGCCGGTGCGGTGCTGTTGACTTTGGTGGGTGTGGAGCTCGTGGTACTGGCCGCTTCCGGGGAGATCCTCGCCGGTCAGATGGGCGGTTGGGCGGCGCCCTACGGCATTACCCTGGTGATCGATCGCTTGGCCGCGGCCATGGTGGCCATCGCCGGGCTGATCGGTCTGGCCACCGTGGTGTATGGGCTGCGCGCGGATGGCGACGCGGCCGGCTGCAAGGATTTTCATTGCTTCGTGCACGGTCTGCTCACCGGGGTGTGCGGCGCTTTCATCACCGGCGATGTGTTCAACCTCTACGTGTGGTTCGAGGTGATGCTGATCGGCTCCTTCGCCCTGATCGCACTCGGCGCAGGCGCCAGGCGCCTGTCCGGCACGGTGGTGTATCTGTTTCTCAATCTGCTGGCCACCTTGCTGTTCTTGCTGGCGGCCGGCCTGCTCTACGGCGCTGCCGGCACGCTCAATATGGCCGGGTTGGCCCAGCAGGCGGCCGTCGGCGCTCTGACGCCGCCGGCCAACCTCGCCCTGGTTTTGATGTTGCTGGCTTTTTCGATCAAGGCGGCGCTGTTTCCGGTGTTCGGCTGGCTGCCGGCCGCCTACCACGTGGCCTGGACCCCGGTATCGGCGCTGTTCGCCGCCCTGCTGACCAAGGTCGGCGTTTATGCGCTGATCCGCTTGGTCACGCTGGCGTGGCCGCAGGCCGGATTGGCGCACGAGGTGCTGCTGTGGATTGCCTGTGCGACCATGTTGGTCGGGGTGCTGGGCGCGGCGGCGCAGACCGAGGTGCGGCGGATTTTGTCTTTTCATATCGTCAGCCAGGTCGGCTACATGGTCCTCGGCCTGGCGCTGGCCACGCCGCTGGCGCTGGCCGGCGCGGTGTTCTATGTGATCCACCACATCGTAGTGAAAGCCAACCTGTTTTTCGTCGGCGGCGTGGCCGCGCGGATGACCGGTTCGGAGCGGCTGGCGGCCATGGGCGGACTGTATGCACGGGCGCCGTGGTTGGCTGTGCTGTTTGCCATCCCGGCGCTGTCTTTGGCCGGCATTCCGCCCTTGTCCGGTTTCTGGGCCAAGTTCGTGCTGGTGCGCGCAAGCCTGGAAGCCGAGATGTGGTGGGCGGCCGCGGTGGCGCTGCTCACCGGTTTGCTGACGCTGTTGTCGATGAGCAAGATCTGGAACGAGGCTTTTCTCAAAGCTCATCCGGCAGGAGAAACCAGTCTGCGTGCGCCGCTCGGCCGGCGCCGCACTTACGCGGTGATGGCCGGGTTGGGGGCGCTTACCGTGATCTTCGGTCTGGCAGCCGGCCCGGTGTTCGACTACGCCCAGGCGGCCGCCGCGCAACTGGTCGATCCGTCCGGCTACATCCGCGCGGTCCTTGGCGGGGGAGGGGCTTGATATGTTCGGTGCGCATATTCTTCTGGCCGCCGGGCTGGCGGCATTCTCTGGCGGCTTGTCGCCCATGGGCGTGCTAGTGGCCTTTGTGCTGGTCTATCTGTTGTTGAAGCTGACTGTGCGGCTGACCGGCCTCGAGGCCTATCTGCTGAGACTGGAGCTTGGATTGCGTTTTGCCGGCTGGTTCGTGTTGGAAGTCTGCCGAGCCAGCCTGGACGTGGCCCGTCGGGTGCTGGCGCGCCAGGTGGCGATCAGCCCCGCCGTGGTGCCGGTGGAGCTGGCGCGCGCCGATGACCGGGTGGCGACGCTCGTGGCCGCGTTGGTCACGCTGACGCCGGGCACCCTGGCGCTGGCTTACCGGCCGGAGAGTCGCACACTCTTCATCCATGCGCTGGACGCCGGTTCGGCAGCGCAGGTGCAAGAAGGCGTGCGGCGCATCGAGGCGCGTTTGCTGACCTGGTTGGAGGCAGGAAGGGGCTCGGGAGAGGCATGATGAAAGTGGAAATTGCGCTCGCTCACTGGGTGCTGCCGCTCGCTTTTACACTATTGGCCATCAGCGCGGCGCTGGTGGCGCTACGCCTGCTGCGCGGGCCCACTGCGCCGGACCGGGTGGTAGCGATCGATGCGTTGACTTTGCTGGGTATTTCGGCGGTAGCCCTGCTGGCACTGAGCAGCGGACAGTCCGAAGTGCTGGATGTGGCGGTGGTGATGGCCTTGGTGTCGTGTTTGGGTACGACTGCTTTCGTATTGCTGTTTGCGCCGCGCAAAACCGCTGCGCAACGTCGCGCGGGGGCGCTGGCGACTGGCGAACGCAGGGAGGGTGACGCATGAGTGCATCGATCGCCGCTTGGCTGGCTGCGCTGCTGATCGTAGGCGGCGCGTTGTTGGGTTTGGTGGGCGCAATCGGCGTGCTGCGTCTGCCAGATTGCTACAGCCGCATGCACTCTGCCAGCAAGGCCGGCGCGTTGGGGGCTGCGCTGATTTTGGCGGGCGTGGCTGCGGCCACCAGTGGGGAAGCGGCCTTGGAGGCAGTTTTTGCCTTGGCCGTGGTGTTGGCCACTGCGCCCTTGGCGGCGCATGCAGTGTCGCGTGTTGCGCACCGGGTGGGCGTGCTGCCGCGCGTGGGGCCGCTGGGCGACGCACTGGCGGCTGAGCATGGCGGGGCGGGCGACCCGTGCCCGGGCGCGCGGCAAAAGTCCGACGATGCGTCTTGCGCGGCCGATTCAGCGCAGCCCGGGGGGAGCGGGCGGCCGGTCGGTGAGGCGTGAGCCGCCCGCGTTGCGTTCATAGCCGATTTCGATTTCGTCGCGGATGACGCGCCAGATCGGTCGCAAGATCATGCGCATATTTTTGATGATGCCGTGTACATCCATCATCGATGGCACCCGCAAGCCGCGGTGTTCCACGCCACCGCCAATCTGACGGATTTCCACGCCCAGCTTGGCAAAATGTGCGGCCAGGCGCGGCTCGGTGAGCACGAACAGGGTATCGATGCCGCTGCGCGCGGCCAGTGCCACCGCGCCCAGATAAAGGCCGATGGGAATGTAGGGAAAGCGCGGGCGTTCGGGCAGACCGAAGTCCTCGTCGTGAAGGGACATGGCCTCCCGCCCATCCGCCCGCCGCCGGCGATAGCAGGCGCGCACCGCCAGGCGCGACACTTCGGCAATGCGGTCGCGGGGCAGGCGGGCCGGATCGACGATGCGCCGGTCGATGCTTGCCGCACAGGTGCGCTCGAAGGGCAGCGGATAATCCGGCTGGTCTGAACGGGTCAGGATGACCCGGGTGCAACCGACGAGTTGCTCGGGCTCCGAATTGGTGGTCAGCAGGCAATGCAGGCTGTGGGCGTCGTATTCGTCGGTTTCGCGGCGATCCGGGCGTTCGGGTTCGAATTTCAGCTCTTCGCAATACACCTCGTGGCGGATGCGATAGACACGGTCGCGCAAGGATTCGTCGATCGCTGGCGCGATGCGAAAGTATTTGCGGAAACCGTGTCCGAGGTTGAACCGTTCGAAGAGCAGCATGGCGGGGCTCCGTAAGCCGCTCAAGTGCCCTGTCTCAGAGCGTCGACCACCGGGGTTGACGACACCCGGCGCGCCGGAAACAACGCAGCCAAGACCGTGGCCGCAAAGCCGATGAGAAAGGCGGTCAGCACCGTGAGCGGGACGATGCGTATGAAGGCAGTGTAGCCGACGTTCGCGTTCGGTGGCGGGGGCATGGGAATGCCAATGGCCGAAATTCCGAGCGCAAGCGTGATACCGGTCACGACACCGAGCGCGCTGCCGATCAGACCCAGCAGCAGGTTCTCGGCGAGGATGAGGCCGAATACGTCGCGCTTACGGTTGCCCAGCGCCTGCATGGTGCCGAATTCCGGCAGGCGCTCGAAGGCGCTCATATTGACGCTGTTGGCCACCGACAGCAGCACCATGAACAGGATGATCAGTTGCAACACCCCGAACTGTCGATCGTAGAGTTGCAGGGTTTTGTCATAAAAGTCCGACAACTGACGCCAGCTGCGCGCCTGAAGTTGCGTCGAATCGAGCAGGGCTTGGATCGAGGCCAGCGCCGTGTCGGTGTCTTCGGTGCGGTGCAAGGTGGCCACCAGCACGTTGGCGCCGGGGGTGTACATGAGCTCCTGCGCGGCGGCCAGCGGGATGCGCACCGCGCGCGCGTCGAAGTCCTTGGAGAAGCTCTGGAAGATGCCCACCACCTCGAAATCCAGGGTGTTGAGCGCGCCGTCGGCGGTGTTCATGACCAGTGTGAGCGGATCGCCCGGTTTGACACTGAGCGAATGGGCCACGCCCTGGCCGAGCAGGATGCCGAAGCGGTCGCGGTCGGTGAGCTGGCGCCCGGCGGTGATCTGCAGATAGGTGCCCAGACGGGCTTCCTTGTCCGGCTCGATGCCTTCGCCGATGATCGCCAGGTCGCGCCGGCCGTTGTTGAGCAGCCCGGCAAAGTTGAGCCGGGCGGCCACCTCGGCCACTTCGGGCAGGGCGGTGATGCGGCCGGCCAGCCCATCGGGGTCGTCGATCAGAAATTGGTCCGGCCGGCGGCTGCCGCGTTCCAGGTAGTCTGTGCGGAAAACCTGCACATGGCCGGTTTGCGAATGAATGATGGCTTCGCCGAGTTGGTGGAAAATGTCTTGCACGAAGCCGCCGGAAAGAATCAGCCCGCTCACCCCGAACACGATGGCACCCAGCGTCATCGCGGTGCGCAGCCTCTGACGGAAGATGTTGCGTAGGGCAAGCTTGAAGAGCATGGCAGCTACCTTTGTTGGCGCAAGGCGTCGACGATGTTCATGCGCGAGGCCTTCCAGGCCGGGAAGATGCTCGCCACCAGCGTGGTGAGGAAGGCAAGCAGGAAGGCATCCAGCGCCAGCGCGGGCGAGATGGCGATCTGGCCAATGTAGCCGCGTGCCATGCCGGGCGGCGGCGGCATCGGGATGCCGATGGCCGACACCAGCGCGCCCAGCGCATGTCCGGCCAGCACACCGATTACGCCGCCGACCAGCCCAAGCAGCGCGCCTTCGGCCAAAAATAGGGTGAGAATGCCGCGCCGGCGCACGCCCAGCGCCATCGCGGTGCCGATTTCGCCGGTACGTTCGATGACCGCCATCGACAAGGTGTTGGAGATCGACAGCACCACGATCAGTGCGATCAAGATGCGCACCACGCCGACCTGACGGGAGAACAACGTGACCGTCTTGTTGTAAAAGTCGGCCAGCTCATACCAGGGGATGATCTCGAAGCGGTCTGCGGGCAGGCGCTGGGTCAGCTCAGCTACGGTGCGTGCGGTGGCTTCGGTGTCATCGAGCAGCACCACCCAACTGGTGGCGCCTTCGACCCGCATCAGTTGGCGGGCGATGTCGATTGGCGCGCGCAGCACGGTGTCGTCGTAAGCCTTGGTGATAGTGGCGAACAATCCGGCGACTTCCAACTCCACCGCGTTGATGCCGCCGTCCGCGGAGCTCGCGAGCAGCACCACCCGGTCGCCAGGCTGTGCCCCCAGATTGGCCGCCAGACCCTCGCCGAGCAGCACCGATGCAGGGGGCGCTGCGGTCAGGTCGCGTCCGGCGACGATGGTGATGGCGCGGGTCACCGGCGCTTCGCGTTGCGGATCGATACCTTCGCCCACGAAAGAGAGCGTGTCATCCCCTTTACTGATCAAGCCGCTGAACGCCAGGCGGGGGGCGATGGTGCGAAAACGGCTATGTAGGTCGGCCTCGAGTGCCGAGGTGTCGGCCGGCAGCAGATAGCGGTAGGGGTCGCCCAAGCCTTCGCGCAAATAACCCGGCCGGGTGATCTGCAGGTGACCGAGCTGCGAATGGATGGTCGATTCGCGCATATCCTGAAAAATCCAATGGATGAAACCGCCCGCGAGCAGGTAGGCCACCACGCCGCCACACACCGTGGCCAGCGCCAAGAAAGCGCGGCGGCGTTGGCGCAGCAGGTTGCGGGCAGCCAGGCGGAAAGTCTGGAACAGGACAGCAGCCAATGCATACCTCGGTCGGCGGATCGGTTGCAGCGGGCCGCCATCATCGTCCCGGCGAGCAGGGGCGCAAAAGCGGCCGAAGCAAACGGGATGGTTTCAACGGCGGAAGGGCTTCTCTATGATAGCTGCAGGATCCGGCCATGACCGAGGAGGTATTCCATGATCCAGCGCTTCGACTATGAGGCCGCCTTCTCCCGCAACATCGGCTGGGTGACCGAGGCCGAACAGCAGACCCTGCGCGGCAAACGGGTGGCGATCGCCGGCATCGGCGGGGTGGGGGGCGTGCATTTGCTGACTTTGGCCAGGCTGGGGATTGGGGCGTTCAACATTGCCGACTTCGACACCTTCGATCTGGTCAATTTCAACCGCCAGGCAGGCGCGATGGTCTCGACACTGGGGCGCCCCAAGGTAGACGTGCTGGCTGAGATGGCCGCCGACATCAATCCGGAACTGGACATCCGACGCTTTGCGCACGGTGTCCACCAGGACAATCTGGACGACTTTCTGCGCGGTGTCGATTTATACGTCGATGGCCTGGATTTTTTTGCCTTCGCCGCACGTCGCAACACTTTTGCCGCCTGCCACCGGCTGGGCGTGCCGGCGGTCACCGCGGCGCCGCTGGGCATGGGCACCGCGGTGTTGGTGTTCATGCCGGGCGGCATGTCGTTTGAAGACTACTTTTGCCTGGAAGGCTGCGACCAGGACGAAATGGCCTTGCGTTTCCTGCTCGGGCTATCGCCGGCGATGCTGCAACGCGGCTATCTGGTCGATCCGTCGCGGGTGAATCTTGCCGAACAGCGCGGCCCCTCCACAGTGGCCGCCTGTCAGCTATGCGCGGGGGTTGCCGCCACCGAGGCGCTGAAGATTCTGCTAGGGCGCGGTAGGCTGCGGGCGGCGCCGCACGGCTACCAGTTCGACGCTTATCGGCAGCGCTTGACGCGCACATGGCGTCCGGGCGGCAATCGCCATCCGCTGCAACGCCTCGGCCTGTGGGTGGCGCGTCGGCAACTTTTGAAAATGCGCGCATCCGGAGGCCAACATGGCTGATCGCGACACCCTGATCAAAATTCTGGATCTCGCCCGCTGGGCGCCCAGCGGCGACAACACTCAGCCCTGGCGCTTTGAAAGCGTCGCGGATCATCACATTGCGGTCCACGGCCATGATACCCGCGACTGGTGTTTGTACGATTTCGACGGCCACGCCAGCCACATGGCGCACGGCGCGCTGTTGGAAACCCTGCGTATTGCCGCAAGCGGATTCGGCTTACGTGCGCAGTGGGCACGTCGTGCGGGCACGCCGGACAGCGCGCCGGTGTTCGATGTCCAACTCGCCGACGATCCGGCGCTGGCGGCCGACCCGCTGATCCCCTTCATTGAAACACGCTGTGTGCAGCGCCGGCCGCTACAGAGCACCCCGCTGACCGCCGCCCAGCGCGCCGCGCTACAGGCGGCGCCGGGTCCGGGTTACAGCGTCCGCCTGTTCGAGTCGCTGCCCGAGCGTCGGCAGATCGCCCGCCTGTTGTGGGCCAACGCCCATATCCGCCTGACCTGCCCGGAAGCCTACCCAGTGCACAAAACAGTCATCGAATGGGGCGCGCGTTTTAGCACCGACCGCATTCCCGAGCAGGCGGTCGGTGTCGACCCACTGACTGCGCGTCTGATGCGCTGGGTGATGAAAAGCTGGGAGCGGGTGGATTTTTTCAACCGTTACCTTCTGGGCACGGTGGCGCCGCGCATTCAACTCGACTATCTGCCGGCCATCCGCTGTGCCGCCCATGTGCTGATCAGCCGGGAAACTGCCGCGCAGACAGTGGAAGATTATGTCGATGCCGGGGCGGCCATGCAGCGCGTGTGGCTTACCGCCGAGTCGGTGGGCCTGCGCCTGCAACCCGAAATGACCCCACTGATCTTCCGCTGGTACGCCGCCCAGCGGCGCAGTGTTTCGCGCCTGCCGCAGATCGACGCGGCGGTCGCGCGGGTGGGCGCCCAGGTCGATGCGGTGCTGGGCGCTGAGGGGCGGGCCGTGTTTTTCTGCCGGGTGGGCAGTGGAACGGCCCCGCATGCGCGGTCATTGCGTCGGCCGCTGGCAGAATTGATGGTGGCGCCGGGGGCGGGCATCTCGAATTGAGGCTGTCGGATTTTTTTACGATGGGTCGGGCGGGAGTTTTGCGGTCAGTGCGGCGGCATGGAAAAAACCAATAAAAACAGTGTATTGAGTGTTCACTGAATCAGTGGCACGCATTCTGCTTAATGTCGATCGAGCGTTCCGCGAAGTTAAATCCGGACGGTCAGCACTCAGGAGATCGACATGAACATTCGTACATTGCTTGCTTCGACCCTCGTCGCCAGTGGCCTGGCGATGAGCTCCGCGGCGCAATCGGCCGTCCTCACCAATTGGTATCTCGATGCCGACGGTGCAGGCGCCGGTAGCGCGACCCATATCACCAGCTTTCTGGATATTGTCGGCGGCGCTTACGTGACGCTGACGCCCACCGGCGGGCTGAATTTCGACTTCGAGGAATGGGGCGCGGTGCGTTCCACCACCCACGACTTTGGCCTGGATTATGCGGCCAACCAGACTGCGATTCTCACCGCCTTGTTCGAAGCCAGTGGCAGCGGCACTTTTGGCGGTGCGGCCACGTTCACCTCGGGCACGTTGTACCTGTATTCCACACCGGTCGGTCAGTGGGGCAGCACGATCGGCACCTACGGGGTGGACGGCATGCCGATTGCGACTTTCGAGATCGTCGGTGGCGGCCTGCAGGTCAACCCGGATGGCACGCCAACCGCCAACGGTCAGATCGAGCTCACCGCACGGGCCACGTCGATGCAAAGCGGCTACTTCTTTTTTGACGCCGGTCTGACCCAGGACATGGCTGACCTGGTCAGCGATCCGGAAGGGCTGTTGATGGGCTTTGCAACGGTCAACGCCAACCAGATTCCGAACGGTCAGTTGAACACGACCTTCGCCAATGAGATTTTCCAGTACTCCGGACTGCCCGGTACGTGGGTGAACAACCCAGCGCTCGGCTCGTTCTTTGTCAGCAACAACGGTCAGTTCCGTCTATCGGTGCCGGAACCTGGCACGGTGGCGCTGATCGGCATCGGTTTGCTGGGTTTGGGCCTTGTCCGTCGCCAAAAGGCGGTGGCCTGAGCGTCCGCCGCCCTGCCGATTGGGTCAAACAAAAGGAGCCGGAAGGCTCCTTTTTTATTTGTGTGCGGCCGAGGTGAAGTGTTTGGCCCGTCGATTGGGAGCGTGGTTCAGTGCACCACCATATTGTCCCGATGGATCAACTCCGGTTCGTCGATGTAACCCAAGGTGGCTTCGATTGCGCTGCTGGGTTTGCGGGCGATGCGCCGTGCCTCGGTGCTGTTGTAATTGATCAGCCCGCGGCCCAATTCGTTGCCGGCAGTGTCGTGTAGCGACACTGCCGCGCCACGCTCGAACTCGCCTCTGACTTCCAGAACGCCGACCGGCAGCAGGCTGCGCCCGGCACGCAGCGCTGCGACCGCGCCTTCGTCAAGCACCAGGCTGCCCGCCAGTTGCAAGTGGTCGGCCAGCCATTGCTTGCGCGCTTGTAACGGCGTGCTACTGGCATAGAGCAAGGTGCCCAGCGCCTGTCCTGCAGCCAGACGGAGCAGCACGTCGGCCTCGCGGCCGCTGGCGATGCAGGTGTGTGCGCCGCTGCGCGCGGCGCGTTGTGCGGCGCGCACTTTGGTGATCATGCCGCCTTTGCTGATGCCGCTGCCGGCACCGCCGGCCATGGCCTCGAAGCGGCGGTCTTCGGCTTGACCTTCGTCGATCAATTGCGCAGTTGGATCGTGGCGTGGGTCGGCGGTGAAGAGCCCTTTCTGGTCGGTGAGGATGATCAGCGCGTCGGCTTCGATCAGGTTGGCGACCAGCGCGCCCAGGGTGTCGTTGTCGCCAAACTTGATCTCGTCGGTGACGATGGTGTCGTTTTCGTTGATGATCGGTACCACCCCCAGATCGAGCAGGGTATTGAGTGTGGAGCGGGCGTTCAAATAGCGTTTGCGCTCGGCCAAATCGTCATGGGTGAGCAGAATCTGCGCGGTATGCAGCCGGTGCGCCGCAAAAACTTCCTCATAAGCTTCGACCAAGCCCATTTGCCCGACCGCTGCGGCCGCTTGCAGACGGTGGATTTCATGCGGCCGCTTCGACCACCCCAAACGTTGCATACCCGCGGCGATGGCGCCGGACGACACCAGGGCCACCTGCTTGCCGGCAGCGCGCAATTGCGCGATTTGACCGGCCCAGTCGGCCATGGCGCGCTTGTCCAGCCCGGTGCCATTGTTGGTCACCAGCGCACTACCCACCTTGATCACCAGGCGGCGGGCATCACGAATTTTTGTTCTCATGGTGGGCATCGGATTCAGTTGCGTTGCTGCGGGTCGCCCTGCGCCGGGTCGGTGCGGTCTTCGGCATTTCCGTCGTCGGGGTTGAAGTACAAGTCGTCATCCAGCGGGCGCGCCCGCTCGGCCAGTAAGGCGGCCTGGGCGGCCTCGTGCGCGGCCCGCCGTGCGGCGCGTTCGGCTTCGATACGCTCGCGCTCGGCGTCGATAAAGTCCTGCAGTGCGTGGATCAGCGTCTGGCAACCGTCGCCTTTGAGCGCGGAGATCTCAAAGCAGCGGTCGGTGGGGCCATAAGCGGCGATGAAGCGAGCCACGCGTTCGGCGCGCTCATCCTCCGGGATCAGGTCGATCTTATTGAGCACCAGCCAGCGTGGCTTGTTGTAGAGCGCTTCATCGTATTTGCGCAGTTCGGCCACGATGGCCAGCGCGTCGCGCACCGGATCGGCGTGCGGATCGAAAGGCGCCAAATCCACCAAGTGCAGCAGCACCTGGGTGCGGGCCAGGTGGCGTAAAAACTGGTGACCCAGACCTGCGCCCTCGGCGGCGCCTTCGATCAGCCCGGGAATATCGGCAATCACGAAACTGCGCGCCTCGCTGGTGCGCACCACGCCAAGATTGGGTTGCAAGGTGGTGAATGGATAATCGGCCACCTTGGGACGCGCGGCGGACACCGCACGGATGAAGGTGGATTTACCGGCGTTGGGCATGCCCAGCAGACCGACATCGGCCAGCACTTTGAGCTCCAGCCTCAGCATGCGGCGCTCGCCTTCTTCGCCCAGGGTACGTTTGCGCGGCGCGCGGTTGACGCTGGACTTGAAATGGATGTTACCCAGCCCGCCGCGCCCGCCGCGGGCAAGCAGCGCGCGTTTGCCGTCCTCATCCAGATCGGCGACCAGCTCACCGGTGTCCAGATCGGTGATGACCGTACCGACCGGCATGCGCAGCACCACGTCTTCACCGCTTTTGCCGTAGCAGTCTTTGTTGCCGCCGTTCTCCCCGCGCTGGGCGCGATGGATGCGGGTGTAACGGTAGTCGATCAAAGTGTTGAGGTTACGGTCGGCAACAGCATAGACGCTGCCGCCGCGACCGCCGTCGCCGCCGTCCGGGCCGCCGCGCGGGATGAATTTTTCACGCCGGAAAGAGGCCATGCCGTTGCCGCCGTCGCCGGCGATGACTTCAATGCGTGCTTCGTCGAAAAACTTCATGGATGTACGCCTGAGTTGGCGAAAATAAAAAAGCCCTACCGCAAGGATAGGGCTTTTGGGATCGGCTGATCGGAATCAAGCGGCAGCGGGTACGATGGTGACGGTGCGACGCTTTTGGGAGCCCTTCACCGAGAATTGGACGATGCCGTCTTTGAGGGCGAACAGCGTGTGATCCTTGCCGATGCCGACGTTTTCGCCCGGATGATACTGGGTGCCACGCTGACGGACGATGATGTTGCCAGCCAGCACGTGTTGACCGCCGTAGCGCTTGACGCCGAGTCGTTTGGCTTCTGAGTCGCGACCGTTGCGGGAACTGCCGCCAGCTTTTTTGTGTGCCATGACGAATTACCTCCTGGTCTTGACTTAGGCCGAAATCGCTTCGATGCGGATTTCGGTGTAGTTCTGGCGATGGCCTTGGCGCTTTTGGTAGTGCTTGCGACGGCGCATCTTGAAAATCTTGACCTTGTCGTGACGACCGTGGGCGAGCACGGAAGCCTTCACGCTAGCGCCGGGAACCACCGGGGTGCCGATTTTGACCGACTCGCCCTCGCCGACCATGAGAACCTGGTCGATGGTGATCTCGGAGCCCACGTCGGCCGGTATCTGTTCTACCTTGATCTTTTCGCCGGCTGCAACGCGATACTGCTTGCCACCGGTTTTTATCACCGCGTACATGGTGTTGCTCCAGTTGATGGGTTTTGCAAAGAAACCGCGCACTCTATTGAAAAAAGTCTTTTTGGTCAAGGCTGACTGGCTGGAGCCCGTCGGCGGCCGCGACCGCAGCCACCGTCTTGGGCAGCAGGGCGTCCAGCGCTTGCTGCTCGGTGCGGAAGGTGCTCGTCGGCGCCAGGCGTTGCCATAGACCGTCGCGCACCAAGGTGTCGACCACCTGTTTTTTCAGGCCGCAAAAGGCCAGTTGCTGGCCTTGGCGGCGCAGACGCTCATAAAGCCCTTCCAAAGTGCGCACGCCGGTGGCGTCGATGTCGTTGATGCCGGCTGCGGACACGAGCACCACCCGTACCGCCGGTTGAGCGCTGAGCGCGCACTGCATGCCTTCTTCGAAGCTTGCCGCGGTCACGAAGGTCAGGGGGCCGTCAAAGCGCAGAATGACCAGGTTGGGGTGTGGGTGTGCCAGCCCAAAGCGCTCGAGGTCTCGGTAGGTGCCGTCCGGATGCAGGCCCAGCAAGGCGATCCGGGGCTTCATGCTGCGGTAGAGCATCAGCGCGAGCGAGAGCAGCAGGCCGGTGAGGATGCCGTTCTGGATGTTGGGGGCAAAAGCCAGTGTGCCCAGAAAGGTCGTCAGCGCCGCCAGCCCATCGTCGCGCTTGGCCCGCCAGGCGCGTAACGGTGTGCCGAAATCGATGAGCTTGATCACTGCATCGAGGATCACCGCCGCCAGCACCGGAATCGGCAAATGCCACAGCAGCGGCCCGCCGTAGCATAAAACCAGTAGCACCAGCGTGGCGCCGATCAGCGAGGACAGCCCGGTGCGTGCGCCGCTGGCATGGTTCAGTGCCGAGCGCGCAAACGAGGCGCTGACCGGCATTGCGCCGCTGATTGCAGCGGCGATTTTGGCCAGTCCCTGACCGATCAGCTCCTGGTTTTGCCGCCAGACTTGGCGGGTTTTGCCGGCAATCGACCGGGCACTGGCGGCCGCCTCCATGAAACTCACCAAGGCGATCACGAAGGCGGCAGGCAACAGCGCAACGACGGCCGGCAGGTCGATCATAGGCAGGGCAAGCGTCGGCAGTCCCGCTGGAATGGCACCGACCACTCGTCCGCCTGCAGCCTCGAAACCGGTCAGCGCAGACAGGGCGGTGGATACGGTTACCACCAGCAGCACGCCGGGCAGACGTGGCAGCAGACGGCGCAGCGCGACCAATGCAGTCAGCGCGCCCAGGCCGAAGGCGGCAGAAGCCCCGTGCAGTGTGTCGCTTCGACCCAGTGCATCGGCAAAATCGGCCAGAAACCGGTCGCTGCGAGGCATCGACACGCCGATCAAGGATGGCAACTGCGACAAGCAGATGATCAGTGCTGCGGCATTGACAAAACCCATCAGCACCGGTTGAGAGAGCAGATTCAAAAGCCAACCCAGGCGCAACACGCCCAAGGCAAGTTGAATCAGCCCGGCTAGTAGCGCCAGCAGGATGGCCAGAGCGATAAACTCTGGCGTCTCCGGGCGCGCCAGCGGCAGCAGGCTGGCCCCAGTGAGCAGGGCAGTGAGCGCGACCGGGCCGGTCGATAGCTGCCCGCAGGAGCCGAACAGCGCGCCCACCACCGTGGGCAGCAGGGCGGCATACAGGCCGATGTACGGTGGCAGCGAACCGAGCTGGGCGTAGGCCAGCGCCTGCGGCACCATCACCAGCCCAACGGTGAGGCCAGCTATCAGGTCGCCGACTGGAGCGCTACCCTGCCACTGCCGGGGCCAGGCGAGGAAGGGCAGCAGGCGTTCGAGCCAGGGCGCGGGTCGCATCGCAGGCAGGGCGCGGTCAGTGATAAAGCGGGCAATGTTAGCAAACGCTGTTGTAGCCGCCGAGACCGCATCGATGGCGCAAAATCGTGTTTTTCCGCTTTACCCTGCAAGGATTGTCCAATGCCTCGTTTCAGCGCCAATCTTTCCTTCCTCTACCCGGATCTGCCCTTTTTGGAGCGCTTTGCCGCAGCCGCGCGCAGCGGTTTTCGCGCTGTCGAGTTCCACTTTCCTTATGACTGGCCCGCCGAGCAGGTGGCGCGCGCGGCGCGCGAGGCCGGCGTCGAGGTGGTGCTGTTCAACTTTCCGGCCGGCGACTGGGCGGCCGGCGAGCGCGGCCTGGGCTGTTTGCCTGGGCGGGAGGCGGAATTCCGTGACGGCGTGGCCCGTGGGCTGGATTACGCGCGTACGCTCGGCTGCCGGCAACTGAACTGCTTGGCCGGCATTGCGCCGGCCGGCGTGGCGACCGAAGCGTTGTCCGAAGTGCTGATCGGCAATCTGCGCTACGCTGCCCAGGCGGCCGCCGAGCACGGCATTCGAGTGCTCGCCGAACCGCTCAACACGCTGGATACGCCGGGGTTTTTTCTCCGCTACACGGCCCAGGCCGCGGCGCTGATCGAAGCGGTCGGCCGTGACAATGTCTTGATTCAGTACGACATCTACCACGCGCAGATCATGGAGGGCGATCTGACACGCACGCTGGCCCGCTACCTGCCGCGTATCGGCCATATTCAGTTTGCCGACAATCCAGGGCGCGGCGAGCCGGGCAGCGGCGAGATCAACTTTCAATGGCTCTTTGCCGAGCTGGATCGTCTGGGCTATTCCGGTTGGGTGGGGGCCGAGTATCGACCGCGCGGTACAAGCACCGACGCCGGGTTGGGCTGGCTGCAAGAGGCAAGGGTGTGCATGGCGGATTGCCCCAATGGCCGCTGCCGGTGAGCGCGCGTAGCATCGCTTTGCAATCGAGGGAGCGGCACGGTGCCGGCCCATCGGGTCCGATGAGGGCCGCCCGGAGCGTTCCAATGAATTTGAACCGGCCGCCTGGTGGCGGTTGCAGCGAGATCGAGAGCGATGTTGGAAACCCAAGTTCAGCATGACCTGCCACCCGGCTTTGCATGCGAAGCCGATTTCTCCGCGGTCGATAAGGTCCGTCTGATCGAAGCTTTGGCGCGCATCTTGCCGGTGGGTGCGCTGATCTACGACCCGGAGGACCTGCGCCCTTATGAGTGCGACGGCCTCACCGCCTATCGCGCAGTACCGCTGGCGGTGGCCTTGCCGGTCACCGAGGAGCAAGTGGTGGGGGTGCTGCGCACCTGTTACCAGATGGGCGTGCCGGTGGTGGCGCGCGGGGCGGGCACCGGGCTGTCGGGCGGGGCGCTGCCGCACTCCCGCGGCGTGCTCTTGTCGCTGGCACGTTTCAACCGCATCTTGCATCTGGATGCGCATTCGCGTACCGCGGTGGTGCAGCCGGGCGTGCGCAACCTGGCGATTTCGGAAGCCGCAGCCCCCTACGGCCTGTATTACGCGCCCGATCCTTCCTCGCAGATCGCCTGCACCATTGGCGGCAATGTGGCCGAGAACGCCGGCGGCGTGCATTGCCTGAAGTATGGTCTTACCGTGCACAACCTGTTGCGGGTGCGCGGGGTGACCATCGAGGGCGAGATCGTCGAAATCGGCAGCCACGCGCTGGACAGCCCAGGCTACGACCTGCTGGCGCTGATGACCGGCTCCGAGGGCATGCTGGCAGTGGTCACCGAGGTCACGGTGAAGCTCACGCCAAAGCCGGTGCTGGCGCAATGCGTACTGGCCGCTTTCGACGATGTGCTCAAGGCCGGTGACGCGGTGGCGGCGATCATCGCCGCCGGCATCATCCCGGCCGGGCTGGAGATGATGGATCAGCCGGCCACCGCGGCGGTCGAGCAGTTCGTGCAGGCCGGGTATCCGCTGGACGCCAAGGCCATCCTGCTGTGCGAAGCCGACGGCACGCCCGAGGAGGTGGCCGAGGAGATCGCGCGGGTGCGCGCGGTGCTCGAACAGGCCGGCGCCACCGAGATCCGCGTCTCCGGCTCGGAGGCCGAGCGCCTGAAGTTCTGGGCCGGCCGCAAGGCGGCTTTCCCGGCCGCGGGGCGGATCTCGCCCGACTACCTGTGCATGGACGGCACTATTCCGCGCCGCCGCCTCGGCGAGATGCTGGCAGCCATCCAGGTCATGGAAGGCCAATACGGCCTGCGCTGCATCAACGTTTTTCACGCCGGCGACGGCAACCTGCATCCGCTGATCCTGTTCGATGCCAACCAGCCGGGCGAACTCGAACGCGCCGAGCGTTTCGGCGCCGAGATTCTCGAACTGTCGGTGACCCTGGGCGGCACCATCACCGGCGAGCACGGGGTGGGCATCGAAAAAATCGGCCCGATGTGCACTCAGTTTGCCAGCGCCGAACTGGCGCAGTTCTTCCGCGTCAAGGCGGCTTTCGATCCGCCGGGGCTGCTCAATCCGGGCAAGGCCATCCCGACGCTGAACCGCTGTGCCGAATACGGCCGCATGCACGTCAAGGATGGCCACGTCCCGTACCCGGACATTCCGCGTTTCTGAGCGGGCGCCGAACGGCTCCCGTGTCCGCCGAAACGATGAACAAGGCCTGGATCCAGTTCCTGCTGGTCGCGGTGCCGGTGCTCTCGCTGGTGGGCGCCTGGCTCGCCCTGCGCGGGAGGGGCAGCGGCACAGATCGAACATCCGAAAGAAGGCATCAGAGAAATGAGCGACAGTCTCGACAGCATCCTGACCGAGTGGTCCGAGCGCATCCGCGCCGCGGCGGCCGACGGCACCGCGCTACAGCTGCGCGGTGGCGGCACCAAGGACTTCTACGGGCGCAGCCCGCGCGGCGAGCGCTTCGATACCACCGCCTACCGCGGCATCGTCAGCTACGAACCCACCGAACTGGTGGTCACCGTGCGTGCCGGTACACCGCTGGCCGAACTCGAGGCGGAGTTGGCCGGCCGCGGGCAGATGCTCGCTTTCGAGCCGCCGCATTTCGGCAGCGGCGCGACCGTGGGCGGCGCGGTCTGTGCTGGCCTGTCCGGGCCGCGCCGCGCCGCGGTCGGCGCGCTGCGTGACTTTGTGCTCGGTGTGCGGCTGATCGATGGGCGCGGTGAGCTGCTGCGTTTTGGCGGCCAAGTGATGAAAAATGTCGCCGGCTATGACGTGTCGCGGCTGATGGCCGGCAGTCTGGGCACCCTGGGCGTGCTGGTCGAAGTCTCGCTCAAGGTGCTGCCGCGCCCTGTGGCCGAAGCCTCGCTGCGCTTTGAAATGAGCGAGATCGAGGCCATCGATCGGCTCAACACCTGGGGCGGCCAGCCGTTGCCGATCTCGGCTTCCGCTTGGGCAGATGGTGTGCTGACCTTGCGCCTGTCAGGCGCCGAAGCCGCGGTCAAGACCGCTTGCGCCGCCTTGGGTGGCGAGCGTGTGGGCGAAGACGAGGCCGCTGCATTCTGGATTGGGGTGCGCGAGCAGACGCTGCCATGGTTTGGGGCCGATGTGGCCGGCGGCGCGTTGTGGCGCCTGTCCATGCCCAGCGCCGCAGCGCCGCTCAAGTTGGCTGGCGAGCAGTTCATCGAATGGGGCGGTGCGCAGCGCTGGCTGCGTACCGGGGAAGCGGCCGAGCGTATCCGTGAGCGCGCGGTGCAACTGGGCGGTCATGCCACGTTGTTTCGCGGCGATCACACCGGCGCGGTCTTTCATCCGCTGCCCGCGCCGCTTATGACCATTCACCGCCGTCTCAAGCACGCCTTCGATCCGGCCGGCATCTTCAACCCCGGCCGCCTCTACCCGGAATTCTGACCATGCAGACCCAGCTTGCCGACTTCATCCGCGACACCCCGCAGGGACGCGAGGCCGACGCAATTTTGCGCAAATGCGTGCATTGCGGCTTCTGCACCGCGACCTGTCCGACTTATCAACTGCTCGGCGACGAACTCGACGGTCCGCGCGGGCGCATCTACCTGATCAAACAGGTGCTCGAAGGTCAGCCGGTCACCGAGAAAACCCGCCTGCATCTGGACCGCTGCTTGACCTGCCGTGCGTGCGAATCCACCTGTCCGTCGGGTGTGCACTACAGCCGCCTGGCCGATATCGGCCGCCATGTGGTCGAAGAACGGGTGCCGCGCCGTGGCGCCGATCGTGCCGTGCGCTGGGCGTTGCGCGAGTTCGTTCCCCGCCCCAAGCTCTTTGGCTTGGCAATGCAGGCCGGCCGCATGGTGCGCGCCCTGTTGCCTGAAACCCTGCGCGCCAAGGTGCCGGTGGCACGCCCGGCCGGCCCCTGGCCGCAGCCGCGTCATGCGCGCCGCATGCTGGCGCTGGCCGGTTGCGCGCAACCGGCGATGGCGCCGTCGATCAACGCCGCCACGGCGCGCGTGCTCGACACCCTGGGCATCTCGCTGGTCGAACAGGCCGGCGCCGGCTGCTGCGGTGCGGTGCGCTTCCATCTGAATGACCAGGAGGGTGGACGGAGTGACGCGCGCCGCAACATCGATGCCTGGTGGCCGCTGGTCGAACGCGGCCAGATCGAAGCCATCGTCATGACCGCCTCGGGCTGCGGGGTGCAGGTCAAGGACTATGGCCATATGCTGCAGGGCGACCCGGTCTATGCCGATCGTGCGCGGCGCATTAGCGAACTCACCGTCGATGTGAGCGCGGTGGTGGCCGCTCAAGCCGACCGCTTGGGTGAGTTGCTCGAGGGGCGGCGCAACGAGGCGGTCAAGGTGGCCTGGCATGCGCCGTGTACCCTGCAACACGGGCTGAGGGTCCGCGGCGTGGTCGAAGACTTGCTGGCGGCCGCGGGCTTCGAACTGACACCGGTGCGCGACGCCCATCTGTGCTGTGGTTCGGCCGGTACCTACTCGCTGTTGCAGCCGACACTGTCGACCCGTTTGCGCGACAACAAACTCGCTGCCTTGTGCGAAGGCGGCCCAGCCTTGATCGCTTCGGCCAATATCGGCTGCATCTCGCACCTGCAAGGCGGCACCGAGCTGCCGGTGCGGCACTGGATCGAGCTGATCGACGCACGGCTGACCGGCGCGGCGCTCTGACCCGTGCAGCGGTGCACCCTGCCAGCGCGAGTGTGACATTTTTCACGAATCGACTCCCGGCGCTGCCTGGTCATGTCGATGCAGAGGCGCCGCGCAAGCGGCGCGGTTGCTATGATCTGCGACTTTCTTCATAGCGCTTTGACCCATGCCGCTCACCATCGAAACCTGCGTGGCCCGTCACACCGGAGACCGTAAGGAGCAGCAGGACCGCGTGGCGCTTTTCGCCCATCCGCAATTGCCTGCAACCATGCTGGCGGTGTTGGCCGACGGCATGGGAGGGCACACCGGCGGCGCCATGGCCGCCGAGCAGGTGGTGCTCAAGGCCAAGCAGAACTTCGAAGCCTATGCGCCGCGCTCGGAGTCGCCCGAGCACCTGCTGGCCAGCGTCATCAACGAGGCGCATCTGGTGATCAAGCTCACCCGCTTTACCAGCGAACAAGACCCGCACAGCACCGCAGTGGTGCTCATGCTGCAGCCCGGTCGCGCCGATTGGGCGCATTGCGGCGATTCGCGGCTCTATCACTTTCGCGGCGATCGACTGGTGTTCCGCACCCAGGATCATTCGCTGGTGGGCGAACTGTTGCGTAGCGGCAGAATCGATGAAGCGTCGGCGCTCGAGCATCCGCAGCGCAATGTGCTGCTGTCCTGCTTGGGTAGCGAGCGCGAACCCAGAATCGATCACGGCTGTCAGACGCCGCTTTTGGCCGGCGACAGCTTCTTGCTGTGCTCGGATGGTCTGTGGGCGTATTTTTCGGACCAAGAGTTGGGCAGCGCGGTCGCCAAGCTGCCGCCGCGGGAAGCCGCCCAGCAACTCATCTCGCAAGCGCGCGAACGGGCTGACGGCTACGGGGACAACATCACCGTGGCGATCGTCAGGTTGGTCGAGGCGCCGCCGCGTCGGTCTTAGCAGGCCGCCCGAAGCCGACCGGGCGGCACATCGGCACCGATGAGCGCTTGCGCCTGGCATCCATATCGGTAACATCCGATGAGCGCCGCGCGTACCCCCTTGGGTGCGCATGAGGGAGACAGCACAAAAACGGGCAGGGACGGCGCACATCCTTTCACACCCATCGACAGGGAGGAACGCTACATGCCTCTGATTATCGGAGTGCCTGCGGAAACCGTCCCCGGCGAACGGCGCTTGTCGGTCGTGCCGGAGGTGGTCAAAAAATACCAGGGCCTTGGCGCGCAGGTGCTGATGCAGGCCGGTGCCGGCCAGCCGGCGCATTTTCGGGACGAAGCCTTTGCCGGGGTCGAATTCGTCCCCGACGCCCAGGCACTTTTCGCCGCAGCCGACGTGTTGCTATGCGTGCAACCGCCGGCTTTCGACCGGCTTGGCGCAATGAAGCCGGGCAGCGTGCTGCTCGGCATGCTGCAGCCATGGAGCGATGCAGAGCGCACGAAGCTGCTGATGGACAAGCAGATCACCGCCTTCGCGCTGGAGCTGCTGCCGCGCATCACCCGCTCTCAATCGATGGATGCGCTGTCCAGTCAGGCTGCGGTGGCCGGTTATGAGTGCGCGCTGATCGCCGCCGACCACAGCCCCAAGTTTTTCCCGATGTTGACCTATGCCGCCGGCACCATCCGTCCGGCCAAGGTGCTGGTGATCGGCGCCGGGGTGGCGGGGCTGCAGGCGATTGCCACCGCACGGCGCATCGGCGCGATGGTGGAAGCCTACGATGTGCGCCCCGAAACCCGCGAGCAGGTCGAATCGCTGGGCGCCAAATTCGTCGATACCGGGGTCTCGGCGGCGGGCGCCGGCGGTTACGCGCGCGAGCTGACCGCGGAAGAAAAAGCCCTGCAAAGCGAACGTCTGGCCAAGGCGGTGAGCCAATGCGACGCGCTGATCACCACCGCGGCCATCCCCGGCAAGCGCGCTCCCTTGATCGTGACGGCCGACATGCTGCGCCGCATGAAGCCGGGTGCGGTGGTGGTGGATATGGCGGCCGAGAGCGGCGGCAACGTCGAAGGCACGGTGCCCGGCGAGAAGGTGTGGATCGATGACGTGCTGGTGATTGGACCCACGCATATCGCCAGCCGCATGCCGGTGCATGCCTCCGAGATGTATGCCAAAAACCTGTTCAATTTCATCTCGCCCTTCATCAAGGAAGGCACTCTGGCGTTGGACTGGGAGGACGAGGTGATGGCCGGCTGCTGTCTCACCCATGCGGGTGCGTTGCGCCATGCCGGTGTGAAGCAGGCGCTGGGACTTTGACCGGGGGAGGCACAGATGGACGGTATGACCGCTTTGTATATTTTCGTGCTGGCCGCGTTCACCGGTTACGAGGTGATCTCGCGCGTGCCGGTGATTCTGCACACGCCGCTGATGAGCGGTTCCAACTTCGTGCACGGCGTGGTGCTGGTCGGGGCGATGGTGGTGCTCGGGCAGGCCGATCCGGACAGCCCGCTGCAACTGGCGATCGGCTTCGTCGCGGTATTCCTGGGGGCGGCCAATGCGGCCGGCGGCTACGTGGTCACCGAGCGTATGCTGGCAATGTTCAACAAGGGTGGCAACAAGAAGGACGGGGCCTGACATGTTGAACGGATTCATCCAATTCTCGTACTTCGTCGTCGCCGTGGTGTTCATCCTCGGCCTCAAGGCGATGAGCTCGCCGGTGACCGCGCGACGCGGCATCGTCTGGTCTGGTTGGGCGATGGTGGCGGCCACCCTGGTCACGCTGCAAATGCCGGGCATGCAGAACTACGGTCTGATGATCCTGGCCATCGTGCTCGGCGGGGCGCTGGCCTGGTGGTCGGGCAAGGCGGTCAAGATGACCGACATGCCGCAGATGGTCGCCATCTACAACGGCATGGGTGGCGGTGCGGCGGCGGCGATTGCCGCGCTGGAGTTCGCCCGTGGCGAGGTGCACGGCGCCGTATCAGCCACGCTCGCGGTGCTGGGTGCGCTGATCGGTTCGGTGGCGTTTTCCGGCTCCTGCGTGGCCTTTGCCAAACTGCAAGGGATCATGAAAAAGGCGTTGCGGCTGCCGCAGCAAAACAAGGTCAACATCGTCCTGGCTGCGGTCACCGCGCTGTTGGGACTGGCGATCATCGCCGCCGATACCCCTTCCGGGGTGTTGATCGTGTTGTTCTTTGTGCTCGCCTTGGCGCTTGGCGTCATTCTGACCAGCCCGATCGGCGGGGCCGATATGCCGGTGGTGATTTCGCTGTTGAACGCCTTTACCGGTCTGGCGGTTGGTTTCGAAGGTTATGTGTTGGGCAATCCGGCGCTGATCGTGGCCGGGATCGTGGTCGGCGCCTCGGGGACGCTGCTCACCCAGTTGATGGCCAAGGCGATGAACCGGCCGATTGCCAATATTCTGTTTGCGCCACTTACCGGTGAGACCGGCAGCGCAGCAGGGCAGACGATCGAAGGCACGATGAAGGAACTGTCCGCGCTCGATGCCGCCGCCCTCATGCGTTACGCCAATAAAGTCATCATCGTGCCGGGTTATGGCATGGCGGTGGCCGGCGCCCAACACAAGGTATGGGAGATGGCGCAGTTGCTCGAAGAAGGCGGGGTGGAGGTGGTTTTTGCCATCCATCCGGTGGCCGGGCGCATGCCGGGACACATGAATGTGTTGTTGGCCGAAGCAGGTGTGCCCTATGACAAGATCTTCGATCTGGAGGACATCAACGCCGATTTTGCCCAGGCCGATGTGGCACTGGTCATCGGTGCCAACGACGTGGTCAATCCGGTGGCGCGCACCGACAAATCCAGTCCGATCTACGGCATGCCGATTCTCAACGTGGACATGGCGCAAAACGTCATCGTGGTCAAACGTGGCCAGGGCGCGGGGTATTCGGGTATTGAGAACGCGCTGTTCTATAAGGACAACTGTCGCATGCTTTACGGCCATGCGCAGCAGGCAATTGCCGAGGTGATTACTCACGTGAAGGCGTTGGAAGTCTGATGCCTGTCGGCGCGCACCGTCGTCTCAGATGGCGCGCGTCGTCGTTCAAGTCGGGCGGGCGCTGGGCCGTAAAAGAGACATGGCTGCTTGGTGCCGTTGGCTTACCGTGATGATTCCGTGTCGAACGCTTGCCGGACTGTTTGGTTTGCTGCTGGCCGTTGCGGCGCACGCGCAGCCGGTTGGCGCACCTGCGGCGGCCGGCAATGGCGCTGGGGCGGATGCCACCGGGCAAGCCGCCACAGCCGATGATCGCGCCTGGCGGGACACTGCTGCATACCCTTTCGCCGCTTGGGCCGATACCGCTTTGCGCCTGGAGTTGGTGGCCAAGGCCATGCAATTGCGGGAGTACTGCGCCAACCGGCGGGTGCCGGATGACTTTGTGCGGGAACGCTTGCGGCGTTTTTCGGCGCTTTCCGGTCGGCAGGAAGACTGTCGAAGCTTGCTCGATTACTGAATCCTGATCGGGTGCGGCAAGGGTGGGGCGGAGACGGCAAAGCGGGTTGACCGGGGTGCCGGTTCTAACGGGCTGTGGTGCGAGCGGCCAGAAAGCTGAGGAATTCGTCCGCGCTCAGCGGTCGGCCGAAAAGCGGACCTTGCTGAAGACTGCAGCCCAGCGCACATAAGAAGGCTTGTTGCGCCTGGCCTTCGACCCCGCGGGCAAATACTTCCAGCCCCAGTACGCCGGCCATGCTGGCCATGGCCTCGACCACCGCCTCGGCTTCTTCGCGCACCCCGACATCGCGCACCAGTGCGGGGTAGAGCTTGAGGGCGCGCAGCGGATAGCGTTTGAGCCGCGGGATCGCACACAGCCCGCGACCGAAGTCGTCGACGGCCAGCCTCACACCCAATGCAGCGAGTTTATCCAGCGTGTCGACGATGCGGCGGTGTTCTTCCTGCAGAATGACTTCATCCAGGTCCAGTTCCAACCGATCTGCCGCGAGCCCCGACACCTGCAGCGCGTTGACCACTTGCTCGACCAGTTCACCCTGCATGATTTGCTCGATGGCGATATTGATCGTCAGTAAGGGCGGCTGCCCTGCTACGGCCGGCCAACGCGCGGCCTGTCGGCAGGCGGTGGTCAGCACCCAGGTGCCCAGCTCGGCGATGAGGCCGTAGTCGCGAGCCGAGCGGGAAAAGCGTTGAAACGGAATTAGTCCCAGGTCGGGATGCCGCCAGCGCAGCAGGGCTTCGCCACCGCGCACACTGCCATGGCGACCGTCGACCAAGGGCTGAAAATGGATCTCCAACTGTTGGCGCTCGGCCGCATGACGCAGCTGAGGCCCCAAAGCACTGTGCTCGATGCGCACACCATGCATCGTGTCGGCGTAGTACTGATAGTTGTTGCCGCCCAGTTGGCGGACGTGGGCGAGCGCGGCGTCGGCATGCCGGGCCAGTTCGGCCAGCTCGCCGCCGTGCTCGGGGAATACCGCGATGCCAATACTTGCGCTCAGTTTGAGTTGGCGATTGCCGGCCTCGAACGGACGGCACAGAGCCGCCAGGATGGCCTCGGCGTATCGTCCGCAGTCGCTGTCCAGGGTGAGGTCGGGCAGCAGCGCTAGAAATGTGTCACTGCGTTCGCGTGCCACGGTGGCGCCGTCGGGCACGGCCCCCTGCAGCCGGCAGGCGATCTGCCGCAGGATGTCATCGCCGATGTGGTCGCCAAACTCGCGGTTGACCGCCTTGAAGTGATCCACATCGATCCGCAACAGCCCCACGCTGCGGTGGGTGTGGCGGGCGCGCTCGGCGGCTTCGCCAAAGCGGCGTTCGAATAGCGTTCTGTTGGCCAGTCCGGTCAGCATGTCGTGGGTTGCGACATAGTCTGCGCGCAACGCGGTCCGACTACGGGTCGACTGCGCGGCCAGCACGCCAACGTAGTACTGTACGGCGCCGTGCGGATTGCCGACGGCGGTTATGCTCACCAATGCAAAATGGGTGTCACCGTTATTGAGGCGGATGGGGAGTTCGCCTGTCCAGCGGCCGGTGAGCGCCAGCGCGCGCCGTAACGATTGGCCAAGGTGTGGGTCCGGCTGCTCGGCCAGCAGTCTCCACATATCCTTGCCCAGAAGCCCGTCTGCGCTGTAGCCGGTGGATTCGGCAAAAGTTTTGTTGATGGCCAGGATGCGATAGCGGGCATCGCTGACCAGAATCGGCTGGCGGGCGGCGTCGAGCACATCCAGCGCCATGCCGAGACCGGTATCGAGCGATATCGCTTCGGGCCGGACGGTATCGCCGGTTGTGGGCTGCACAGCGGACTGGGTGGGAGGGTGGCCGGTGCGCACGGAGCTGGTGGCGGGCTGTGGGGCGATGGCGGCTACCGGCGGCAGGATCAAGAGATGCCAGCCGGGTTTTGGGCCGGGTAGCACCCGCGCGCTGAGCGCCGGACCTGTGGGTGGTTGCAATGTCGCCAGCGGCGGCGCGCCGGCAGCCGGCCAGTTGACTGCTACACAGTCTTCGAGCTGGCGGCCGACCAGGGCGCTGCGCTCGATACCCAGGCTGCGCAGCGCTGCAGCGTTGGCAGCGGCAACGCCGCAGCGCTCATCGATGACCAGCACAGGTTGTTCCAAGGCCGCGGCCAGCCGTGGCCACAAGGTATCCTTACCACTGCCTTCGTTGGTGGGGTCGGCAACGGCTGCGGCCGCCAGGTCGGGGCTGAGGATCAGTGCGTGAATGCCGGGGCGGATACGGGCTGCGGCAATGAATTTGAGTTCGCGGGTGCCAGCGGGGGTGGCGACCTGCAGGCTGCCGCGCATTTCGCCTTGGATGAATAAGCGCGCGCGCGCAGCGAGGAAGGCGCGCTCGGAGGGAAAGATGTCGGCCAACGGTTGACCGGCAAGCTGGCGGTAGTCGCGCCCGAGCAGGCGGCAGGCGGCGCTATTGACTTCGAGAATGACCTCGTCGCCGGTGATGATCAGGCCCTCGTCGAGCAATTCGAGCAGGGCCAGATACAAACCGGTTTCCGCGCCTTCCGAAAAATCCGGCACAAAGGGCTCACTGGGATTTTGATCGCCCCCGGGGCGACGGGCTGCATTCATCGAAGCGGACATTTCCAGGTCGTCGGACGTCTTTAACGGCTGAGGTCCACGATACTTGAAGCCGCCGTGTCGATTGGCAAGAAAAGATAGGGTCGAAGCGGTTATTTCCGTCCCAGCCCGCCGAGCAGGAAGGCAACCGGGCGCTTGCCGCGCGCCGGGGCTTGATCGGCCTGCGGCCGGGTGTCGGGCGTCTTAGTAGCCGTTACCGTATCGCGGGGTTGGTAGGGTTTGCTGAAATCGAAGCCGTCTGGTGCGATCGTCGAGGCAAGCGCCCGCGCGCCGCCGGATGGGGTGCCAGATGCGCCCGGCTGTGCCGCGCGCGATGCACGGCCGCGGCTTGTCTGGGCTTGATCGCTGCCGCGGCGCGGGCGGCCGGCTTTGTTGCCAGCCTCAAAGAACTCCGGTTCGGGCTCGAAACCGGGCACGACTTGCTGTGGAATGTCCAGCTTGATCAGCTTTTGAATGTCGGCGAGCCAGTGTTTTTCTTCGGCGCACACCAGTGACACCGCATAGCCCTTGTGCCCGGCTCGGCCGGTGCGGCCGATGCGATGCACATAATCCTCGGCGGTATGAGGCAGTTCAAAGTTGATCACATAAGGCAGTTCATCGATGTCGATGCCGCGCGCGGCCACGTCGGTGGCCACCAGCACGCGCAACCGGCCGGCCTTGAAGGCTTCAAGGGTCTCGGTGCGCTGTTGCTGGCTTTTGTCGCCATGCAGAGCGTCTGCGGAGATTCCGTGGCGTGTCAGAAAATGGGCGAGGCGACCGCACACGATTTTGGTGTCGACGAAGACCAGCGCCTGGGTGTCGGGCTGATGGCGCAAAAGGTGGGCGAGCAGGTTACGCTTCATGCCGGCCGAGACTGGATGCACCACATGAGTGATGGTCTCGGACACCATGTTGCGGCGGGCGACCTCGATGAGCTGCGGGTTCTTCAGCATCTGGTCGGCCAGTTTCTTGATCTCGTCGGAGAAGGTGGCCGAGAACAGCAGGCTCTGGCGAGCGGCCGGCAGCAGGCCGAGGATGCGGCGGATGTCGGGGATGAAGCCCATGTCCAGCATGCGGTCGGCTTCGTCCAGCACCAGCATCTCTACCTGGGACAGTTGAATGGTTTTTTGCTGCACATGGTCGAGCAGGCGTCCAGGGGTGGCGATGACGATCTCGATGCCGCGACGTAACTCCTGGATTTGTGCGTTCATGTCGACCCCGCCGTAGATGCAGGCGGCGCGCAGCGGCAAATATTTGGCGTAGGTTTTGACCGATTCGAAAACCTGCATGGCCAGCTCGCGCGTCGGTGCAAGAATCAACGCGCGGGTGGGATGACGCGCTGGCGAGGTGCTGGTGTTGGCATGGCGCGCCAAGCGGTGCAGCAGCGGCAGCGTGAAACCAGCAGTTTTACCGGTGCCAGTTTGTGCGCCTGCCATGACATCATGGCCGGCTATGACGATGGGAATGGCCTGACGCTGGATCGGGGTGGGTTCAGTGTAACCGGCGTCGGCGACGGCTTTTTGCAGTTCGGGTATGAGGCCGAGTTCGGCGAAGCTCATGGGCGCCTTTTTGTGTTCCGTATCCACATGGTCGGAAGCGTTGGAAAGCGCAAGATTATACACCCAGCGAGAATCGTGACCGTTTTCAGGCCGTCTTTGGCCGAACCGCCGTCGGCGGATTACCTGCGCAGCGCCAAATAGGCGGTGACTTCTTCGCGGTCGTGATACAGATGTTTGATGCGCAGATCATAGGGGCCGACGCTGGCCAGCCGTTTGTGGATCAGCGCGCGACATTGCGCCACCGCATCTAGGCGGCGTTTCATCGGTAGCTTGAGGTTGAAAATGCTGCGCCGGCAGCGCCCGGTGGCGATCCAGTCGGCCACCAGCGCGGCGATTCGTGAGGGTTGTTCGACCATGTCACAGACCATCCACTCCACCGCGCGCGGCGGTCGCCAGGTAAAACCGTCGGCGCGCAGATGCTCGACCATACCGGTGGCCATGACCGAGGCGCTCAATGGACCGTTGTCCACCGCAGTGACATGCAGGCCGCGGCTGGCGAGCTGCCAGGTCCAGCCGCCGGGCGAAGCGCCCAGGTCCACTGCGCGCAAACCGGCACGCAGGCTGGTTTGACGCTCGTCTTCGCTGAGCAGGGTGATGAACGCTTCCGAGAGCTTCAGCGTGGAACGGCTGGGGGCCCCGCCGGGCATGCGCAGGCGCGGAATACCCATCGGCCAGGGCGAGCTGTCCTGTGGCATGGCCGCGGCCAACCAGGCGGTGGTGGCAGACTCGAACATCACATGTAGCACCGGCAAATCGGTTTGGTCGGGACGCAGCGCACCGGCCTGCTCCAGCGTGCGGCTCAAGGGAGCGGTGAAACGGCGGCAGAAGCCAGAGCGCTGTTTGGCTTCGTCGGTATCCGGGGTCTCCAGTACCAGCGCGCCAAAGCGTTGGCGGCTCGCCTTGACCGCGTCGCGCAGCGGACTGGCGCGATCGCGTTCGGGGAGATCGGTGATATGTGCGAACCACAATAGCAGTTGGCGGGCAAAAACCGGACGTCGCCAGTCGGCAAGGTCCTCGAAGGCGGTGGCGGGCAGCGCCTCCAAGCTCTGATAAACCGCAAAGCCGGTGCCGGGCTTGGCGCGCACATGGCCAATCAGACCGGCGCTGGCAGCCAGTTCGTCGAGTTCGGCGGCCAGCTCTTTTTCAAAACCGGTGCGGCAATATGCCAGCAATCCGGAAACCAACAGGCCGGCAGGCAGGGCGGATGACATAAGGTTCTGGGCGGGCGCGCGGTGCGCTGGGTATCATCGAAGCGAAGGCGCGGATGATAAGCTGCGTGGCCGTAAGCGCAAAGGAGAATGCAATGGAATACAGAGTGCTGGGTGAGGGCGGGCCGAAGGTGTCGGCGGTTTGCCTCGGAACGATGACTTTCGGGCAGCAAAACGATGCGGCGCAAGCGCACAGCCAGCTCGATTACGCGCTGGAGCACGGAATCAACTTCATCGACACCGCGGAAATGTATGCGGTGCCGCCACGCGCCGAAACCTACGGCGCCACCGAAACCATCGTCGGCAATTGGCTGGCGCGCCAGGCGCGCGAGCGTATCGTGTTGGCAACCAAGGTCGCCGGACCGGCTCGCAGTCTGGACTGGATTCGCGGCGGACCGGTGGCGCTGGATCGTGACAATATCCGCGCAGCGGTCGAAGGCAGTCTGCGCCGCTTGAAGACCGATTACATCGATCTGTATCAGCTACATTGGCCTGAGCGCAATCAACCGATGTTCGGTCAGTGGCAGTACGATCCGGCCAAAGAGCGCCCGTGCACACCGATCCGCGCCCAACTGGAGGCGCTGGCTGAATTGGTGGCCGAAGGGAAAATCCGCTACATCGGGCTGTCCAATGAACACCCGTGGGGGGTGATGCAGTTTGTGCGTTTGGCCGAAGAGCATGGCCTGCCGCGGGTGGTGTCGATCCAAAATGCCTACAATTTGCTCAACCGAGTGTTCGAGTACGGCTTGGCAGAGGTTTGCCACCGTGAGCGTGTCAGTCTGTTGGCCTACTCCCCGCTGGCTTTTGGCCACCTTACCGGTAAGTACTTGGAAAATCCCGCTGCCGCCGGCCGGCTGAATGAATTTGAAAACTTCGGCCAGCGCTATGCCAAGCCGGGCGTCGAGCCGGCGGTGCAAGCCTATGCGGCGCTGGCACGCAGCCGTGGCATCAGCTTGACGCGGCTGGCGCTGTCTTTTGTGTATCACCGCGGTTGTGTGACCAGCACCATCATTGGCGCCACCAGCATGGCGCAACTGGAAGAAAATCTGGCTGCCTGGGCGTATCGCCCCGACAGCGAGTTGTTGGCGCAGATCGACGACATACATCTGCGTTGCGCCAACCCCGCGCCTTAAGGAAAAGACGGCTGCGATGTACGCGCATGTCTTTCCTGCGGCCTGTGCCTGCGTGCGCAGTCAATGCGTGGAAGGCTTGATAGGTGTGAATGGTGCGCCGGGAACCAAAGTAGGGGCGCTGGAACCTTCGGCGCCCTGTGCGGACGGCGTGGGCAAGCGAACGATCTGCGATGGCACCTCCGGCAGATTGTGCTCCATCATGTAGTCGTTCATTTCCCGCCAGCCGGCAAACACAGCGGCCTTGGGCGCTTTGGGGTTGAGCGCGTAGCAGTCTTCCAGCGAGCGGCCGGTCTGTCGGCAGGCACCGCCGATGGCGCGCCCTTCGGCTTCGGCAATCATGGCCTCTTTTTGCGGGTCGGGCAGTTCGAGCAGGTCGGCCAGACGCTCACAGCCGAGCAGCATGGGCAAAAACAGCAAGGGGAAAAGGCGGCGGGCGACGGTCAACATAAATTTTTACAGCCTGTTTTAAGGCCTACACCGAAAAATATCGTCAGCGCAGACTAAATCTTGAATCACTTTGCAGGTGACCATGGTTATGAGGTTCTTTTCCGGCCCTTTGGTTCGTGTCGCACAGGTTTGTGTCCTGTTGTGGATGCATTTACCCGCCTACGATGCGTTTGCCCAGCCGCTGGCCGCGCGCGTCGGTTCAGCTCCCGCGGTGCAGGAAATCGAGCTGGCTCACCGCTTCGATCTGGCGCGAACCGAAGCCTTACAGGCTCTGGTCGATCGCTTCAACGCCAGCAGTAAGGATTACCAGATTGTATTGACCCGGCGCGATTGGCAGCAGGGGGCTGTGCCGCACTTGTTGGTGCTCGAAGGCGAGGACGAGGATCGCTTTCTGACCGGCAAACCCCGTTACCGTCCGCTCCACGAGCTGATGCGCTCGGCCGGGGTGCCGCTCAAAAGCGTTCGTCCGCCGTTGGCAATGACCCGTAAGCCGCTCGACGGTCAGGGGCGGCTGCTGGCATTACCGGTTGGGCTGACCACGCCGGTGCTTTTCGTCAATCGTGAAGCGTTCCGTCGCGCTGGCCTGGATCCTGCTGCGCCGCTCAACACCTGGCAAGATCTGCAAAATGCGCTCGGTCAGTTGTTCGACAGCGGCCATGCGTGCCCTTATACCGTGTCCGAACCCGCCCGTGTCATGGTGGAAAACCTCAGCGCCTGGCACAACGTGCCGATCATCGCGCGTCATGGTCGCACCGATGCTCCGGCGTTCAATGGGATGGTGCAGATCAAACATGTGGCCATGATGGCCAGTTGGTATCGCGCGCGCTATTTGCACCTGTTTGGGCGTGGTTGGGAGGCCGAACGGCGTTTCGCTTCCGGCGAATGCGCGGTGATCGCTGCCCCGTCGGCCAGTTGGGCTGCGTTTCGGCGGCAGACCGGGCTGGACGTGGGCGTGTTGCGTCTGCCGTTTTACGACGACTTTCCCGGCGCGCCCCAGAATACCTTGGCCGACGGCGCTTCATTGTGGGTGGCTGCGGGCAAAAAACCTGCCGAATATCGGGCAATTGCCCGCTTCATCGACTTTTGGCTGAAGCCTGAAAACCAGCTTGCCTGGCAGCGCGATGCCGGGTTTTTGCCGCTCAACGCGGCGGGCATGCCGGCCAGCACGAGTGAGCTTGCCGGTATCGATACCGACAATCTGAAGGTTGCGCTCAGCCAAATCAACAACAAACCCGCAACACAGGAATCCTCAGCCTCTGTGCTGGTTGGCCGCGAAGGCGTGCGCCGCATCCTCGACGAAGAGCTCGACTATGTGTGGGCCGATGTCAAACCCGCCAAAGAGGCGCTGGATACCGCGGTCGCGCGTCTGAGTGCATTGCCGGTTCGTTGAGAGCGAAGCAGTGATGAGCGCAACCTCGTGGCCGTGGCCGCGCGTGCTGGCGCACCGCTGCGGCGGTACGTTGGCTCCGGAAAATACCTTGGCGGGGTTGGCGGTCGCGGCGCGCTGCGGCTGTCGCGGGGTTGAGTTCGATGTCATGCTTGCCGCCGACGGTGTGCCGGTCTTGATTCATGATGAAACGCTGACGCGCACCACCAACGGGCGCGGACGGGTGGCCGATACGCCTTGGGCGGCGCTGCGCAGCTTGGATGCGGGAGGCTGGTTTGGCGAGCGTTTCGCCGGCGAGCCGCTGCCTTGTCTTCAGCAGGTCATGACGCGCTGCATCGAACTTGGCTTGGCGGTGAATCTGGAAATCAAGCCGGCGGCCGGTTTCGAGGCGGACACCGGTTGCAGCGTGGCCCGCGCGGTGCTGGCCGAGGCGCACCATTTCACCCCGCCGGCGCTGTTGTCGTCCTTCTCCGAGACCGCCTTGCAGGCTGCCGCGCGCGAGGCACCGCAGTTGCCTCGCGCGCTACTGGTCGAACATCTCCCCGCAGATTGGCAGATTCGTTGCCGCGCGCTCGGGGTGGTCGCGTTGCACATGGATCATGCTGCGCTGGATGCCGACACGGTGGCGGCGGTGCGTGCTGCCGGCCTGTGGTTGGCGTGCTACACGGTCAATGATCCAGCACGCGCTGTGGCGCTGTTCAGATGGGGCGTCGATTGCGTGATCACCGATCGTCCCGACCTGATCGGCGCCTGAGCGTTTGTCGGCGGATCGATTCGCGCTCAGAGGTTACTGTGCGCGCCTCTTTGTGTTGACGCCGCGCCAGCGCGCCTCCTACCATCGCGCTTTTTCGCGTGAGCGCCTCTGCCTTGTCCATCCAGCAGCTTTTCGCGCCGATCGCCGCCGACATGCAGGCGGTCGATGCGGTCATCCGCCAGCGTCTGCATTCCGACGTGGTGCTGGTCCGCCAGGTGGCGGAATACATCATCCATAGCGGTGGCAAACGTTTGCGTCCGGCGCTGCTGCTTTTGACCGCTGGCGCCATGGGGTATCGCGGCACGCATCATCATGAATTGGCTGCGGTGGTGGAATTCATCCACACTGCCACGCTGCTGCACGATGACGTGGTCGATGAGTCCGAACTTCGCCGCGGCAACAAGACCGCCAATGCCATGTTCGGCAATGCCGCCTCGGTATTGGTGGGCGATTTTCTGTACTCGCGCGCCTTTCAGATGATGGTGGGCGTGGGCAGCATGCGTGTGATGCAGGTGTTGGCCGATGCCACCAACATCATCGCCGAAGGCGAGGTCTTGCAGCTGCTCAACTGCCATGACGCGGATGTCGGCATCGAGGGCTACCTGCGCGTGATCCGTTACAAGACCGCCAAGCTGTTCGAGGCGGCCACCCGCCTGGGCGGTATCCTTGGCGGCGCTGCGCCTGACCTGGAAGAGCGTTTGGCGGCCTTTGGGATGCATCTGGGTACAGCCTTCCAGATCATCGACGACGTGCTCGACTACTCGTCCGACGAAGCCGCCACCGGCAAGCATCTTGGCGACGATCTGGCCGAAGGTAAGCCAACGTTGCCATTGATTCACGTCATGCAGCAGGGTAGTGCGGAACAGGCTGCCTTGGTGCGCAAAGCGATCGAGACCGGCGGGCGGGATGATTTCGAAGCGGTGCTGGCCGCCATCCAGGCCACCGGCGCGCTGGAAGCAAGCCGCCGCCATGCACGCGCCGAAGCGCAGCGGGCCGTCGATGCACTGGACGCATTGCCCTCTTCCATTTTCAAGGATGCACTGCTACAATTATCGGACTTTGCAGTTACGCGAGATCACTGATCAATCAGTCGGCCTTGTGTAGTGTGCTTTCGGGGAATAGCTCAGCCTGGTAGAGCACTGCGTTCGGGACGCAGGGGCCGGAGGTTCGAATCCTCTTTCCCCGACCACAGAATCATGAAAAACCGCCGTTACCGGCGGTTTTTTCGTCTACGTATCGTATCCATCGCAGCGGGCAGGCCGCTATGCTGTCAGCCGCGTTCGATGCCGAGCAGGTTGCGCACGGTGAGCCCTTCGCCGGCAAGATGGGTGAGCAGTTCGCGCTGGTGCGCGAAATCCCGGGTTTCCATTTGCAGGATCACTTCGGTCATGCCCACCGGGACATGCAGTTCGCCGCGGCGATGCTCGACATGGCGAATGTTCATCCCTAGTTCGGCAACGTTGCGGATCAGCCGCAGCAATTGGCCGGGGGCGTCGCTGATGGTGACCGCTACGCTCATCAGCCGGCCGCTGGAGGCTAGGCCGTAATCGATCGAGCGGCCCACCAGGGTCATGTCCACATTGCCGCCGGAGATCACGCACACAGCGAGGTCTTTGTCCCGTAGCGAGATTTTCTTCTGCATCAGCGCGGCCAGGCCAACCACGCCCGCACCTTCGCCAATGGTGCGGGTGCGTTCGAGCAGGGTGACGATCGCTTCCGCAATGGCGTTGTCGTCCACAGTGACGATTTCATCCACATACCGCGCGATCACTCGTCGGGTAAGTTCGCCGGGTCGCTTGACCTTGATGCCGTCGGCGATGGTGTGCGCGCCGGGCGGCACTTCTTCGAGCGAACCGTCGACCAGGAAACGACGGTAGGGCGGGACCGCTTCAGTCTGCACGCCGACGATGCGGATCGCCGGGTTCTGTAGCTTGAGCGCCAGCGCGATGCCCGAAATCAACCCGCCGCCGCCCAAGGGCACGATGGCCAGTGTCATCTCCGGCGCGTCCTCGAACATCTCCAAGCCGCAACTGGCTTGGCCGGCGATTACGTCCCAATCGTCATACGGATGAAGAAAGGTGAGTCCTTCATCGGCAGCAATACGCCGAGCCTGGTCGGCAGCTTGCTCAAGGTTCTCACCCACAAGGCGCACGTCGGCGCCCAGCTTGCGGCAGGCTTGCACCTTGGTGATCGGTGCGTTGACCGGCATCACCACGACTGCGCGCAGACCGGCCAGTGCCGCGGCGCGCGCCACGCCTTGAGCGTGGTTGCCGGCCGAGGCGGCAATGACCCCTGAGGGGCGATGTTGGCTCAGCAGACGGTCGATTTTGTGGGTGGCACCACGTAGTTTGAACGAGCCGGTGCGCTGCAGATTCTCCAGTTTGAGCTGCAATGCCACGCCAAGCTCTTCCGATAAGGGGTCGTTCTGCCATTGCGCAGTGTGGATCACCGCGTCGGCGATGCGCGAGCGCGCCTGATGCAAGGCGGGCAGGTCGAGCGGAATCTGAAGCATGCAGTCGTCCTCGATCATACAGGGCTGTCCGGATGCTGACAGCGGAGCGGAGTCGCGCAAATTGGGGGCGGCCCGCATTGCCAGCGCAAGGATAGTGAAAAAACAAAGCCGCCCGTAGGCGGCCTTGTTGGCAGTTTTGCGGGCGACGGTTTTAGCGATAGCCGGCGCGGTCAAAAATACGCTGAGCCTCGGCAACCGAGCCGGCCAGTTTGCTCATCGGCAGGGTGTCGACCTTGAATTCGCCCAGTTTGTCGAGCGCCGGGTTGTTGACCTTGACCGAGGCGACCGCCGGCCATTCATTGTTGCCGTCGGCAAAATAACGCTGAGCGTCATCGGAGGCCAAGTACTCTAGGAATTTGAGCGCAGCTTCTTTGTTCGGCGCATGCTTCAGAATGCCTGCACCGGAGACATTGATGTGGGTGCCGGTGGTTTTCTGGTTTGGCCACACCAGGGTCGCAGCTTCGACCACTTTCTGGTCTTCGGGGCGGGTGGAGTTCATCAGGCGGGCGTAGTAATAGCTATTGGCAATGGCCACGCCGCATTCGCCCGCGGCCACTGCACGGATCTGGTCGGTGTCGCCGCCGCGGGGCGGGCGTGCAAAGTTGGCCACCAGATTGCGCGCCCATTCTTCAGTTTTTTCAGCGCCAAGGTGCTGGATCAGCGCAGCGCCCAGCGAGAGGTTATAAGGGTGGCTGCCCGAGCGGGTGCAGACCTTGCCTTTGAGTGCCGGGTTGGCCAGGTCTTCGTAGTTTTGCACTTGCTCGGCCTTGACCAGGTCCTTGTTGAACACGATCACCCGCGCACGGGTGGAGAAGGCGATCCAGGTATCGGTGCGCAGATGGGCGGGAATGCGCGCTTCGAGCACCGCGGACTTGACCGGGGCGAACAAGCCCATTTCATCGGCTTTGGCCAGGCGCGAGGCATCTACCGTAATCAGGATGTCGGCCGGACTGTTGGCGCCCTCATTGCGCAGCCGCTCGATCAGCTCATCTTCCTTGGCTTCGATACGGTTGATCTTGATGCCGGTCTGCTTGGTGAAATTGCCGTAGAGCGCTTCGTCGGTCTGGTAGTGACGGGCGGAGTAAATGTTCAACTCCGGCTGGGCGAGTGCGCCGCCGGCGTTCAAACCCAGCGCGGCGAGAAGGGAGACAAACACTGCCTTTTTGATCATGGTGGAACGACCTTCCTGGTTGCGTGAATGGACAGAGCAATAGTAACGAGATCAATTCGCAGTTGCAAATGGGTCGCATTATGTTTATCGTTACTGCGAATCATTCGCAACAAGGAGAGCGAGATGAATGCACTGATCGTTGGCGCTGACCGCCTTGGCAACATTCCCGATGTGCTGCAGCAATTCGGTATCCGTATTGCTGCGCATGTGAGCGGGCGCGACACCACACACCAGCGTCGTAGTGCGCCCTTGCCGGCGGGCATTCAAGTGGTGATCTTATTTACCGATTTTCTGGGTCACAACGTGATGCAGCGCTTTCGCGAAGCAGCCAGCCGTGAGGGGGTGATGTTTGTCTGTTGTCGACGTTCGGTGTGCGCTTTGCAGCAGGCACTGGGGCGGCGTTTGAGCGAAGACGAGTGCGGGCGCTGCGCTGCGGGGGACGGTTGCAAGCGCAAGAAGCGTTGAGCGGCTAGGGTTGGCAACGGGCGGGCACACAGCCCGCTGGCCGCCGGTCAACGCATATCGGGCAGGGTCGAAGGCAGGTGGTCTTCATTGACCAGGCGACGCGCGCCGTTAAAGCGTTTGGCCCAGTAGGCAGCGCCGATGTCGTCCACCCGTACCGATCCGCCGCGCGCCGGGGCATGCAAGAAGCGGCCGTTGCCCAGGTAGATGCCGACGTGCGAGAAAGTGCGGCGCATGGTGTTGAAAAACACCAAGTCGCCCGGTTGTAGTTCGCCGCGGGTCACCCGGCTGCCCAGGCCGGCCATTTCGCGTGCGGTGCGTGGCAGGTCTAGTCCCAGTGCATTGCGGAACACGGTCTGCACCAAGCCGCTGCAGTCCAGGCCGGTTTCCGGCGATTTGCCGCCAAAGCGGTAGCGGATGCCCAGGTAGCTCATTGCCTGGTTGACCAGCTCCTGCGCCGCTTCGGTGTAGCCGGGGGCAAGCTCGGCGGCGTTGGACGAGGATAGCGCATCGTCGGCGCGCGCTCCGATCGCGGCGAGGCCGGCAGCGACGAAAACGAGGACGGAGAGGATGGGACGTAAACGCATCGGGCGGACTATACGCATCGACGCTGCGGCTGTAAATCGGCAGCGTGCGCGGATGTGTGAGCCGACGACCTAAGCCGGCGTGGTGAACTGCCGACGTGTGCGTTCCAGTTCTGCCAGCGCGCGTGCGGTGGCAGCACCCAGGCGGGTGGCATGTCCCTGCAAGGCAATGAATAGCTGGGCTATGGCCCAGGCGTCACCCAGGGCGTGGTGACGCTGGAAGGTGTCGATCCCGAAGATCGTCATCCATTGCGCCAGCCGGGTGGGACCGTCCAACTCAGGGCGGAATACCGCCGGCAGCAGCCAAAAGAGATCCAGCCACAAGGCTTCGGGCTCGATTTTCAGCCACTGCGCCCACAAGCGCTCTAGCGCCATACGGTTGAAGCCGGCATTGAATACCACCCGCGGCAGCTTGCCACAGAAGTGCAAAACTTCGACGAGGGTGTCGGCTGGATTTTCATCCACAGGCACGTATATCGACTGGCGGGGGTCGATCATCCCTGCGTCGATGATGATCGCGCCGATTGCCAGCACGCGGTCGCGCTCGAGATCCAAGCCGGTGGCTGCGGTGTTGATGACCACATAGCGGGCGTCGAAGTGCGGCCGATCCAGATCGGGCGGCGGTAGGGCCTGCCAGCGCAGCAGCGTATCGCGGATGGCAGGCGCAGATGTGGATGCTTCGCTGCGCGGGCTGCGTAGGCGATCCAGCCAGTTCATAACTGGTAGTCCAGGCGCAGGCGCGACTGCAGCTTGCGGGCCTGACGGAAGGCTTCTTTGAGAATGCCGCGGTCCAGATCATTGAGCGTATCCGGGCGCAGCGTGTTGTCGCCTGGCGCGTCATGCTCGGTGTTGAGATTTTGTGCGCGTAGGCGCAACGACTGGATGAAGTGAAAGCCATCTACGATGGCGGCGACTTCCGTTTGCGGTATGCCCATTTTTTCTGCCGATTGGCGCAGGCGCTGTGCTGTGCCGCTGGCTTCGACGCCGGTGTGAAGGGCGAAAATACGTGCGGCGTCCACGAAAAGGCGCGCGCCGGTTTTTTTGAGATCCAGGGTGCCGTCGTCGTCGACCACGAAATCTCTCAGGCGACCGAGTGGCGGGGCAACTTGCAGCGCGTTGATTGCCATCATGCGACGAAAGGCGGCATTGTTTTTGGCGGTTTTGTTGAGCCAGGCGCGCAAGTGGTCACCTAGGCTGGCGTTACCGTAGAGCACCCGGAAGTCAAAGAAAATCGAGGCGTTGAGTAAGGCCTGAGGGTCGGGTTCGCTGATCCAGCTGCCAAAACGGTGACGCCACTGTTGCGGCGTCAGGCAAAGTTCCGGGTTACTGGCCATGACATTGCCCTTGCACAGCGGAAAGCCGCAGGCCGCGAGGTCTTGGTTGACATCCCGGGCAAAAGCCAGCAGGCGAAGCTTCGACGTGTCTTTGTCGTCCGACTCGGGGCGGACGAAGATCAATCCGTTGTCTTGATCGGTAGACAGAGTCTGCTCGTGGCGACCTTCCGAGCCGAAGGCCAGCCACGCGAAGTCGAGGCCGGCAAGGTCGTGGCGCGTCAGGGCGAGCGTGATGATGCGCTGGGTCAGCGCGTCGTTGAGCGCCGAGATGAAACGGGTGAGCTGTTCGGCGCCGATGCCTTGCGCGATCAAGCTCAGGGCAAGTTGGCGGATCTCGAGGGCGGCCTGCTGTAGGGTTTCGATATCGGTGGCGTGCTCGATGCCGGCACGCACTTGGCGTAAGCCGATGCGCTGCAGCTCGAATAGATCGTGTTCGGAGAGCACGCCAGCCAGCCGCCCTGCCGTGTCGGTGACCAGCAGATGGCGCACGCCTTGGCGGGCCATTTCCAGTGCTGCGTCGTAAGCCAAGGCACTGGCCGGTAGCGTGCACGGCGCAGGGCGCATGATCTGGGCCACCGGCTGGGCAAGGTCGAAGGCGGCCGGCTCCCTGCGGGACAGCAGTTCGCCATAAGTGAGCATGCCCACCGGCTGAAGGTCTGCGTGACACACCGCGATGCAGTCGATGCCAAGCTTGGCCATCTGGTCCAGGGCGGCCTGCGTGGTGGTGTCCGGGCTCACCCACGCTGGCGTGCGCTTGAGCAGCTCGCCCACAGGCGTGGTCATGGTTTGCTGTTCGGCGGCGCGCTGGGCAAAGGCATCTTGAAGTTGCTGGCGGGCCTGCCCGAGCAGTTTGGCGATATGCCGGGTGCAGAACAGATGGAAGACCGGGCTGATGCGCAATAACTGGCCAAAGTCATCGGCACTGAGTTGGTAGATGAAGCTGTCTTCCTGCGCGATGTAGGTGTGGGCTGCGGGGCTTTGAGCGAGCAAGGCGTCGAGCGGAAAGCAGGCCCCTGGCCCCAGGGTAAGATGGCTCAACTCTCCGGCCACGTGCTGCAAGACTTGAACGGTGCCGTGCCGGATGATGTAAAGATGACGCGGCTGCCCCATGTCCGGGTTGAGTAGGGTGCGACCGCGGGCGTGAAAGCCGAGTGCGGCGCGTTGGGCGACAAATGCCAGCGCTTCGGCCTCTATGCGGTCGAAGGGCGCAAAGTGCTTGAGAAAATCCGAACCGGCGCGGGCGAGCAGTTCGGGGGCGGTCGTGAGCATGGGGTTTGGGCGCTGCTTCAAGGGATCGTCCAGGAAGCCGATACGCTCGGCCGGCAAGCCTCTCGGCCCTGAAACGCTCACAAGACCTCGGCGGCGTAGTCTGCCAGCCGCGAGCGTTCGCCGCGCTGCAAAGTGACATGACCCGAATGCGCCCAGCCCTTGAAACGGTCCACCACAAAGGTCAGACCGGAACTGCCTTCGGTAAGGTAGGGGGTGTCGATCTGCGCGATGTTGCCCAGGCAGACCACCTTGGTGCCCGGGCCTGCGCGGGTGATCAGGGTTTTCATCTGCTTCGGGGTGAGGTTCTGGGCCTCGTCGATGATCAGAAATTTGTTGATGAAGGTGCGTCCGCGCATGAAGTTGAGACTTTTGATCTTGATGCGGCTGCGGATCAGGTCTCGCGTGGCCGCGCGCCCCCATTCGCCGCCCTCGCCGGTGGTGCCGTTGAGGACATCCAGGTTGTCTTCCAGCGCGCCCATCCACGGGGCCATTTTTTCTTCCTCGGTGCCGGGCAGAAAGCCGATGTCTTCGCCCACCGGCACGGTGACCCGGGTCATGATGATCTCCGAGTAGCGCTTGGATTCGAGCACCTGAGTGAGGCCGGCGGCCAGCGTCAGCAAGGTTTTGCCGGTGCCGGCCTGGCCGAGCAGAGTGACGAAGTCGATGTCCGGATTCATTAGCAGGTTGAGCGCAAAGTTTTGCTCCCGGTTGCGTGCGGTGATGCCCCAGACGTTGTTTTTTTGGTGACGGTAATCGGTGATGGTGCGAAGCACTGCGGTGCGGCCGCTCTTTTCAGTCACCCAGGCTTCCAGTGCGGGCTCGCCATCCTGATAGACGAACTCGTTGCGCAGCAGCTCGGCGGCCAGCGGACCGGTGACGCGGTACCAGGTATGGCCTTCTTCCTTGCCCGATTCCATGCCTTTCGCATGGGTTTCCCAAAAGTCGGCTGGTAGCTCGCGGGTGCCGGCGTAGAGCAGATCGGTATCTTCCAGTACCTTGTCGTTGAAGTAGTCCTGTGCCGCCAGCCCGAGCGCCCGCGCCTTGATGCGCATGTTGATGTCTTTGGACACCAGGATGACCGGACGGCCGGGATAGCGCTCGACCAGATGCATCACCACGGCAAGGATCTGGTTGTCGCTCTTGGCGGTGGGCAGCGCCTCCGGCAGCGCCATGCGGATCGCTTCGGTTTGCAGGAAAAGCTTGCCGGTCGCCAGGCCATTGGACGGTTGAGTAAGCGGAATACCCTGATGCATGTCCGCCAGTGACGAGGTGACGATCTCGTCCATGGTGCGACTGGCCTGACGGGCGTTACGGGCGACCTCGCTCATGCCCTTTTTGTTGGCGTCCAGCTCTTCGAGGGTCATGATCGGCACATAGATGTCGTGCTCCTCGAAGCGGAACAGGCTGGTGGGGTCATGCATCAGCACGTTGGTGTCGAGCACGAACAGCTTGGTCATCGGCTGGCTTTTTTTGCTGCGGGGGGCGCGTTTGCTCATCGGGCGGCTCGCGGGATGATCGGGAGGGAAGATTGCCGGCTTACAGGCTGCGGACGAATTCGAGCACTTCGGCGGCGTGGCCGGGCACCTTGACACCGCGCCAGGCGCGCGCCAGGCTGCCATCGGCGGCGAACACGAAGGTCGAGCGTTCGATACCCCGAACCTGTTTGCCGTACATGTTTTTCATCTTGATTACGCCAAAGGCGGCGCACAGCGTCTCGTCGGTATCTGACAGCAATTCAAAGGGCAGTTCCAGCTTGGCTTTGAAGTTCTCGTGCGACTTCAGACTGTCGCGGCTGGCGCCGAACACCTTGCACCCGGCAGCGACGAACTCGGCATAAAGCGCGCCAAAGTCGCGCGATTCGTTGGTACAGCCCGGAGTGTTGTCCTTGGGGTAGAAATAGATCACGACCTTACTGCCTTTGAGTGCGCCCAGCGCAATCGGACCGCCGCCGGTGGCTGGCAGGGTAAGCTCGGGTAGCGTCGTAAGCTCGGGTAGCTCGGGTGGCGTCATGAGACCTCCAAACAGGGGGAAACGGACGCAGCGTAGCCGAGGAGAGCGGATACTGACAATCGCCGCGTCGGCGGCCAAATTCAGTTGGCGGCCTCGAACAGCAAGGCGGCCACCACTTTACGGCCTTCGTTGGCAAGGATGTTATAGGTGCGACAGGCGGCGGGCAGATCCATCACCTCGAAGCCAATGCCGGCTTCGATCAGCGGACGTAATAGGGCAGGCGCCGGGAAGCGCTGGCGCACGCCAGTGCCGATGATGGCCACCTGCGCTTGGAGATTGCGCACTGCAACGAAATCGTCGGCGGTAAGGCCGGCAAAGCCGCCAGGCGCCCAGTTGGCAAAGACCTCGTCCGGCGTAATCAGCAGGTTGCCCTCGTGGCGTTGCGTGTTGATCAGCACGTAGTCCTGGCCGTAGCCGGTGACGATGTTGAGATTGGCAGGTTGATCGGCATAAAGCTTCATGGCGGGCGTTTCCGTGGTGGCACAAGGCTAACCGGGGTGGCCGAACAGGATACCTCTGTACGCGCGCACCGCGGTGAGCAAATTGCCGCGCTGCGGCAGGGGGGCTAATATTGCAATTTTTGCGCCCAGACGGGGCGCAAGACGCCTCTCCCGCAGCGAATCCGCGGAAACGATACGACGAGGGCAACGGAAATGAAAGCGGCAAAACCCCTGAACCTGGCTGTGGCACCTACCGAAGCGGTCAAGGCCGAGGCTGCCGCCCGTCCGATTCGCAAGTCTTCCAAACTCAACGATGTGTGCTACGACATCCGCGGCCCGGTGCTCACCCGCGCCAAGCAGATGGAAGACGAAGGCCACAAGATCATCAAGCTGAACATCGGCAACCTGGCCGCGTTCGGCTTCGATGCGCCGGAAGAGATCCAGATGGACATGATCCGCAACCTGCCCAATGCGGCGGGCTACTCGGACTCCAAAGGCATCTTCGCCGCACGCAAGGCGGTCATGCACTACACCCAGCAAAAGCACATCAAAGGGGTGGATATCGAGGACATCTACATCGGCAACGGGGTGTCCGAGCTGATCGTGATGGCGATGAACGCGCTGCTCAATGCCGGCGACGAGGTGTTGGTGCCGGCCCCCGACTACCCGCTGTGGACCGCGGCGGTGAGCCTCTCGGGCGGGCGCCCGGTGCACTACCTGTGCGACGAAGGCGCCGGCTGGCTGCCTGATCTGGCCGACCTGCGCGCCAAGATCACGCCGAAGACCCGCGCCGTCGTGGTGATCAACCCCAACAACCCGACCGGGGCGGTGTATCCGGACGAGGTGCTCCGGGAGATCGTCCAGATTGCCCGTGAGCACGATCTGATCCTCTATGCCGACGAGGTGTACGACAAGGTGCTGTACGAGGGCGTCACCCACACCTCGCTGGCCGCGCTGTCCGAGGATGTGCTCACCATCATTTTCAACGGCTTATCCAAGAATTACCGTTCCTGCGGCTACCGTGCCGGCTGGATGGTGGTGTGTGGCGACAAGCGCCGCGCTGCGGACTACATCGAAGGGCTCAATATGCTGGCCTCGATGCGGCTGTGCGCCAACGTGCCGGGGCAGTACGCCATCCAGACTGCGCTGGGCGGCTATCAGAGCATCGACGACCTGGTGGCCGAAGGCGGACGTATGCGCCGCCAGCGCGATCTGGCCTTCGAGCTGATCACCGCCATCCCCGGGGTGAGCTGCGTCAAGCCCAAGGCCACGTTGTATATGTTCCCCCGGCTGGATCCCAAGGTGTATCCGATCGAGGACGACCAGGCCTTCATTGCCGAACTGCTGGAAGAAGAACGCGTGCTGCTGGTGCAGGGCACCGGTTTCAACTGGCCGCAGCCGGATCACTTCCGCCTGGTTTTTTTGCCTCACGAGGACGATCTGCGCGATGCCATCGGCCGTATTGCACGCTTTCTGGCCCACTATCGCAAGCGTCACGGCACCGACTGAGCCGGCCGCAGGCGCCCGCTCTTTACGCTTTCAATGACGACACGGAAATACACTGCATGAAACCGATCAATGTTGGTCTGCTGGGCATTGGTACCGTCGGCGGCGGCACCTTCCAGGTTCTGAAACGTAATGAAGAGGAAATCACCCGGCGCGCCGGGCGGCCGATCCGCATCAGCGTGGTGGCCGACAAGAACCTGGCGCATGCCCGGGAAGTGACCGGCGGCAGCGTCAAGCTCACCGATGACGCTTTTACGGTGGTCAGTGATCCCGAGGTCGATATCGTCGTCGAACTGATCGGCGGCTACGGCGTGGCGCGGGAACTGGTGCTCAAGGCCATCGATAACGGCAAGCATGTAGTGACCGCCAACAAGGCGCTGCTTGCGGTGCATGGCAACGAAATCTTCGCTGCGGCGCAAAAGAAGGGCGTCATGGTGGCTTTCGAGGCCGCGGTGGCCGGCGGTATTCCGATCATCAAGGCGCTGCGTGAGGGTCTGACCGCCAACCGCATCCAATGGCTGGCCGGCATCATCAACGGCACCACCAACTTCATCCTGTCGGAAATGCGCGACAAGGGCCTGCCGTTCGACCAGGCGTTGCGGCAGGCGCAGGCGCTGGGCTATGCCGAAGCCGATCCCACCTTCGACATCGAGGGGGTGGATGCCGCGCACAAGGCCACCATCATGAGCGCAATCGCCTTCGGCATTCCGATGCAGTTCGACAAAGCCTACATCGAAGGCATCACCAAGCTGGAGTCGGCCGACATCGCTTACGCCGAGCAGCTCGGTTACCGCATCAAGCTGTTGGGCATCGCCCGCCGCCGCGACAACGGCGTTGAGCTGCGGGTGCATCCTGCGCTGATCCCGGAAAAGCGCTTGCTCGCCAACGTAGACGGCGCGATGAACGCGGTGCTGGTGCACGGCGATGCGGTGGGGGCAACGCTCTATTACGGCAAGGGCGCCGGCGCCGAGCCGACCGCCAGCGCGGTGATCGCCGACCTGGTCGACGTCACCCGGCTGCACACCGCCGATCCTGAGCACCGCGTGCCGCATCTGGCTTTCCAGCCCGATCAGGTGCAAGACATTGCCGTGTTGCCGATCGAGGACGTGCTCACCGCCTACTACCTGCGCATGCGGGTCGAGGACAAACCGGGCGTATTGGCCGACATCACCCGTATTCTGGCCGACAGCGGCATCTCCATCGATGCCATGATCCAAAAGGAGCCGGCAGAGGGTGAATCGCAGACCGACATCATCATGTTGACCCACCAGACGGTGGAGAAAAACGCCAACGCCGCGATTGCCAAGATCGAGGCGCTGCCGGTGGTCTGTGGCAAGGTCACCCGCCTGCGTTTGGAACACTTGCAGTAAGCGGGGCTGGGCGTGCGGGTGCTGGTGCAGCGCGTGCGCGCTGCGCGGGTAGAGGTCGAGGGGCGGGTGAGCGGCGCCATTGGCCCCGGTCTGCTGTTGCTCATCGGCTTCGAGGCTGCAGACGCGCCTTTGGACGCCGCCGACCAGGACTGGATGGTCGACAAGCTCATCCACCTGCGTCTGTTCGACGACGAGGCCGGGGTCATGAACCGCAGTGTGCAAGAAGTGGGGGGCGAACTGCTGGCGGTGAGCCAATTCACCCTGTTCGCCTCCACCCGCAAAGGCAGGCGCCCGTCTTGGAGCCGCGCCGCACCGCCCGAGCTGGCCGGGCCGCTGTTCGATGGCTTTGTTGCCCGGCTGTCGCAGGCTTTCGGCCGCGCGGTGCCGACCGGGGTATTCGGCGCCAACATGCGGGTCCACCTGGAAAACGATGGCCCGGTAACCCTGATGATCGACTCACGTTCGCGCGAGTAAGCGCGCCATCCGTCTCACCAAGACCAAGGACTCCATGGTGAAATATCTTTCCACCCGCGGCCATGCCGGCCGGCCCGAATTCTGCGACATCCTGCTCGGCGGCCTCGCGCCGGACGGCGGCCTCTACTTGCCGGAAACCTACCCGCAGGTCAGTCGCGCCGAACTGGACGCTTGGCGCAAGCTTTCCTACGCCGAGCTGGCCTACGAAATTTTGTCCAAATTCATCACCGACATTCCTGCGGCCGATCTGAAAGCGATCTGCGACAAAACTTATACGCCCGCAGTCTTTTGCCATGCCCGCCCGGGCGACGATCCGGCCGACATCACCCCGGTACATTGGCTGGAGCCGGGCAAATTGGGCTTGCTGGAGCTGTCCAACGGTCCGACGCTGGCTTTCAAGGACATGGCCATGCAACTGCTCGGCAATTTGTTCGAGTATGTGCTGGGCAAGCGCGGGCAGCGCCTCAACATCCTCGGTGCGACCTCGGGCGATACCGGCTCGGCGGCCGAATATGCGATGCGCGGCAAGCGCGGTGTGCGGGTGTTCATGCTGTCGCCGCATGGGCTGATGAGTCCGTTCCAGCGTGCGCAGATGTATTCGTTGCAAGATGAAAACATCTTCAACATCGCCATTACCGGCATGTTCGACGACGCCCAGGACATCGTCAAAGCGGTCTCCAATGATGCCGCTTTCAAGGCGCGATATCACATTGGTGCGGTCAATTCGATCAACTGGGCGCGGGTGGCGGCGCAAATCGTCTATTACTTCAAAGGCTATTTCGGCGCGACCGAGTCCAACGACCAGCAAGTGGCTTTTTGCGTGCCATCGGGCAACTTCGGCAACATCTGCGCCGGGCACATTGCGCGCATGATGGGCTTGCCGGTGGCGCGGCTGATTCTGGCCACCAATGAAAACGACGTGCTCGACGAATTTTTCCGCACCGGCGTCTATCGTCCGCGTAAGGCTGCCGAGACGCGTGTCACCTCTAGTCCGTCGATGGACATTTCCAAGGCGTCGAACTTCGAGCGCTTCGTTTTCGATCTGGTCGGGCGTGATCCGCAGAAAGTCGCTGCACTGTGGGCGGAAGTGGATGCGGGGCGTCCGTTCGATTTGTCCTCGTCGGCCGACTTTGCCCGCATCGACGATTTTGCCTTTGTCTCTGGGTCGAGTACGCATGCCGATCGGCTGGCCACCATTCGCAAGGTATTCGCGCAGTACCAGGTGATGATCGACACGCACACCGCCGATGGGGTGAAAGTGGCGTGGTCATGTGCGGATCGGATTCAGGCGGGCGTGCCGGTGCTGGTGCTGGAAACCGCTCTGCCGGCCAAGTTTGCCGACACCATCCGCGAAGCGCTCGGCCGCGAGCCGGAGCGTCCGGCCGCTCTCGAAGGCATCGAGCGCCTGCCACAGCGTGTCGAGGTCATGGCACCGGACGTTGAAGCGGTCAAGCGTTTCATCGCCGAGCACGTGGACTGACCGGGTCAGCGGTCAAGGTTTTTTGGCCAGCCTGACCTCGGATGTGGGAGCCGGTGACGGTATGGCGTTCAAGCTTACGGTGCTGGGGTTGATCCTGATCGCGGTGGCAGTGTGCGCTTGGCGTGGCTATCGCAATGCGCTGCGGCAATATGCCAAACGCCAAGCGGTGTCGCCGCCTCAAGGCGAAGGGGTGGGCTGAAAGCCAAAGCGCGCGGGCAGCTCGGCGCTACGCACCGGTTGCAGCGGCAGATCACGCCACAGGATGGTCTGGCGCGTTTCACCCTCGAAGAGCGCCATAAGCGCCGCCTCCGAGACGGGCTGGCCTGTTTCATCGCACAACGCGGCGACGAAATCCGCGAGATCCAGGTCGTGCAATAACGCGGGGCCGACTGCGGTATCCAGCACGATGCAGCCGTCCTGGTCGACTAGCACCGGGGCGCGCGCGACGGTGGTCTGGCCTGTGTGCGTAATCAGACTGCCGTCCGGGCGCAGGCGCACCACCCAGGGCAGATACTCCAGCCGCACATACACCCGCTGCGGGCCGTTATCCACCAGCCAATTGCCGGCCTCGTCGGCATGGTAGTGGGCGTTGAGGAAGGCGATCAGGCCGGCGTGTTCGATGCGCTCGCCCTGCAGCCGCCAGCGTCCGCGGCGGTCAAGCGACAGCCAGCCGTAGCAGGCCGGCACGTTCGGCCAGGGTTTCAGCGCGGCGGCGAGCACCTCGTTCATCCCGGATGGCAGGCACCAGGAAAAATCATTCCTCGATGTGCCGCAAGGAAAGATCCAGTGCGCGCACATCCTTGGTCAGGCTGCCAATCGAGATGCGGTCCACTCCGGTTTCGGCAATCGCCCGCACACGCTCGATATTCACTCCGCCGGAGGCTTCCAGCTCGGCCCGTCCTGCGGTCATGCTTACCGCTTCGCGCATTTGGTCCAGGCTCATGTTGTCGAGCAGGATCATGCTCACACCCACAGCAAGCGCTTCACGCAGCTGGTCGAGGTTTTCCACCTCCACTTCGATAAACACGTTCGACGGCGCAATGGCGCGCGCTTGTTCGACCACTTGGCGGATGCCGCCCGCGGCGATGATGTGGTTTTCCTTGATCAGAATGCCATCAAACAGGCCGATGCGATGATTGGTGCCACCGCCTACCGTCACCGCGTATTTTTGTGCCAGACGCAGGCCGGGTAGGGTCTTGCGGGTATCGACGATTTTCGCCCGGGTGCCAGCCACCGCCTCGACGAAGCGACGGGTCACCGTGGCGGTACCGGACAGTAGCTGCAAGAAATTGAGCGCGGTGCGTTCGGCAGTGAGCAAGGTGCGGGCATCGGCCTCCACCTCGCACAGTGTTTGGCCGGCACGCACCGTCTCCCCGTCGCGTACATGCCATAGCACGCTGGCGGTTGGGCTGAGCGCGGCGAAGGTGGCGTCGAACCATGCCGTGCCGCAAATCACCGCATCCTCGCGGGTGATCACCCGGCCGCGGGCTTGTGTGGCGGTAGGAATCAGTCGGGCGGTGAGATCGCCAGTGCCGACATCTTCGGCAAGCGAGACGGCGACCGAGCGTTGGATTTCGATACGGAGTTGTTCGGACAGGATCATGGCAGGGGCTGTATGCGCAGTGAGCGCCCGATTCTAACAGGCCATTGAAAAACTGCCGCGGTGGGCCATCGGCGGCCGTTGTGCGGTGCTCGCCCCCTGGACCATCTCTTTCATAGGTCAAGATGGCTGCGCTGCGGCGGCCTTGGGTTGGGCTATCTTGGTTACGTTTTCCAGCGCGCTCTCAGCGGGCCGTGCCTTCGACGTAATAATCCAGACGGCCGCGCGGGGCGAGATATTCCACGACCTCAACCGGCAGTTTGGCGGGACTGACCGCCGAGTCGATCTTGAGATCGACTTCGCGTAGATCCAACAGCATTGCCTCGCTGCGTGGAATATCGCGGTCGTAGAGCATGATCAGCGGATTCAGCAGGGCGTCTGGATTGGTTTCCACCACCAGACCGACTGCGCCGTTGGATAGATGCACAAACGAACCGGGCGGATAGACGCCCAGCGTTTTGATGAAAGCCTGCAGCATGGTCGGGTCGAAGTGGGCGCCTTCGGTTTTGAACATTTGCCGCAGCGCTTCGGCCGGGGTTTTGGCGTGGTGCAGCTCGAAGGGGTTGCACAGGTTGTCGTAACGGTTGGCGATGGCCACGATGCGCGCCAGCCGGGGAATCTTGTCGCCCGCGAGCTTGTTCGGAAAGCCGCTGCCGTCCCAGTGTTCATGATGACAGGCGATGATATTGCGCTCGGCCACTTTGATGCCCTGCGCGCCGGCCACTGCCTGGATACCGTAGCCGATATGGGCGCGGTAGAAGGATTCTTCCGGCGGGGTGCGGGTGGCGGCTCGCAGGATGCGCGGCGGAATCTCCGCTTTGCCCACGTCGTGCAACAGGGCGCCGACGCCAAGATGGCGCAGTTCGTCCTCGGAAAGATCCAGGGCGCGGCCCAACAGCAGCGACAGCACCATGACGTTGAGCGCATGGAAAGCCATGTCGCTCTCTTTGAATTTCTGGTTGACCAGGTGGATTGCCATGCTCTCGGCACCGATCAGGCCGTCGACCACTTGGTTGGCCAATTGCCTGCCGCTGGCATGCGCTTGCGTGGCGCGGCCCGGAAAACCTTTGAGAATGTCGCTGGCTGCCGTGGCGTGTTGTGCGTATTGGCGCTCCCGGCGCGCCAGCGCCTCGCGTTGTCGCCGCAGACGTTCCAGGCGTTGGCGCTTTTCATCCAACATGCCGGCCAGCGCGGCGCGGCTGAAATCCTCCTCGTCCGCCTCGAAGGGCACGGCCGGCTCGGGTAAGGGCTGAGCCGTGCTGCGCGCCGGATCCCATTCGATCTCCGCCAGGCCCATCTCCCGCAGTGCGCGAATCTGCTTGGGGTTGGCGATGCGAAATTCGTTCAACAGAAACGGATGGCGCAACCAGCCGATAGACGACAATGAAATGAAGACGCCGGGCTGGAGGCGGTCGATGGGGACTTTCTGCATGGCAAAGTGCCAAAAAGGCGGTAAGGCGATTGTAATCTGCGCCGATCTACGGTGAGCCGGAAGGATGAGCGCCGCGCAGGGACATCAACCGCCGTCGCGGTTGGCTTCGATGATCCAAGCGTTGAAGATGCCGCGCGCGGCATCGATGACTTCGCTTGCGCTCAGTCCGATCGGGCCAATGCCCTCGCGCGCCAGGCGGTCGCCAGCCGCGCCGTGCAGATGCACGGCTGCGATCAATGCCTGTGCGGCCGGCCAGCCTTGGGCCAGCAGGGCAACGATCAGCCCGGAGAGCACATCGCCCATGCCGGCGCTGGCCATGCCGGGGTGGCCGGTACCGTTGATGTACCAGTTGCCATCGGTGCTGGCGATCACGCTGCCACAGCCTTTGAGGACCGTATGCGCGCGGTAGCGTGTGGCCAGCGCCCGTGCCGCGCTCACCCGGTCAGCCTGCACCGCGGCAGTGTCGCAGCCGAGCAGTCGCCCGGCCTCGGCCGGGTGTGGGGTGAGAATCGTGGGGGCGCTGCGCGTGAGTACGGCATGCTGCAAGTGTGGGTCGGCAGCCAGCAGGTTGAGGGCGTCGGCATCGAGCACCAGTGGAATTTCGCGGGCGATGGCCTGGGTCAGCGCAGCAGCGGCCCGGCCGGATTGCCCGAGACCAGGGCCGATCGCCAACGCGGTCAGCTGTGCGGGCAACTCGTCGGCTGGGCGTAGCATCAGCTCTGGCCGGCTTGGGTCCAGCGTTGGCGCCTGCGGGTCGATCAAGCCGGCAAAGACCCGTCCGGCACCCAACCACAGCGCGGCGCGGGCAGCCAGCAAAGCGGCGCCGCCCATGCCGGGTGCACCGCCCAGGATGGCTGCGTCGCCGTAACAACCCTTGTGCGAGTTGCGCCGCCGCGCAACCAGGTGGCGGGCGAACAAGCTGGGACGCACCGCATGGCCTTGCGGCTTGAGCCAGGCCGCAGCGTCCACCTCCAGGCGCTGTACCGAAACCTCCCCTGCGTAGTCCGGACCATCCAAGGTCAAGAGGCCGGGTTTGAGCGCAATGAAGGTGGTGGTGTGGGTGGCGCGAAAGCAAGCGCCGAGCACTCGACCTGTATCGGCATCCAGGCCGCTGGGAATGTCCAGTGCCAGCCGCGGCGCCCGCTGGCCGTTGAGCGTGGCGATCCATTCGGCGTGGCGGCCGACGATGGGCCGGGTCAGCCCAATGCCGAACAGCGCGTCGACCACCAGCGCCCAACCGTCTGCCGGTGTGGGCGGCAGCGCTGCGACCGTCTGGCCGCCAGCGGCGTGCCAGTCTGCCAGCGCTTTGGCTGCATCCGGTGGCAGCGCTGCGGCATCGTCGGCGAAGACGGTGACCACTTCACGGCCGGCTTGACGAAAATGCCGAGCCAGCACGAAACCGTCGCCGCCATTGTTGCCTGGGCCGCAGGCGACCAGGATGGGGCCGGGGCGGTCGATGATCAGACGCACGGCATCTTCGGCCGCGGCGCGGCCGGCGCGCTCCATGAGCGAAGGTTTGGCATCGGGCATGACGCGCGCTTCGATGTCGCGGATGCCGGCAACCGGGTAGATGGGCTGAGCGGGCAGGAACATGGCGGTCGCAGCGAGGGGTCGATGAGCGGCGATTGTAAGCCCTGCGGTGTCAGTGGGGCGGTCATCGAAACTTAACCTGCGGTGTGCATACTGCGGCCGATCGTTATCACCGAGGTGATCATGCTGTACAACGCAAGGCTGGCCATGGAGTTGCGGCAGCTCCTGGAAGGGCAAGGGCTGCGCTTTGTGTTTCAGCCTATCGTCGATATCGGTCAGGTTTCCATTTTGGGCTTCGAGGCGCTGATGCGCGGGCCGACCGGCTCCGCGCTGGAGTCGCCGGATGAGCTGTTGCGCGTGGCCAAGCACTGCGGTCTGGTCATGGCACTGGAGGCTGCTGCGTGCACTGGGGCCATCGAGGCGTTTGCCGCGCGACATCTGCCGGGCAAGCTGTTTCTCAATCTGAGTGCACCGGCGATCTGCGCCTTTGGCCGCGAGCGGGGCGGCGCGCTATTGCGCTGCGCGGTGAACGCGGGCTTGTCGCCCGCGCGGCTGATGCTGGAGTTGACCGAACATGAACGCGTGGAGGATGTCGATGCGTTGCAAGCCGCCTGCGCGGTACTTGCCGGTCAAGGCGTGGGCCTGGCGCTGGACGATTTTGGCGATGGCCGCTCCAGCCTGCGCTTGTGGGCGCAGTTGAAACCGCAAATCGTCAAGGTCGACAAGTTTTTTGTGCGCGGCATCCACCGCGACAGCCGCAAAGTGGAGGTGTTTCGCGCCATGCTGGCCCTGGCCACGGCCTTCGGCACCCCGCTGGTGGCCGAAGGCGTCGAAGAAGCAGAGGAGCTCGGGGTGTTGCGCGACCTGGGCTGCCACCATGGGCAGGGCTATTTCTTGGGTCGCCCGGCTGCGCAGCCCGAAGCGGTGGTGGCCGAGTCGGCATGCGCGGTGTTACGGTCGTCCAAAATCGCGGTGCTGCCCAATTCCGCACCGCGTCCGGATTTGGCTGAAACCGTCGGGCGGCTCAAGCTGGCGGCGCCAACCATTGCCGCCTCGGCCAGCAATAGCGCCTTGATGGAGCTGTTTTCCCGTCATCCCGAGTTGCATGCGGTGGCAGTGGTGGAGAACGACTATCCCATCGGCTTGGTGGATCGCCGCAATTTTGTGGATAAATTCGCCCAACGGTACTCGCGCGAACTTTACGGACGAAGGCCGTGCACGCTGTTCATGAACGCCACGCCCTTGCGGGTGGAGGCCAGTGCCCCAATCGATTCGCTCACCTCGGTGCTGACCGGCGACGATCAGCGCTACCTGCATGAAGGGTTCATCATCACCGAAAACGGCCGTTACGCCGGTTTGGCCACCGGCGAGAGTCTGGTACGCGCAGTGACCGAGCGCCGCATCGAGGCGGCGCGCCATGCCAATCCGCTGACCTTTTTGCCGGGCAATATTCCAATCACCGAGCATATCCGCCGCTTGCTGGACGCGGAGGCGGAGTTTGCGGCGTGTTACTTCGATCTGAACAACTTTAAGCCCTACAACGATCTTTACGGCTACTGGCGCGGCGACGAGATGATCAAGCTGGCCGCCCAGGTGATTGGCGCGCATGCCGATCCGGCGCACGATTTCGTCGGCCATGTGGGCGGCGACGACTTTGTGGTGCTGTTCCAGAGCGAAGACTGGCGCGCGCGCTGCGAGCGCGTGGTGCAGGATTTCAACCGTCGGGCGCGCGATCTGTTCGATGCCGAAGAACTGGCCCGTAATGGCTTCGAAAGCGAGGACAGGCGCGGCTTCAAGGTGTTTTTTCCGCTGACCACGGTGGCGGCAGGCGTGGTGCATGTAACCGGCGGACAGTTCCAGACACCCGAGGAGGTGGCCTCAGCCGCGGCGGCCGCGAAAAAGATCGCTAAAAAGACCGGCAACGGCATTCATATCGCGCAGGGCATGCCGGTACGCACCTTGCTGGAGGCAGCGGGCTGAGCTGCGCAGACGGGTGAATGCGCGGCTTTGCCGGGGCGGTTCGGCCATTCAATCGTCCTGGCTCGCGCGTCGTTTTTCGTTGCGCACCTCGGTCACTACTTCGACCCGGCCGTCGGCGTCCACGGTCTCCAGGCGCACGGTAAAACCCCACAGACGGGCCAGATGCTTCATCACCTCGGCTGCGGATTCGCCAAGCGGTCGGCGCTTGTATTGCTGATGCCGCAAGGTCAGCGAACGGTCGCCACGTAGATCGACGTTCCAGACCTGGATATAGGGTTCGCGTGCGCCAAGGTTGTATTGCTCCGACAAGAGTTCGCGCACTTTTCGGTAGCCGCTCGGGTCATGAATGGCGGATATTTTCAGAGTGTCCTCACGATCGTCGTCTAACACCGCAAAAAGGCGCAGGTCGCGCATGACTTTGGGCGAAAGGAACTGAGCGATGAAGCTTTCGTCCTTGAAATTGCGCATGGCAAAGTCGAAAGTCTGCAGCCAATCGCTGCCGGCGATGTCGGGGAACCACTCGCGATCCTCCGCGGTGGGCGCTTCGCAGATGCGGCGGATGTCTTGCCACATCGCAAAACCGAGCGCATAGGGGTTGATGCCGCTGTACCAACGGCTGTTGTAGGGCGGCTGGTACACCACGTTGGTGTGCGACTGCAGAAACTCCAGCATGAAGCTATCGGCCAGCAGACCTTCGTCATAGAGCGTGTTGAGCAAGGTGTAGTGCCAGAACGTGGCCCAGCCTTCGTTCATCACCTGGGTCTGACGTTGGGGGAAGAAGTACTGCGCGATCTTGCGCACGATTCTCACCACTTCACGTTGCCAGGGTTCGAGCAGCGGGGCGTGTTTTTCGATGAAGTAAAGCAGGTTTTCTTCCGGCTCCGCAGGAAAGCGCCGACGCTCTTCGGCCGCATGCGGCAGCTCGCGGCTGGGTAGCGTGCGCCAGAGTTCATTGACTTGGCTTTGCAGGTATTCCTCGCGCTCGCGCTGACGCAGTTTTTCTTTGGCCATCGAGAGCTTCGGGGGGCGTTTGTAACGGTCGACGCCCAGGTTCATCAGCGCGTGGCAGGAATCGAGCAGCAACTCAACCTCCTCCTCGCCATAGCGCTCTTCGCATTCGGCAATGAAGTTGCGGGCGAACACCAGGTAATCGATGATCGCGTCGGCGTTGGTCCAGGTGCGAAAAAGGTAGTTGCCTTTGAAAAAACTGTTGTGCCCGTAAGCGGCGTGGGCGATCACCAAACCCTGCATGGTCAGCGTGTTTTCTTCCATCAGGTAGGCGATGCAGGGGTTGGAGTTGATCACGATCTCATAGGCCAGGCCCATCTGTCCCCGCCGGTAACCTTTTTCAGTGGCAAGAAAGTGCTTGCCGAAAGACCAGTGGTGATAATTGACCGGCATGCCCACCGAGGCGTAGGCGTCCATCATTTGTTCGGCGGTGATGATCTCGATCTGCACCGGGTAGGTATCCAGACCGAACCCGGCGGCTACCCGGGCGATTTCCTCGTGGTAGCGCTCGATGGCCTCCATCGTCCATTCCGAGGACGCGGGCAGGGTCTCCTTCTTGCGGCTGGCGGCGCGCTTCATACGAGAGTCTTTTTGAAAAGTTCGCGGAATACCGGATAGATGTCGGCCGGCGTTTCGATGCGCTGCATGGCGAAATTTTTGTGGCCTGCGCGCAAGCGTTCGTATTCGCGCCACAGGTTCTGCGGCTCGCCCGGGGTAATTTCGATATAAGCGAAGTGCTGACAGTGCGGCAGGATGGCCTCGTCGAGCAGCTCGCGGCAGATCGGCGAGTCGTTATCCCAGTTATCGCCATCCGAGGCTTGCGCACCGTAAATGTTCCACTGCCCGCCGGCATAGCGTTCCCGGACGATTTCATGCATCAGCTTGAGCGCACTGGACACCACGGTGCCGCCGGATTCGCGCGAGTGAAAAAATTCATCCTCGTCCACCTCTTTGGCCACGGTATGGTGGCGGATGAACACCACTTCGATGTGCTCGTAGCTGCGGGTGAGAAAGAGGTAGAGCAGCATGAAGAAGCGCTTGGCGATGGATTTTTTTTCCTCGTCCATCGAGCCGGAGACGTCCATCACGCAAAACATCACTGCGCTGGTGGTGGGCAGCGGCACCTTGACACGGTTGTTGTAGCGCAGGTCGAAGCTGTCGATGAAAGGGATGCCTTCGATGCGCGCACGCAGACGGGCGATTTCCTCATGCAGCACGCGGACTTCTTCGCTATCGACGTCACCAGCGGCCACCCGCTCTTCGAGTTCGCGCTGAGCTTCGCGCAGGCGGGCGTTCCATGGTGCGCCCAGCGCCAGCCGGCGGCCGAGCGCGCCGCGCATCGAGCGCACGATGTTGATATTGGCCGGCGTGCCGTCGGCGGTAAAGCCGGCGCGGCGGGTCTTGTAATCGGTGATGCGCGCCAATTGGGTGCGCACCAGGTTGGGCAGGGCGAGGTCATCGAAGAATAGGTCGAGGAATTCTTCGCGCGAGAGCTGGAAGACAAAATCGTCCTCGTGCTCGCCTTCGTTGCTGGCCTTGCCCTGTCCGCTACCGCCCCCGCTTTCTAGCGGGCGTCTGACATGATCGCCCGCGCTAAACTGGTCATTGCCGGCGTACACCTGTTCGCGTATGCCGCCTTTGCCATGCTGGAAATGCGGCTCGGACAGGTCGCGAGCCGGAATCGATACCTGTTCGCCATTGTCCAGGTCGCGGATCGAGCGCCCTTGAATGGCCTCCGACACCGCACGGCGGATCTGCTGGCGGAAACGGCGCATGAAGCGCTGACGGTTGACTGCGCTTTTGTTCTTGCTATCGAACCGCCGGTCTATGATGCGGACCATTTACTGCCTCCAGGCGACCGGAGAGCGTCCCGGAGGGCCGGGCGCCGGCCGTGTCAGTGGCCTATCGTCGTGTCTTCGGCCTCATCGGCGATGCGTCAGACCGGGACCGCGCTCAAGTGCTCTTGCGGACCCGCAAATACCATTCGCATAGCAGGCGCACCTGCTTTTCGGTGTAGCCTTTTTCGATCATGCGATTGACGAAGTCCTGGTGTTTTTTCTGCTCGTCGGCGCTGGCTTTGGCATTGAAGCTGATCACTGGCAAAAGGTCCTCGGTGTTGGAGAACATCTTTTTCTCGATCACCGCGCGTAGCTTCTCGTAGCTGGTCCAGCTGGGATTCTTGCCGCCGTTTTTGGCCCGTGCGCGCAAGACGAAGTTGACCACTTCGTTGCGGAAGTCCTTAGGGTTGCTGATTCCGGCCGGTTTTTCGATCTTTTCCAGCTCGTCGTTGAGCGCGTTACGGTCGAGGATTTCGCCGGTGTTCGGATCGCGGAACTCCTGATCCTGAATCCAGAAATCGGCATAGGTGCAATATCGGTCGAAAATGTTTTGGCCGTACTCGGAATAGCTTTCCAGGTAAGCGGTCTGGATCTCCTTGCCGATGAACTCGGCGTAGCGGGGCGCCAAAAATTCTTTGACAAAGCCCAGGTAGCGTGCTTCGACTTCGGGCGGATATTGCTCCTGTTCGATCTGCTGTTCGAGCACGTACATCAGATGCACCGGGTTGGCGGCGACTTCGCGGTGGTCAAAGTTGAACACGCGCGACAGCACTTTGAAGGCAAAACGGGTCGACAGCCCGGTCATGCCTTCGTCTACGCCGGCGTAGTCCCGATATTCCTGGAAGCTCTTGGCCTTGGGGTCGGTGTCTTTGAGGTTTTCGCCATCATAGACCCGCATTTTTGAGTAGATGCTGGAGTTTTCCGGTTCTTTGAGCCGGGAAAGCACCGCAAACTGCGCCATCATGCGCAAGGTGTCGGGCGCGCAGGGCGCTTCGGACAGCGAACTGTTGGCGAGCAGCTTTTCGTAGATGCGGACTTCGTCCGACACTCGCAGGCAATAGGGCACCTTGACGGTGAAGATGCGGTCGAGGAAGGCTTCGTTGTTCTTGTTGTTCTTGAAGGCCACCCACTCGGATTCATTCGAATGCGCCATCACGATGCCGTCGAAGGGAATCGCCCCGAAGCCCTCGGTGCCCTTGTAGTTGCCCTCCTGGGTGGCGGTAAGCAGCGGGTGCAGCACCTTGATCGGTGCCTTGAACATCTCCACGAACTCCAGCAAACCTCGGTTGGCCAGGCATAGACCGCCGGAGTAACTGTAAGCATCCGGATCGTCCTGGGAATAGCGTTCCAGTTTGCGGATATCGATCTTGCCAACCAGCGAGGAGATGTCCTGGTTGTTCTCGTCGCCCGGCTCAGTCTTGGCCACCGCAATCTGGCGTAACACCGAAGGGCGCAGCTTGATCACGCGGAATTTGGTGATATCGCCGCCGAACTCGTGCAGGCGCTTGACTGCCCACGGACTCATGATGGTGTTGAGGTAGCGCCGCGGGATACCAAAATCGTCTTCGAGCAGTGCGCCGTCTTCTTCAGGATCGAATAGTCCCAGCGGCGACTCATGCACCGGCGAACCCTTGATGGCGTAAAAGGGAACTTTTTCGATCAGGCTCTTGAGTTTCTCTGCCAGCGAAGACTTGCCGCCTCCGACCGGGCCGAGCAGGTAGAGGATTTGTTTCTTTTCCTCCAGCCCCTGAGCACCGTGTCGGAAGTACGACACGATCTGTTCGATGACCTCCTCCATGCCGTAGAAATCTCGAAACGCCGGATACAGGCGCAGCACCTTGTTAGAGAAAATGCGCGACAGGCGGGGGTCGAGGCGGGTGTCGACCAACTCGGGTTCGCCGATGGCCATCAGCATCCGCTCTGCGGCGGTGGCATAGGCCGAACGGTCATGCCGGCAGAGCTCCAGATACTCCTGGATCGACATCTCTTCTTCACGGGCGGATTCGAAGCGCGTTTGGTAGGCGTTGAAAATGCTCATGTCGCCGCTCCTCTGTCATCGTCGGGGCCGGCCCGTGCTGCGGTATATCCGCTACATGTCCGGTCGTGTGGGCGTTACTCGTGAGAGCGAAGGGCAGGCCACGAGTTCCGCGGGTGATTGTTCTAGCGAAAACCCCGCTCGGAAGGGGGGTTGGCGCATTTTGGTCCTTGATTTACGCTGGATGGAAGCCCCCAGGGCTGTGTTAGAATGAGCGTTTTTCTGCAACATGCGTCCGCTCACCTTTGGCCTGAGCGCTGCATCGGTCACCACTTTTCAGCGCCGCGCCCAGGGCGCAATCAATGGACTTCTTAGGGATCGTTTAATGCAAACCAACCAGGAATCGCAAAGCGCGCTCGAGCGCCGTATCGACATGTCCGTACCGATGGCTACGATCGAGCAGGAAGTGGCTGTTCGCCTCAAGCGCTTGGCCCGCTCGGTCAAAATGCCAGGGTTTCGTCCGGGCAAGGTGCCGATGAAGCTCGTCGAGCAGACTCATGGCGCACAGGCGCGTTCCGAGGCGATCGGCGCGGCGGTCGAAAAAGCATTCATCGAGCAAGTCCGGGAACAGAACTTGCGTGTGGCAGGTTATCCGCGCATCGAACCGAAACAGCCCGAAAACGATGCGAACACCGATAAACTGGAGTTCACCGCTGTGTTCGAGGTCTATCCCGAGATCGTTCCGGCAGAGCTGAAAGACCGCGAAATCGAACGCCCGGTGTTGGAGGTGGGCGATGCCGAGGTCGATAAGACGCTGGAAGTGCTGCGCAAGCAGCGCACCACTTTCGAAGCGCTCGACAAGGCCGCCGAAGACGGCGACCGGGTCACGGTCGATTTCACCGGCCGTAAAGATGGCGAGCCGTTCGAGGGTGGTCAGGCACAAGACTATGCCTTCGTGCTCGGCGGCGGCGTCATGCTCAAAGCGTTCGAGGACGCGGTGCTCGGTCTCAAGGCGGGCGAGCACAAGGTTTTCGATATGACCTTCCCGGAGGACTACCATGCCGCGCATCTGGCCGGCCAGACGGTACAGTTCGAGGTGCATCTCAAGAAGGTCGAGGCACCCCGTCTGCCCGAAATCGACGCCGATTTTGCGCGTGCGCTGGGTGTGGCCGACGGTGATGTGGCCAAGCTGCGTGAGGAGGTCAAGACCAGTCTGCAGCGTGAGGTGAAACGGCGTATTCAGGCGCGGCTCAAGGAGCAGGTCATGGAAGCTCTGCTGGCGGCCAATCCGATCGAGGTGCCCAAGGCGCTGGTCGAAGCCGAAGCCCGGCAGTTGGCCGAAAATGCCAAGCGCGACCTGGAGGCGCGTGGGATCAAAGCCAAAGATATTCCAGTCAATACGAGCTGGTTCACCGACCAGGCCGTGCGCCGTGTCAAGCTGGGTCTGATCATGGCAGAACTGGTCAAGAGCAAGGACTTGCACGCCAAGCCGGAGCAGATCCGTGCGCTGATCGAAGAGATGGCGCAAAGCTACGAAGACCCGGCAGAGCTGGTACGCTGGTACTATGCGCAGCCGGAGCGCTTGGCGCAGGCCGAAGCGGTGGTCATCGAAGACAACGTCGTCTCCTGGGCGGTCGCCGAGGCCAAGACCACTGACAAGGCGGTGTCTTTTGACGAATTGATGGGCAATGCGGCCTGAGCCGCGAAAAGAGCAGGCGATGAACAACGGAACACCACAGCATGGCAGCACCTGGGAACCGGTCGGTCTCGGCCTGGTTCCGATGGTGGTCGAACAGAGCGGGCGCGGCGAACGCGCCTACGACATCTATTCGCGCCTCCTGAAGGAGCGGGTGGTGTTCCTGGTCGGCCCGGTCAATGATGTCACCGCCAACCTGATCGTCGCGCAGTTGCTCTTTCTTGAGTCGGAAAACCCGGACAAGGATATCCATTTCTACATCAATTCCCCGGGCGGTTCGGTCAGCGCGGGCATGGCGATTTACGACACCATGCAGTTCATCAAGCCGCATGTCAGCACGCTTTGCATTGGCCAAGCGGCCAGCATGGGCGCTTTTCTGCTGGCCGCCGGCGAAAAGGGCAAGCGTTACTGCCTGCCCAACTCGCGGGTGATGATCCATCAACCTTTGGGCGGATTTCAGGGTCAGGCGTCGGACATCGAGATCCACGCCCGCGAGATTCTCTATCTGCGCGGTCGGCTCAACGAATTGCTGGCCAAACACACCGGGCAGACAGTCGAGCAAATCGAAAAAGACACCGACCGAGACAACTTCATGTCGGCAACCGCTGCAGTCGAGTACGGCCTGGTGGATCAAGTCTTGACCAGCCGCTCCGAATCCTGACAGCCAAGCGGGGAATAACATGGCGGAAAAGAAATCGGGCAGCGATAAACTGCTTTACTGCTCGTTCTGCGGCAAAAGTCAGCACGAGGTCCGCAAGCTGATCGCGGGGCCGTCTGTTTTCATTTGCGACGAGTGCATCGAGCTGTGCAATGACATCATCCGTGACGAAATCGCGGGCGATACCGCGGTCGAGACGGCTGGCGGGAAATTGCCCACGCCACAGGAAATTTGCGACACGCTCGATCAATACGTGATTGGCCAAAATCAGGCCAAACGCAGTCTTGCCGTGGCGGTTTATAACCATTACAAACGCCTTCGCCACATTGCGGGCCGTCATGACGAAGTTGAACTTTCCAAAAGCAACATCCTGCTGATCGGGCCGACCGGCTCCGGTAAGACGCTGCTCGCCCAGACCTTGGCGCGTGTGCTCGATGTGCCTTTTGTGATGGCCGATGCCACAACCTTGACCGAAGCTGGCTACGTGGGCGAGGACGTCGAGAACATCATTCAAAAGCTGCTGCAAAAATGCGAGTACGATGTCGAAAAAGCGCAGCAGGGCATCGTATACATCGATGAAATCGACAAGATTTCGCGCAAGTCTGACAACCCGTCGATTACCCGCGATGTGTCGGGTGAAGGTGTGCAGCAGGCGCTGCTCAAACTGATCGAAGGCACTGTCGCCTCGATTCCGCCGCAAGGGGGGCGCAAACACCCCAACCAGGATTTCATCCAGGTCGACACCACCAATATTCTGTTCATCTGCGGCGGTGCGTTCGATGGCCTGGACAAGATCATCCGTAATCGTACTGAAAAAGCCGGGATCGGTTTCGGCGCCGAAGTCAGAAGCCGTGAAGGCAAGAATCTGACCGAAACCTTCCGGCAGGTAGAGCCGGAAGATCTGGTTAAGTTCGGCCTCATCCCCGAATTCGTCGGCCGTTTGCCGGTGGTTGCCACGCTGCAGGAACTCGATGAAGAGGCGTTGATCAAGATTTTGGTCGAACCCAAGAACGCGCTGGTCAAGCAGTATCAAAAGCTGTTTGCGATGGAGAACGTCGAGCTCGAATTCCGCCCGGCCGCCCTGCATGCGGTGGCGCGTAAAGCCATTCGCCGCAAGACCGGCGCACGCGGTCTGCGCTCCATATTGGAAGCTGCGTTGCTGGACACCATGTACGAACTGCCGACGATGAAGTCGGTTAAAAAAGTCGTCATCGACGAAAACACCATCGAGGAAGGCACGAAACCCTTGCTCATCTACGCAGATCAGCAAAAAGTTTCCGGCTCCAACTGACCCTGCTCTGCTGCGTTGCTTGAAATCATCGCTTGAGCCCATATCTGGGCTCAACGCGTCTTGGAAAGGGTAAAAACATGTCAGGCCCGCTTGATCTCCCCAACGAACAACTGGAATTGCCGCTGCTGCCGCTGCGCGATGTGGTGGTTTTTCCGCATATGGTGATTCCGCTTTTCGTAGGTCGCCCGAAATCCATCAAAGCGTTGGAAAACGCCATGGAAGCGGGCAAAAGCATCCTGCTGGTGGCGCAAAAGTCTGCCGCCAAGGATGAGCCGAGCGCCGAGGATCTCTACGACATTGGCTGCATTGCCAATATTTTGCAGATGCTCAAACTGCCTGACGGCACCATCAAAGTGCTGGTCGAAGGTGTGCAGCGCGCGCGTCTTGATTCGGTGGATGATCTGCGCAGCGTATTTGTTGCCCGGGTCACGCCAATCGCCTCTCCCGAGGCGAGCAGCAACGAGATCGAAGCCATGCGTCGGGCCATCATCGGCCAGTTCGACCAGTACGTAAAGCTCAACAAAAAAATCCCGCCGGAAATCCTGGCCTCGTTGTCGGGCATCGAGGATGCAGGCCGTCTGGCCGATACCATCGCTGCACACCTGCCGCTCAAGCTGGAGCAAAAGCAAGAGGTGTTGGAGATGTTCAACATCGGCGAGCGCTTGGAGCGCTTGCTGACCCTGTTGGAAACAGAGTTGGACATCCTGCAAGTGGAAAAGCGCATCCGCGGTCGCGTCAAGCGCCAAATGGAAAAAAGCCAGCGTGAGTACTACCTCAACGAGCAGGTCAAGGCTATCCAGAAAGAGCTTGGCGAGGGCGAAGAGGGTGCCGATCTGGAGGAAATGGAGCGCAAGATCAAGGCCGCTGGCATGCCGAAGGATGCGCTCGCCAAAGCACAGGCGGAGTTCAAGAAGCTGCGTCTGATGTCGCCGATGTCCGCCGAAGCCACCGTGGTGCGCAACTATATCGAAACGCTGATCGGCCTACCCTGGAAAAAGAAATCCCGTGTCAGCAAAGACTTGGCCGCAGCCGAGAAAATTCTCGATCAGGACCACTATGGCCTAGAACGGGTCAAAGAACGCATCGTCGAGTATCTTGCCGTCCAGCAGCGGGTGGATAAGGTCAAGGCGCCCATTCTGTGCCTGGTGGGTCCGCCGGGGGTCGGCAAAACCTCTCTGGGGCAATCGATTGCCAAGGCGACCAACCGCAAGTTCGTACGCATGGCATTGGGGGGTGTGCGTGACGAGGCTGAGATTCGCGGCCATCGCCGCACCTACATCGGCTCCATGCCCGGTAAGATTTTGCAGAACATGAGCAAAGTCGGGGTGAAGAATCCGCTGTTTCTGCTCGACGAAGTGGACAAACTCGGCCAGGATTTCCGTGGCGATCCATCATCGGCCCTGCTGGAAGTTCTGGACCCGGAGCAGAACCACGCCTTTCAGGATCATTATGTCGAGGTGGATTTCGATCTTTCCGACGTGATGTTCGTGGCCACGGCCAATACCCTGAACATTCCGGCGCCGCTGCTCGACCGCATGGAGGTGATCCGCCTGTCCGGCTACACCGAAGACGAAAAGGTCAACATTGCCCAGCGTTATCTGCTGCCCAAGCAGATGAAAAACAACGGGCTCAAACGCGATGAACTGTCGGTGACCGAAGAGGCGCTGCGCGACGTGGTGCGCTATTACACCCGCGAGGCGGGGGTGCGCAGTCTTGAGCGGGAAATTTCCAAGATCTGCCGCAAAGTGGTCAAGTCGCTAGTGTTGCGCGCGCGCGCCAGCAAAGTCGTAGTCAATGCCAAGAACCTGGATAAATACCTGGGGGTGCGCAAGTACAGCTTTGGCATGGCCGAAAAAGAAAACCAGATCGGCCAGGTCACCGGGTTGGCGTGGACCGAAGTGGGGGGTGAGTTGCTCACCGTCGAGGCGGTGGTGCTGCCCGGTAAAGGCAAGGTGATGACTACCGGCAAGCTTGGCGAAGTCATGCAAGAATCCATCCAGGCTGCCCTGTCCGTGGTGCGCAAACGCGCCCGCTCGCTGGGTATCGACGGCGACTTCTATCAAAAGAGCGACATTCACATCCATCTGCCCGAAGGTGCGATTCCCAAAGACGGTCCATCGGCCGGCGTGGCGATTTGTACTGCGTTGGTGTCGGTGTTGACCGGCATTCCGGTGCGTTGCGATGTGGCCATGACAGGCGAAATCACCTTGCGCGGCGAAGTGCTGGCCATTGGCGGTTTGAAAGAAAAACTGCTTGCAGCGGTGCGCGGCGGGATCACGACTGCGCTGATTCCGGAAGAAAACGTCAAGGACCTTGCCGAAATTCCGGAAAACATCAAGAACTCGATCGAGATCTTGCCGGTGAAGTGGATCGACCAGGTGCTCAAACATGCCCTCGAGCGTGCGCCAGAGCCGCTTCCAGAAGTCGAAGAACAACAAGCGCCTACGGTCACACAACCCATGGAGGACGGCAGCGCGCCCAAAATTCGCGCCCATTGACCGGCGGGCGATCATCGACTGGGCGGCTCGAAGAACCGTCACGAGCGGTCCGTGTGCCAAGCCAGCGGCGCGCAGTCGGTTTTTCGAGGTGCTCCCGCGCTTGAGGCATGTCGGCCGGCATGCCTTTTTAATTTTCTGGCGAGGCAAGAGAAACAAACCCCACTTCCGCAGTGGGATGGGGTTTTTCGCTTGGCCGCTCTTTCTTGACACGCTTGATTTGGCAGGACTATAAAGCCGCTGCGAGTGGGCACGCATCGGGGGCGCTTCCGAATGCTTCCTGCTGTCGGGCTGGTAGATTTTCTGTCGTATTCCATGGAATCGGAAGAAAGGGGGCGTAAGTGAACAAGTCGGAACTGATCGATGAAATCGCGGCCGAGGCCGGGATATCCAAAACTGCCGCCGGCAAGGCGCTCGACGCCGCCCTGGCTGCGGTCAAGCAGGCCCTCAAGGACAATGACACGGTGACCCTGGTGGGTTTCGGGGCCTTTTATGTAAGCGAACGTGCCGCGCGCGCCGGGCGTAACCCGCAAACCGGCCAAAGCATCGAGATCAAGGCGGCCAAGGTACCTAAATTTCGCCCTGGCAAGGCGCTCAAAGATGCGCTAAACTAATGCGCTTCGTTGGCTGCGGGTTGTTTTCGCAGCGCAGGCCGGGTGCTTAGCTCAGTTGGTAGAGCGCTAGCCTTACAAGCTGGATGTCGGCGGTTCGATCCCGTCAGCACCCACCAAATTCCACAAAGCCCGGATATCGGAGATGTTCCGTTCCGGGTTTTGTTTTGTTCTTTGGATCGCCGCGTGGCGCGGTCGATGCGTTATCTTGCGGTCGGACGTTTTGCTTGGCCGTTTTGCTGCAGTGCGATCCCCCTGATTTTTTGCTTGACATGCAAAATGTCCGTTGACTAAAATAATCATTTCTTCGCCGCAGGGCGGTTAGCTCAGCGGTAGAGCACTGCCTTCACACGGCAGGGGTCACTGGTTCGATCCCAGTACCGCCCACCACCGGTATATATAGCCTGAGGCGAAGAAATTATTTCGGTTTCGAAAGCCGCCCACGTTGGTACGTGCGCGGCTTTTTCATGTCTACGCTGCCACGCGTATCTGTTTCACTGCAGTCCCGAAAGTCAGGCAATGCCTGGAAGCGTCGTAGAAAATGTCATGGAAATGTTGATGACATGTTCTACGATTCTTTTGTCATTGTCTTGCTGTGGGCCTGGCGATGTCTTGGCTTTTGCCGTCTTCCGGCGCCGATAGCAGCGGCGGCGCAAAGGGGTTCAGCCTCGTAGAGTTGTTGGTGGCGCTCGCGGTGTTGGCAGTGCTTGCTACGGCCGCGATCCCGGCGTTCGATACACTGATGCGCAACACCCGAGTATCGGCTGCGGCAAACGAGCTGATCTCGGCGCTTTTTCTGGCGCGCTCGGAGGCGATCAAACGGGGACGACGGTCGACCTTATGCACCAGCGCCGATGGCGAATTCTGTGCGCAGGGCGTCGATTGGACGGACGGCTGGTTGCTTTTTGTCGATGCAAACGGCAATGGCCAGAGGGATGCGGGAGAGGCGCGTATCCGTGTGAGCGGTGCGCGCGAGGCGCCGGTGACGATCCGCGGCAACGCCCCGGTGAAAAGCTATGTGTCTTACCTGCCTACGGGCGTGACCCGTACGCTCGATGGAGCCCTACAGATGGGCACGCTGACGGTGTGTGATCGCCACGCGGTGCGTCAGATCGTCATCAGTGCCAGCGGTCGGCCGCGCCTGGTGGCTGGAGGTGTTTGCAACCGCTAAAGAAGCCCGTGCAGCCGGGCGCGTCTGTTGCGGTGCACGTTGACCGGTCTGATGCCGGATCTTACAGTGCAGTTCCCAACCATGCGGCGTGCGGTGTGTTTGCCACTGCGTGCTTTGTGCGCATCATGACCGCAGAAATCTTTTCCCCGTTACTCGAACCGCTGACGGCCGGCTGGTTACGTGAGCGCTTTCGCTTGGCCGTCGGTTGCGCTGCGGTACAGGAAGGCGAGTGGGATCAGCCGCTGCGCCCTGCGGCCGTTTTGGTACCGGTGATCGATCGCGCCGAGGGACTGTCGGTGCTGCTGACCCGGCGCACGGACCACCTGCACCACCATCCTGGGCAGATCAGTTTTCCAGGCGGGCGGGTGGAGAAAACCGATGTTTCGCCAGTGATGACCGCTTTGCGGGAGACCGAAGAAGAGATTGGTTTATCGTCCGATCGGGTGGAACTGCTTGGCGAGCTGGCCGACTATTGCACCGGTACCGGGTTCCGGGTTACCCCGGTGGTGGGACTGGTGCATCCGCCGTTTGCTTTGTCGCTCGACGACTTCGAGGTGGCCGAGGTTTTCGAAGTGCCGCTGGCCTTTGTGCTCGATCCTTCCAACCGGCAGCGGCATCGCATGCTCTACCAGGGGCGAATGCGTGAGTACTATGCCATTCCGTATGGCAAGTATTTCATCTGGGGGGCAACCGCGGGTATTTTGGTGCAGATGAGTCGTTACCTGGGGCTGTGCAACCGTCTTTAAAAAATGGGCGGCAACACGGGCGGGCTATGCCTTGAAGGTGCTGCTGACGTAGAATCCGGCGCTTGTTCCGCTCCAGGTCTTTGCAGATGTCGTCTTTCGTCCGTACACGTTTTGCGCCCAGTCCAACCGGTTTTCTGCATATTGGCGGTGCCCGCACGGCATTGTTCGCCTGGGCCTACGCGCGCCATCATGGCGGTAAGTTCGTGTTGCGCATCGAAGACACCGATGTGGCGCGGTCGACGCCCGAAGCGGTGCAGGCCATTCTCGACGGCATGAAGTGGTTGGGCCTGGAGCCGGACGAAGGGCCGTATTTCCAGATGCAGCGGATGGATCGTTACAAGGAAGTGATCCAGCAAATGCTCGCCGCTGGTACCGCCTACTACTGCTACATGTCCAAGGAGGAGCTCGATGCGCTGCGGGCTGAGCAGGAGGCGCGGAAACAAAAGCCTCGTTACGATGGCCGCTGGCGCCCGGAGCCGGGTAAGGTGCTGCCCGAGCCGCCCGCAGGGGTGGCGCCGGTGGTTCGCTTTCGCAACCCGAGCGAAGGCGTGGTGGCTTGGGATGACTGTGTCAAGGGGCGCATCGAGATTGCCAACGCTGAGTTGGACGATTTCATCATCGCGCGGGCTGATGGCACCCCGACTTACAACTTCTGCGTCGTGGTCGACGACTGGGACATGCGCATCACCCATGTGCTTCGTGGCGACGACCATGTCAATAACACGCCGCGGCAGATCAACGTGCTGCGCGCGTTGGGTGCCGAGGTGCCGGTCTACGGCCATTTGCCGATGATTTTGGGCGACGATGGCACCAAGCTTTCCAAGCGTCACGGTGCGGTGAGCGTGATGCAGTACCATGAAGATGGCTATCTGCCCGAGGCTGTGGTCAATTACCTTGCGCGACTGGGCTGGAGCCACGGGGATGACGAGATTTTCACCCGCGAACAGTTCGTCGAATGGTTTGATCTGGACCACATCACCCCTTCTGCCGCGCAGTTCAACACTGAAAAACTCAACTGGCTCAACGCGCACTACATCAAACAGGCCGACAATGCCTGCTTGGCGGGCGAGGTGGCAAACCGTCTGGCCCGTCGAGGCATCGACCCGGAAGGCGGTCCGGCGCTGGAGGCGGTGGTGGCGCTCTACAAGGAGCGGGTCACCCAGCTCAACGAACTGGCCGACGCGGTCGAGCCGTTTGTGGTCGAACTTCATCCGGCCCCGGAAGTCATTGGCCAGCATCTGACCGAAACCGCCCGTGTGGCGCTGGCCAGTCTGCGTACCCGACTGGCCAAGGTGGCATGGGAGAAGGCTGCCATTGCTCAGGCGATCAAGGACACCATGGCCGAGCACGGTCTCAAGATGCCGCAGGTGGCCATTCCGCTGCGCGTGGCGCTGCTTGGTTTGCCGCAAAGCCCAGCGATCGATGCGGTGGTCGAAGTGCTGGGACGTGAGACGGTACTACGCCGGCTGGATCGTTATCTGTAAAGGCCGCTCAACCGGCTCCGGGCCACTCGCCAAGCCGCCGCCGATTGACCAAGCGGGTCGCGGCCTCAGACCTCAACGCACGAACTTTTGCGGCCGCAGCACGCCTACGTCGGCCACGAAAGTGACCATGGCGTAGTGGCGAAAGTACTTTTCTTCCACGTGCCGGGTGATTGCGAGCGAGGTGTCGGCATCGCATAGAATCTCCATGCGGATGCTTTTGTCGGCGTCCCAGGCGCCGCTGCGGCTGCCGTGGCTGCCGCGCCCGCGCACATCGGCCACCGTATAGCCGTGGGCGCCGAGCGCCATCACGTCCTTGGCCAGCGGGCCTTCCAGCGCCTCTTCGGCAATGATGACAACGAGTTTGCAGGGGTGGGTGTTGGGCATGATGGTCAGCCTCCAAAGACCAGCCCCACGATCTGATCGTAGAGCGGAATGCCGAGCAGGATGTTGAAAGGGAAAGTCACCACCAGCGCGGCGGTGATCGACAGGCCGGGGTTGGCTTCCGGTACCGCGATACGCATGGCGGCCGGCGCGGCGATATACGATGCGCTGGCCGCCAAAGTGGCCAGCAACAGCGTGCCACCGGGCGATAAGCCGATCAGTGCCCCGGTGAGCGCGCCGATCAGCGCGGACAGGATCGGCATGCCCACTGCAAAGGCTGCCAGGAACGGACCGCTGGTGCGCAACTGCCCCGCCTGTCCGGCGGCCACCAAGCCCATCTCCAGCAGAAACAGGCACAGTACGCCCTTGAACAGCACGAAAAAGAAAGGCTCCAGCGGCACCAGGCCCTGGGGGCCGGCTATCCAGCCTATCAGCAGGCCGCCGGCCAGTAGTACCATGCTTTTGCCCAAGAAGATTTCGTGCAGCAGTGCACCCCACTGGATGTTTCGCATCTCGCCGCCCATGCGCGCCAATAAGATACCGACAGCGATGCCCGGCATCTCCAGTAGAACCAGAAAAAGGGGCAGGTAGGCTTCATAGGGCGTGTTGCGCGCGGTCAGGTAGTCCACCGCAACCGCAAAAGTCACCACGCTGACCGAACCGTAGTGCCCAGCGATGGCAGCAGCGTCATGACGTTCGAAGCGGCCTAACTTGTAGAGAATGGGGAAAGCGATCAGCGGAATGATGACCCCCAGGGCCAGCACCGACAACGCCTGCGGCAGCACCTGCAGCGGGTCCTGCTTGGCCAATTCCATGCCGCCCTTCAGACCGATGGCGAGCAATAAATAGATCGACAGGGCTTCGTACAGCTGGCCGGGCAGTTTGAGGTCGGAGCGGGCCAAGCGCGCAGCAAAGCCCAGCAGGAAAAAGAGCGGAATGGCGTCCATTGCAGTTCGTTTTGTCGATTGTCGTGGTTGGTTCAATCCTCGCCGCGCGGGGTGCGTGGCGGGCGTAGCAGGAAGCGCGCCGGGTCGATTGCTTCATAAAGGTCGTGTTCGATCGGCAAGACTTCACCGTTGAGCATGGTGGCCAGGGTTTCACCCATCAGGGCGGCAAACACCAGACCGCGCGAACCGAATCCGGACAGCACCCAAAGGCCGGTTTGACGCGGAATGTCGTCGAGCGCGCAGGGGGCGTCTAGGCGGGTTGGCGCCGGTATTGCGCCGACCATCGGCAAACGGTCGGGCGACGCGGGCCGAAAGCCGACCCGTCCGCCTAGCGCGGCAGGGTCTAGCCCTTGGGTGTAGCCCGGCAAGATGTTTTCCAGTTTTCGGAGATTCTGCAGGTGATCGGCGTGGCGCACGGCGGGGTCGTTGTCGCCGACGCCAAAACTTGCCCCGGCGCAGCGTAAACCGTCTATCGCCGGGCTGACATACCCTTGGCGGCAGACCACCACCCGGGGGGCAGCGCCGTCTGTAGCCTGTAACAGCGAAACCTGCCCACGGGCGCTGATTACTGGCAGCGCCTGGGCCTGCGGCAGCGCACGGATGCCGACGCCGTTGGCGACGATTAGCTCTGGCGCGCGGGCGATGACGCTGCCCGCTGCATCCAGTGCCAACCAGTGCTCACCATCATGCTGCAAAGCTGCCACCGTGCGCCCAAAGTGACAGTGGATGCGCTCGGCCTGTGCTGCCAGGTTGGCGCGGCACAGACTCGGCGGTTGCACCCAGCCGCTGGAAGGAAACCACCAGCCGCCGTTGGCGAGCGGCCAACCGGCGATGCGACTGGCTTGCTCACGGTCCACATACCGCAGGTGTTCGGCCGGCGGCCGATGACGTTCGACTACCGCGCGTTGCTTGTCTTCCTGAAGCGCATCGCGGGCAATATGCAGTACCCCGCAGGGGTCAAAACGCACCCGCTTGCCGAGTTCTTCCAAGTGAGCCAAGTGCTGCAGGGCGTACAGCGTGCCGGCGCGGGTGAGGCGGCTCAAGCGGTTGTCGTCCAGACTGGGCAGTGGGCGCAGGACGCCGGCGTGGTTACCCGAGGCCCCCGCACCGGCCTGGTCGGCCGCATCGATCACGTCCACACGCCAGCCGCGCGCCGCCAGGCGCTCGGCCACGCTGCTGCCGGCAACGCCGGCGCCCAGCACCAGCGCCTGACGGTGCCGAGGCGCGGTCACATGTCGGCCCGGACCGCGGTAGCGGCCGCGCAGCATTTGTCGCTTGCTGCCAAATCCGGTCGCTTTGTCGCAGTCAAAACCGGCGCGGCGCAGGCCCTCTCGTACCATGCCGGCGACCGACCAAGTCGCCAGCGTCGCTTCCGCTGCCGCCAAACGTGCGAGCAGGTGAAAGATACGCGCAGACCAAAGTTGCGGATTCTTCGCCGGGGAAAAACCGTCCAGGAAAAAAGCGTCGGCGCTCAGACGCATATTGGCCAAACCATCGGCCGCATCGCCCAGAAAGAGACTCAGCGTCACCCGTTCGCCGTCCAGGTGAATGTGATGCAAGCCAGGGGTGAGCGCAGGCCAGCGCGCTTGCAGCGCCGCTGCCAGCGGGGCGATCTCCGGAGCTTGGGCGGCGAGTGCGGTGTGCACGGTGCAGAGGTCTTCACGGCGGAACGGATGCAGCTCGCAGGAGACGAAATGCAGCCGCGCAGCACGCCGCGGGTCGGCCCGCCAGGCGGCCCAGGTGGCGAGCAGGTTCAGACCGAGGCCAAAGCCGGTCTCCACGATGACAAAGCGTTCCCGCCCTTGCCAGCGCCGGGGCAGGTCGTTACCGGCGAGAAAAACGTGTCGGGCTTGGCCCAGCGCCCCATCGCTAGAGTGGTAGATATCGCCGAAAACGCTGCTGCACGGCGTGCCGTCGGCAGCGAATTCGAGCGAGGCGGGGATGATCGGCATGGTCGGACAGCGGTTGGCTTGGAGCGCCCGCCGGTGTTTACGGCGGGTGCCGGTTGATTGCGTTCGTTCGGCCGAAGCAACGGCCGGGACGGGGCTAGAGCGCGTCGGTACGCGGGCGCAGCAGGCGGGTCATGATGCTCACCACCAGCAACACGACGATGCCGGTAACGATGCCGACCAGGCCGTCCAGCGCACTGGGCAACAAGGCGCCGGCGACGCCGGTCATGTTTGCGCTGGCGGTCTCGATGGCGCGATGCACCGGGGGCAGGCCGTGGCTGAGGATGCCGCCACCGACCAGGAATATGGCCACCGTGCCGGCGATCGACAAACCGCGCATCAGCCCGGGCGCAGCCCACAAGATACCGCCGCCGAGTGTGCGCTGCGCGACCGGCAGTATACCCGCGCCGGGTTGACGTTTGAGCAGCAGGCCAAAGTCATCGAGTTTGACGATGATTGCCACCAACCCATAGACGCCTATGGTCATCATCACTGCCACCGCGGCCAGCACCGATAACTGCGCGGCAAGATCCAGGCCGCTGACCACGCCCAGTGCAATGACGATGATCTCCGCCGACAAGATGAAATCGGTGCGGATGGCGCCGCGGATCTTATCGCGTTCCAGGGTTGCCAGATCGACTTCCGGACTGGCCATCGCCTGCAGCACTTGCTGGCGATGAGCCGTGTCCTCGGTGCGATGCATCAAGCGGTGGACCAGCTTTTCCACCCCTTCGTAGCACAGATAAGCGCCGCCCAACATCAGTAGCGGCGCGATTGCCCAGGGCAGAAAGGCGGCGATGGCCAGTGCGGCGGGTACCAGAATGAGTTTGTTCACCATCGAGCCCTTGGCCACCGCCCAGACCACCGGCAACTCGCGCTCTGCGCGCAGCCCGGCGACCTGTTGGGCATTGAGGGCGAGGTCATCGCTCAGCACGCCTGCAGTCTTCTTGGTGGCCACTTTGGTCATGGTGGCGACATCGTCCAGCACGCTGGCGATGTCGTCGAGCAAAACGAACAAACTGGTTGCGGCCATGCGCTTTTATTCCGGTCAAAGCTCAGGCGGGGGGGACGCTGTGGCGGATCATTCCGGACGCATCTGCGGGAACAGAATCACGTCGCGGATCGAAGGACTGTCGGTGAGCAGCATTACCAGCCGGTCGATGCCGATGCCGCAGCCGCCGGTGGGCGGTAGGCCGAATTCCAGCGCGCGGATGTAGTCGGCATCGTAATACATGGCTTCTTCGTCGCCGGCTTCCTTGGCCTTGGCCTGCGCCATGAAGCGCTCGGCTTGGTCTTCCGGGTCGTTGAGTTCGGAAAAACCGTTGGCGATTTCGCGGCCGACGATGAACAGTTCGAAGCGCTCGGTGATTTCCGGGTTGGTATCCGAGGCCCGCGCCAGGGGCGAGACTTCCACCGGATAGTCGATGATGAATGTCGGCTCCCACAGCTCGGCTTCGGTGCAGGCTTCAAAAAGTTGCAGCTGCAGACTGCCCAAGCCGCCCGGTTTGACCTTTTCGCCAAAGTCCGCGATCTTTTGAGACAGCCAATCGACATTGGTCAATTGCTCCAGGCTGAAGCCCGGGTGGTATTTGCGGATTGCCTCCACGATGGTCAGACGCTGGAAAGGCTTGGAGAGGTCTAGTTCGCGACCCTGGTAGACGAAGCGTTCGGTGCCCAGTGCTTCGCGCGCCGAGTGACGGATCAGTCCTTCGGTGAAGTCCATCAGCGTGCGGTAATTGGCATACGCCTCGTAGAACTCCATCATGGTGAATTCCGGGTTGTGGCGGGTGCTCAAGCCTTCGTTGCGGAAATTCCGGTTGATTTCGAACACCTTTTCCATGCCGCCCACCACCAGGCGCTTGAGATAGAGTTCGGGCGCAATGCGCAGATAAAGCGGCATGTCGAGCGCGTTGTGGTGGGTGACGAAGGGCTTGGCTGCCGCCCCGCCGGGGATGGGGTGCATCATCGGCGTTTCCACTTCCAGAAAACCGTGATCGATCATGTAGTGGCGGATCGACTGCACCATGCGGCTGCGCGCCACGAAAGTAAAGCGCGTCTGCTCGTTCATGATCAGATCCAGGTAGCGCTGGCGGTATTTCTGTTCCTGATCGGTCAGTCCGTGGAATTTGTCGGGCAGCGGGCGCAGGCTCTTGGTGAGCAGGCGGATTTCGCTGGCCTGCACGGTGAGTTCGCCGGTTTTGGTTTTGAACAGGGTGCCGACGCAGCCGACGATGTCGCCGATGTCCCAGTGTTTGAAGTCGTCATAGACCTCTTCGCCCACTTCATCGCGCTTGACATAGAGCTGAATACGCCCGGACAAATCCTGGATGGTGATGAAACTGGCTTTACCCATCACCCGCTTGAGCATGATGCGCCCGGCCACGCGCACCTGCACCGGATTGGCGGCCAGCACCTCGGCGTCTTTGTCGCCGTACAGTTCGTCGAGCTTGCCTGCGGTGTTCTCACGCGAAAAGTCGTTGGGAAAGGCTCGGCCGCTGCGGCGCCACTGGGCGAGTTTTTCGCGCCGTTCGGCGATGATGTGGTTGTCGTCTTGGGGGGTGGTAGGAGTCGGGTTGGACATGGTTTCAAACTGGGTGAGTCGTCAATGGGGGCGCCGTCGGTTGGATGGCCCAACATGGCCGGCGCGCAGGCGAAAGTTTCTCGGCGTCAAGGACGCAATTGTCGCAGGCGTGCATGATCCGGGCAAATTCCGCGCGGGCCGGTTTTTTGCCGGTGCGCTGGAAGGGGGTACGGAAAACCGGTTGGGCCGGTTAAAGTTCGCGGCTAGGATTCCGTTAGAGCCCTGCATAAAGGGCCGAGAGACGAAACATGGAGAAAGGAGGCGTTCGATGAGCACGTTCTGGCGGCTCTACGAAGCAGTGGAGAAGACATTCTGGAATTCGCTGACCAAGAAGCTGTGCAGCTTCTTGCTGCTGTTTTTCATCGATGTCTTTTACCTGGGCATTTACCTGCGGCAAAAAGGCGAGATCGCCAAACTGCTGGTTTCCGGACAGATTGCCCCGGAGACGGTTTCGGCGGTTACCGCCTCGCTGGAGGCCGGTCTGTACGCCATGCTCGGCCTGACCGCGTTGGCGCTGTTGATCAACGTCGGGCAGATTCTCTACATCCGCCACCTGATCGTGCGTCCGGTCAGGGTGATTACCCGCATTTTCAACGAGATCGCCCGCGGCGAAGGCGATTTTTCGCGCGATCTGCCAATGACCACGCATGACGAACTGCGTGATTTGGCGCAAAGCTATAACCGCTTTGCGGACAAGATGCGCGAGATCATCGGTGAAGTGCGCAACATGAGCGTCAACATCGCCCGTGAGGCGGTCAAGGTCAAAAGCAAGGTTGAGAGCTCTGCGCGGGATGCTGCCGAGCAAGGCCGTATGACCGAAGTGGTTTTTACCGCCAGCAGCGAAGCCACCAAGGCAATCGAGGAAGTCTCCCGCAGTACGCAAAACATTTCCGCCTCCACCAATGCCAACCTCGACATCGCCCGCGAATCGCTGCACGAGATGCGCGATATTCAGGGCAATCGCACCTACTTATCATACGCATAACAGATAAGCCGTTTACGATCATGCACTTAGGCACCCCCTGTTCACAGCGTCATATTTTGTGTAGCTTACTGTCTTTTTGGGGATCCCATGAAGGCAGTAAGCATCATGCCGCTGACGCAGGTGTTCGTCTCGGTTTCCGACCCGCGCAGCAAGCGCCACACACGCCACGACCTGTCCGAACTGCTCACGGTCGCGGTGTGTGCAGTGCTCTCGGGCGTGGACGACTTCGTCGACATCGAGTTGTGGGCCAAGGCCAAGATCGATTGGCTGCGAGGGTTCATGAAGCTTGAGCATGGCATCCCTTCGCACGACACGATCGGGCGCGTGTTCGGCCTGATTGAGCCTGACGAGTTCGAGGCGGCGTTTCGGCGCTGGGTCGGCATGGTCGTGCCGGTGCTGGCCGAAGACACGGTCGTTGCGATCGACGGCAAGAGCAGCCGAAGAACGGCAAGCAAGGGCAAGACCCCTGCAAGTGCCCTGCACATGGTCAGCGCGTTCGCCGCCGGGATGGGCGTGGTGTTGGGCCAGAGGGCCACGGCCGAGAAATCCAACGAGATCACCGCCATTCCCGAGTTGCTCTCGAAGCTCGCCCTGGAAGGCTGCGTGGTGACGATCGACGCGATGGGCACACAGGCGAAGATTGCGCGCACGATCCGCGAACGCGGCGCCCACTACGTGCTGTGCGTGAAGGACAACCACCCGAAGTTGCTCGACTCGATCCGCTTTGCCGGCGTCGCGGATCCACGGGGACCGCTCACGCCGGCCTCGACGCATGAAACCACGAATCTTGGCCATGGACGCACGGAGATCCGCCGCTGCGTTGCGTACGACGCCACCGATCGGCTCTACAAGGGCGAAGAGTGGAAGGACGTCGCGAGCTTCGCCTTGATCGAGCGGGTGCGCACTGTCGGCAACAAAACCAGCACCGAGCGTGCCTACTACCTGAGCAGCCTGCCCGCGGACGCCGAGCGCATCGCCAAAGCAGTTCGCAGCCACTGGGAGGTGGAGAATCGGCTTCACTGGTGTCTGGATGTGCAGTTCAACGAGGATCAGTCCCGGGTGCGCAGCGGTTACGCGGCCAACAACTTGGCTGTTGTTCGCCACATCGTGATGAACCTGCTGCGGCTGAACACGACCCGTAAGGCGAGCATCAAGTCCAAGCGCATGCTGGCTGCCACTATTGACGAATTTCGGGCCGAGTTGCTCGGAGTTATGACATGAAGGTGCGATTGCCCTGGCGCGATATTGCCGGCAAAATCAATGCGGTCAGCGACAAGGTCGAGCAGTTCAATCAGACGGTCGATGAGCTCTCCAAACGCTCGGAAAGCGTCAAGCAGATCGCCTCATTGATCCGCGAAATTGCCGACCAAACCAATTTGCTGGCCCTGAATGCTGCCATCGAGGCGGCGCGCGCCGGCGAGGCCGGCCGCGGCTTTGCGGTAGTGGCCGACGAGGTGCGCAAACTAGCCGAACGGGTCAATCAGGCCACCGAGGAGATCCATGGCAACATTGCCGGCGTCATTGCCCTGGTGGCCAATACCCGCGCAGAAAACGAAATCATCAACGCCGATGTACTGCGCACCCGCGAAGTGGTGGGGCGATCTGCCGAGCAGTTCGGCAGCATGGTCGGAGAGTTCGAGCATACCGGCGAGCAACTGCTGCAGATTGCCGCAGCCATGGAAGAACTTACCGCCACCAATGCGCAGGTGCATGAAAACGTCAACGTGATCCATGATCTGGCCACCTCGGTGGCGCGCGACATGAAAGAGTCTCAAGAGCGCACGCAGGCGCTATCGCACGCAACCGAAGCGGTGCAAGAGCTGGTATCCCGTTTCAAAATCGGCCGCGGCGCATTCGACCACGCTGTCGGTCAAGCGCAGATCTTTCGCAATCTGATCCAACAGCAGCTCGAAGAAATGGCCGCCAGCCGGGTGGACGTGTTCGACCGCCGTTATCAGCCCATCCCCAACACCAATCCGCAGAAATTCAAGGTGTCCTGGGGGGACGAATACGGTAGACGTTGCCAGGCGCTACTGGACGACGCCTTGGGCAAAATCAAGGGTGCGGTGTATGCCGTGGCGGTCAATACCGACAGCTATTTGTCGGCCCACAATACCAAATTCTCCAAACCGCTGACCGGCGACTACGACACCGATCTGGTCGGCAACCGCACCTGCCGTAAGTTCGAAGGGCCGGCGGAACTGCGCGCAGCGCACAATACCGCGCCAATGTTGCTGCAAACCTTCATGCGCGATACCGGCGAAATACTGTGCGACATTGCCATGCCGATTTATGTGGGGGGGCGGCATTGGGGCAATGTGCGGATCGGTTTGCCGGTCGATGCGCTGATCGACCGCTGACCGGCACGCTTCATCCGCCCAGCTGTTGGCTGGCAAGCTGCCCGAGCGTTACCAGCGCGTGGATATGGCGCTCGGAAAACGGATAACAGCCGGACAGGCGGATATGCCGGGTATAGCGCCCGGAGGGCGAAAACAAGGTGCCAGGGGTGATGCTGATGCCGCGCGCCAGCGCTTCGTCGAATAGCCGATCCGCATCGCAGCCGGGCGGCAATTCCACCCAGACCAGAAAGCCGCCGGTGGGTTCGGTGGCCCGGGTGCCGGCCGGGAAAACCTGGTCGATCAAGCCGCGCAGGCGATCGATCTGACCGGCATAGGTGCGTCGCAGCCGGCGCATGTGCTGAGCGTAACCGCCGTTTTCCAGAAATACGCCAAGTGCTTCGCAAGTCACCGCCGGTTGGGCCACCGAAGAGCAGAACTTCAGATCCGCCACTTCGCGCTGGAAACGTCCGGCCTCCATCCAGCCGGCGCGAATGCCGGGCACCAGGGTTTTACTGTAAGAGGCGCACAGGATCACCCAGCCATCGCGGTCAAAAGCCTTCACCGCCGGCTGCAGCGGCACCGCGTATTGCAGCTCAGCATAGAGCGCATCCTCGATGACCGGCACCCGGTATTCGGCAGCCAGCGCCGCCAGCCGGCGCTTGGCGGCCAGGGGCATGCTGATTCCCAAGGGGTTGTGCACATTGGGCATGGTCACCACCGCGCTGACCCGCCGCTCGGACAGCAGCAACTCCAGCGCGTCCATCGACATGCCGCTGCCCGGATCGGTGGGTACTTCGATGGTGCGCAGTCCCAGTGCCTCGGCCAACGGGATCAGGTTGAAGTACGTGGGCGATTCGACCGCAATCGCATCGCCGGCGCGGGTGACCGTGCGCAGCGCAAACTGCAGGGCCTCCATGCAACCGTTGGTCAGGATCACATCCTCGGCGGTCATGCTCACGCCAAGGTCCAGCGCATGGCGGGCAATCTCGCGGCGCAGACGCAGCGAACCGGGCGGCAGTGCGTAATCGGTGAGCAGTTCCGGGTGTCGGCGCGCGGTGTCGGCGATGATGCGGGCGAGCTTGTCGCCGGGATAGAAGTCGCTGCCTTTCGGGCAGGCCAGCGACAGGTCCACGTTGTTGGCGTTCGACTGCGCGGCGATCACGGTGGCAATGCGGTTCAACACCGCAGTTTTCGCCGGCCGGGCCGGTGTCGGACGGGCGGCGAATCGCGGTGCCGGCGGTGCCGGCAGGCGCGAGCGCACAAAGTAGCCCGACTGCGGGCGGGCTTCCACCAGCCCGCGGGCCTCCAGATGGCGGTAGGCGGCCAGCACCGTATTGATGCTCAAACCGCGACTGCGCGCCGCCTCGCGCACCGAAGGCAGACGCGCGCCGGCCGGCAGGCGGCCGTCGGCCATGGCACCACGCAATTCGTCGGCAAAAGCTTGATACAGCGGTGTTTGGACGGTTTCCATGACAGATACAGCCGGCTCGCCGGCATATGGTTACAGTTATTCTATAAATCAACTGTTACCAGTATAGAGTGAAATATCTGGCGCTGTAACCTTATGCAAAAGGCCCGCACAATGTCCGCACTCGCTTGTTGTGTCGGAGCATTTCGCCATGATCGACCTACCCCTGATGACTTATGTGGCCACCATGTCGGTCACGCCGGGACCCAACAACCTGATGCTTGCCGCCAGTGGGGTGAACTTCGGCTTTCGTCGCACACTGCCGCACATACTGGGTATCAGCATCGGTCACGGCCTGCAGGTGCTGCTGGTCGGCGGTGCGCTGGCCTGGGTGATGGCCTGGCTGAACACCTTGCGTCCGGCGCTGGTGGCGGTAGGTTGCGGCTATTTGCTGTGGCTCGCTTGGCGACAGGCGCATGCTGGCCAGCCAGGCTCGCGCGGGCAGGGACAACCGCTGGGCTTCATCGGCGCCGCGCTGTTCCAGTGGGTCAATCCCAAAGGCTGGATGATGGTGCTCAACGTGGCCTTGCTGTTTCTACCTCAAGGGGCCGACTGGCAGGCCGCTGCCATGCTGGCGGCGCTGTGCGCCCTGGTGAATTTTCCTTGCATTACCTTATGGGCCGCAGCCGGCGACCGTCTGCGCCACCGCTTGCGCGAGCCGCGGGTGTTGGCGTTGTTCAACTACACCATGGCCACGCTTCTGGCTGCGACCGCGCTGTGGATCGGTGTGGAAGAGGGCTTGCTTGGCTGGCTGCCGATTGCCTCAGTCGGTTGTTCCGAGTGACCAGAAAAGGCTTTCCTGTTCGCCTTTTTCGCCCAGCGCCACCATTGCATCGGCCAGCTCGGCGAGCGGTTCGGGCAGTGTCTGTGCGCGCAAGGTGTGCAGCAGTTGGCGGTCGCGTTCGCTCAAGGGGCGACGATGGGCCAGGCTGCGCAGTGCGGCTGCGCTCATCTGCCAAGGCGACCAGGGTTGTCCGGCCTCTTGCCACAGACGGGCGGTTTGCAGCGCAATGGCGATACCGTCGGGGTCCGGGTCGCAGGCAATCGCAAGCGCTGCGGGTGCGAGCGCGAGCAGCCGGGAGACGGCCTCTGCCCACCAGCCGGGGGGATAGCCGGGCAGCCAAAGCACCGCCTGCTCCGCCGCGCGGGTAGCGGCCGCCTTTTCAAAGGCGCTGCGGTTTTCCACTACCCGCCAGAGCAGGGGTGGGCGGTGGATGCCAATGATCGCTTGCAATGCTTGCGGCGGCAGACCGATGAAGCCGGGCAGGGCACCAAGTTCGATTGAGCCGGCGGCGCTCTGGAGCGTCAGATCGGCGGCCAAATATAGCAAGGGGGCATGCGCGCTGATGCCGAAGGCGGCGAGATCGACCGTTTCAGCCAGCCAGCGCCATTGGCTATCGGTGATTTTCTTGGTGTCGGCGCACGCAAACCAGGCAAAGTCTCGCCGGGTTGCTTGGCTGCGATGGCGGTGCTCATCATGCCAGCGCTGTAACGCAATCAGTAATTGCAGGCGTTCGAGTGCAACCTTGGGCGGCAGCGGCGTGAGTGTGGCCCGTGCCGCGGCCAGTTGCGGCAGGGCGAGCGGCGTGTCCCGTAGCGTATTCCACTGACGGCGGTGGGTGTCCGGTTCCGGCAGGGCTAGTGCCCGGCGCAGCGCGGCAGGATCGATGAAGCGTAGGCTGTGCGCTTGCCAGTCGCGGTGTTGCGGATCGCGCCGTTCTTGTATCTCTACCAAGCCGTCGGCAAGTAAGCGGTGGAGGAGCTGAAAGGCGGTGTTGGCCTGCTGCGCGCCGGCGCGTTCCAGCAAGGTGGCGCAGCGGTAATGGGTGGCCGCGTCGGCGCGGCGTACCCACTGGGCCAGCAGTGTGCGCCAGGCGGCCGGCCAGGTGTCGAGCATGGGCTGCGGACGGTTGAACGCGCGGCGCAAGCGCTTGCCGCGCAGGCTGGCGCGGGTGGGGTCGCTGATCCAGGCGGTGGAAATTCCGTCGGCGTCGGGCGGCAACCAACTCAGGGTTTCGTTTGCCATGCGTGCGGCCGATTAGGTGGCGGTCCGGGCCAGTACACCGATGGTCGGTGCCCAGTCTTCGCCCGGTTTTTTCTTGCGTGTGACCAGGGTGAGCTGGGCGGGGGCGAAGACATTGGCGTTGTGGGTGACCGGGGTGGTGATCAGGTATTGCGCGCGGGTGGCACGCAGAAAGCTGCCGACGCGGTCGATGTTGGCCACATCCAGGTGGGCGAAGGGCTCGTCGATGAATACGAAGCTGCCGGGGCGGGCGTCATCCATCAGCAAGGCGATGAGCAGGATCAGTGACTTCATCACCTGCTGGCCGCCGGAGGCTTCGCCGTCGTTTAAACCCACCGCGCCTTTGCGGTCAAAGTCAAAGCGTACTTCCAGGCCGGCCTGGGCAAGAGACAGGTCGTCCGCGCCCAGTGCCGGCGGCGGGCAGTCGACGCCCACGCCGGCCAGTTCTCCCAGCGCTTTGAGGTTTTTGCCGTATTGGCGCACGGTGGCGCGCAGCTTGGCGATATAGGCGTTGCGCGCTTCTTCGGTCAGCCGTCGGGTGGTGGCACAGTAGCCTTGGCGGTCGCGGTAGTCTTGTTCGCGCTTGGCCAGGTCGGCTTTCAGGCGCTCGGCCAGCGTGAGCACCGCCGGATCGGTGATCCAATCGCCTTCGTCTAGATGACGGCGCAGACGCTCGGCTTGCAGGCGGGCACCGCGCGCGTCGCCATATTTTTCTGCCAGCAAGGCGGTCTCGGCCGGGTCGCGCCAGTGCGCAGGCATGCCGCGGCGCAGGCTGCGCAGGCGTTTCAGACGTTCGGCCTGGGCGTGGCGGCGCGGGGCGGTGTGCTGGTCGAGCTCGTACAGGCGCTGATCGATGGCGCGCAGCTCGCGTTCGCGGCGCTCGAGCTCGATGCCGATGCCGTTGAGTGTGCGGCCAAGCTGGTCCTGCTGGCTTTGCAGGGTGTTGCGCTCGGTGTCGACCATGGCCAGCGCGGCGCGCGCCTGCGGCAATTCGGCTTCTGCTGCGGCATAGGTGTCGGCCTTGGCGGCCAGTAGTTGCGCAGAATGTAGGCCCAGCAAGCGGGCCCGCAGTGCGGTGAGGCGATCGGCCGCCTCTTGCACCTGTGGGCGCAGCGCGGCCAGTTCGCGGTCGAACGCGCGGATGTCGTCTTCCAGTCGGGCGATGCGGCTTTGACGGGCGAGTTCGCCAAAGTAAAAATCGGTCGGCCTGCCCAGGTGGCGGGCGCCGCGGCGCTCACGGTGGTAGCCGTCGCGGGTGAGCCATTCGGTCTCGGGCGGCAGCTTCCGCGCGGCGTCGACGTTTTCCACCCTGCGGATGCGATTGAGTAAATCGGTGAGCCAACGCGGCACCGGCGCGCTGAAGCTGACGACTTCGGCCAGACTGTGCGCGCGCGCCGGCGGGGCGGGTTCGCGTTCGGGCACCAGGAAGTGACGGAAGCGTTCGCGCTCGCCCAATGCCCAGGCGGTGTGGCGGTCGGATTCGCGTTCGAGCAGAATCACATGGCGGTATGGGCGCAGCACCGCTTCCACCGCCGCTTGCCAGGCAGCGTCGGTGACTTCGACCACTTCGGCGAGGCTGCGGTGGGCAATGCCGGCCTCCTTGAGCAGGGCGCGAAAGCGCACCACTTCCGGCTCGGCCGGCGGGCCGCTGCGGCTTTTGGCGGTGCGTAGATCCTCGGAGCACGCCTCGAACTTCGCCACCAGCTCGCGCTCCTGTGTGCGTAGCTGGGCCAGCGCGGCTTCGGCCGCTTCATGCTGGCGTTCCAGCTCCAACGCATCCGCGCCGTGTTCGGCGGCGAGCTGGGTGCGCAGGGCATCGCGTTCGGCCAGTAGTTTTTCCAGATCGCGCACCCGGTCGCGGGCGTCAAGAAACGCGGTGTCGATCTCGCGTAGCGCATCCTTCAATCGGCGCTGTTCGGCTTCGGCGGCGGCTTTTTCCGCGCGCACCGCGTCAAGGCGTGTTTGCGCCAGGGCGCGCTCGGCTTGACGGGCAGCGCGTTCGCGCTTTTCCGCGGCAAGTTGCTCGCGCTCGCTGGCGGCCAAACGCGCCAGTTCGGCCGCTTCCAGGCGCGGCACGATTTCGCTCTCCAAAGCCTGCGCTTCGTCGTGGAGCTGTTTCCACTGCAGATAGTTGTCGGCTTCCAGACGGCGGGCTTCGGCTTGAGCACGCAGACGCTCGAGATCCAGGCCCAGGTCGTCGAGTTCACGTTCGGCGTTTTTTTGCTCGGCGCGCGCCGCTTCGTAGTTGTCCAGCACTTCTTTGTCGCCGAACACGTCGAAGACCAGTTCCAGTAGCGCTTTGGGCGAGTACTCGCAAAGTTTGTCGGTATCGCCTTGTTCCAGTGCCAGTACCTTGGCAATGGCCGGCGTCAGACCGCCCCAGGCGAGCCGGCTTTGGTAATCGCGCAGGCCGATCCAGTCGTCGGTGTTTTCCAGTGCTTCGATGGCGACATTGCCATCGACGATGGTGTAGTCGCGTGTCCATTCACCGCCGGCGCGGCGGATCCGGCAAGCCAGGGTGACTTCGTCCTGCAGGCAGGGAAAAAACGGGCGTCGTCCGCTGGCGCCGGGCTGGTTGGCGACCACCGCCCGAATCCATGCAAAGCTGCGCTCGGCGCGGCGCACGTAACGGCGAAAATCGCGCTTACCAGAGCAACGCAGCGCGAACAAGGTGCGCAGCGCGTCGAGCAGCGTGGTTTTGCCCGAGCCGTTGGGGCCGACGATGGTGATGATCTGGGCGTCCAGCGGCAGCGTAAAACGACGCCAGTAATCCCAATGGACGAGTTCGAGTTGTTTGATGTGGAACATGTCAGGCGTCTTCCTCTACGTCGTCCTCATCCGGCAGCACGTCGGCGAGCTCAAATGCGCCGGTTGGGGGCAGCGGGTGGCCGGCGCGGGCAATCACTTCGGCGAGCGCGCCGTGGATGATGCGATCGGCCAGTACCCGGTAATCCAGCGCCACATCGAGCAGCGGACCTTCGAGCACGACACCGTTTTTGCGTTCGATGAAACCCAAGCGGGCGAGCTTGCCGAGCATGAAGTTTTTGACCCGACTGCGCCCGCCGAGCAAAGGACCAAAGTCGGCGATCAGCGAAGCTTCCGGGATGCCGGCGGAGACTGTGTGGCCGTGCTCCACCGGTTTTTCGGTGCCGAACATGTCGCCCTGGCCGTCATCGGCCACTTCGCGGCGGGTGACTTGGCGTTCGCGCTTGGGCAGCACGATCAGCGACCAGATCACCACCAGCAGGGCGATCTCGTCGCGGGTCAAGCCGATGTTGCTGGCGGCATATTCGCGCCGGGCGCCGAATACCGGCTCGATCATCTCCGCGCTCAGGGCCGTGGCGACATGGCCTGCGTAGGGGTTGTCCAACAGTTGCAGGCCCACTGCGGCCAAGCGCTGGTCCAGCTCCACACGGAAGGTTTCATCGACCAGCGCGCGGCGCACCAGGCGGTCGTTGCGCGGCAGCCAACGGTTGGCCAACAGACGCGCGGTCAGGGTTCTGATGTCCTGTTCCATCAGCGGATCTCTTGTGGGAGGGGGGCAGGTGAGCGGTTGTCGGCGGCGGGGGCGCTGCCGCGTGGGGCGACCCGGCCTGAGGAGATCAGCGCAATCTCGTCTGCGTCTACCGTCTCCAGGGTGTCGCCGAACAGTACGTCCAGCGGCAGGCGCATGAACTCGCCCACCGGGCCTTCGGCGGGACCGGCGCTGGCGTCTATAAGGTCACCGTCGGCCAATAGGGCCAGTAACGACAGGCGATAAGCGGCCGGGGCAAAGCCGCCGCCCACTACCACCTCGGCCAGACGGGCCGGTTGCGACAACTGCCCCAGGCGCGCGGCAAAGTGTTGCAGCAAGGCCAGGTCTTCGGTTTCCGGGGCGGCGCCAATCTCGGTTGCGTCCGCCGGCGGCAGTGCGGCATCGATCTCTTGCGCACGCACATCTTCGGACAGTACCGCCTCGGCGCGGTCGAGCAGCTCGTGGCCGCCGGCCAGCAGCGGAATTTCCGGCACCAGCGCGAAGGCGTCGTCGGCAAAGGCTGCCAAGGCGGCGGCATCGAGCGTGCGCAGCCAGGCGGAAACGTCCGAGGAGGAAATGCCGGAGGCGCCCAGGGTGACACGTTGCGCCTCGATCTTGTTGAGCGCACGCTGAAAGCTGGCGTCGGCGCGGGCCAGGCGCGACTGCGCCAGACCGATGCGTTGGGCCACCTGGGCAACCTCGAAAGGCACTTCTGGATCGGCCAGTAGTTTGCGCAGAATCTCGGTGCCGCGAGCCAGCCATTTTTCGTTGGCCGACAGGCGCCGGCGCGCAGCGACGATGTGAAACTCCGAACCGGAGGCGATCGCCTCTTCGAAATGCCAGGTCAGCTCGTTGAGTTTGCCGAGCAGATGGCCTAGCGCTTCCTGGGTCAGTCCGCCCACCGCTTGCAAACCCGCCAATTGCGCGGTGAGAAAACCCAGTTCGACATCTTCTTCTTCTTCGCTAAAGCGCAGCAGCATGGCCAATGCGGCCACCGCATTGCGGCCGATGTCGGACAGATGGTAGTGGCCATCCGCGGCAAAGCTGAGCAGGGCGTTGTCGCGCAGGCGCTTGAGCACGGTTTCCAGCTTGACCGGGTCAAGATAAGTGAAACGCGCGCGCAGTGCTTCTGGCGACCAGCGCGGGGCATCGGTGTCTCGGCCGATCTCACGCAACACCAGAAGGCGCATCAACACCTCGGCCTCGGTGCCGCGAAACAAGGTGATGAAGGCGTCGACCAAGGGGCGGGCCGCCGTCAGTGCGGCCAGTTCCGGTACTTCGTCGGCGCTTACCCCCGGGGCCAGGAATTCGGCAAGATCCAGTGGCGTATTCAAGGTGGTCGGTGCTCAATAAGGCGCGCGGCCGTGGCTGCGCAATGCGGTTCAAACGCCTTGTTTCAGGCTGGCGGCAATGAAGTCATCCAGATCGCCATCGAGCACCGCCTGGGTATTGCCGACTTCGTAGTTTGTGCGCAGGTCCTTGATCCGCGACTGGTCCAGCACATAGCTGCGGATCTGGTGACCCCAGCCGATGTCGCTTTTGCTTTCTTCCAGCTTCTGCTGCTCAGACTGGCGTTTGCGTAGCTCCAGCTCGTACAGGCGCGCCTTCAGCATGGACATGGCCTCGGCTTTGTTCTTGTGCTGCGAGCGGTCGTTTTGGCATTGCACCACGATGCCGGTGGGCTCGTGCGTGATCCGCACTGCGGAATCCGTTTTGTTGATGTGCTGCCCGCCGGCGCCCGAGGCGCGGTAGGTGTCGATGCGCAGGTCCGCGGGATTGATTTCGATCTCGATCGAATCATCCACTTCCGGATACACGAAAACCGAGCAAAAGCTGGTGTGGCGGCGGGCGTTGGCGTCGAACGGGCTTTTGCGCACCAGGCGGTGGATGCCGGTCTCAGTGCGCAAGAAGCCGTAGGCGTAGTCGCCATTGACCTTGACCGTCGCCCCTTTGATGCCCGCCACTTCGCCTTCGGACTCCTCCAAAACTTCGGTGGCAAAGCCTTTGCGCTCGCAGTAACGCAGGTACATGCGCAGCAGCATGCCGGCCCAGTCCTGCGCTTCGGTGCCGCCCGCGCCGGCCTGGATTTCAATGAAGCAATTATGCGGATCCATCGGGTTGGAGAACATGCGGCGGAATTCGAGCTTATGCACGCTCGCTTCCAGCCCGCCCAAGTCGGCCTCGACCGCCTCCAGGGTGGCTTGATCACCTTCGGCTTCGGCCAGCTCAAAGAGTTCTTTGAGATCGGCCGCTTGCCGGTCGATCTGCTGCAGGGTCAGCACAACGTCTTCGAGCGCGCGTTTTTCCTTGCCGAGTTCCTGTGCGCGCTCGGCGTCGTTCCACACCGCCGGGTCTTCCAGCGCGCGATTGACCTCTTCGAGTTTCGATGCCTTGGCATCGTAGTCAAAGATACCTCCGCAGCTCGCGACCGCGCGCGGCGAGGTCGGCCAGTTTTTCGGCGATGGCGTTCAGGCGTTCGGCTTCCATGCTGTGACTCCGGTCATTTTGGATAAAACCCGTCATTATACCGGGCACAGGACGGCACTGACGGATGCGCACCGAGCCGCGCGTATCGTTGCACACCCTGGGCGCAGCTCAAGCCGCCTCGAAGTGCTCCAGCATCAATTGCACATTGGCCACACCGTTGTATTCATTGACGCCCAGACGGAAGGCAGCGCGCAGTTTGGGCGGGGCACCGTCGGCGTGGTTGAAGCGGATGGCATCGAAACGGGTGCTGCCTTTGGATAGTTGTAGCTTGAGGTGGCGGTCTTTGAGCAGACGCTGGTGATCGACATGAAAAATATCGTCGAACAACGGCGCGGGAAAACCCTGGCCCCAGATGTCCTGTTCGATCAGCCGTGCGCCCTCCAGGCTCATCCAGCCCGATTCGAGCGCACCGTCGGTGTCCATGCGGTGGGTGAGCGCGGCCGGATCGACCAGAGCGCCGACGACTTCGTCGAACACCGCACAAAAGCGTGGAAAATCCGCTTCGCGGATGGCCAGGCCAGCGGCCATGGCGTGACCGCCAAAACGCAAGATCAGGCCGGGTTCGCGTTTGCTCACCAGATCCAGCGCATCACGCAAATGCACGCCGGGAATCGAGCGTCCGGAACCTTTGAGTTCGCCATCGATGCCCGGGGCGAAGGCGATGGTCGGGCGGTGCAGGCGGTCTTTGATGCGGCCGGCGACGATGCCGATCACGCCTTGGTGCCAGTCCGGCTGGTAGAGGCTGATAGCGACCGATTGTGTCGTGTTGATCTCATCCAGACAGGCGAGCGCCTCTTCCTGCATGTCGGCTTCGATGGCGCGACGTTCGCGGTTGAGGCGGTCCAGCTCCTGGGCCAAGTTGAGCGCGCGGGCGGGCTCGTCGGTGATCAGACACTCGATCCCCAAGCGCATGTCCGACAGCCGCCCGGCGGCATTTAAGCGTGGGCCGATCAGAAAGCCGAGATCGACGCTGGTTGCCCGGGCCGGGTCCCGCCCGGCGACCGCGAACAGGGCGCGCACCCCCGGTTGCAGCCGTCCGGCGCGTATGCGCTGCAGGCCCTGCGAGATCAGAATGCGGTTGTTATGATCCAGCGGCACCACGTCGGCCACGGTGCCCAGCGCCACCAAATCGAGCAGATTGGCAAGGTTGGGCTCGGGCCGTCCGGCAAAGGCACCGCGTTCGCGCAGCTCGGCACGCAGCGCGAGCATGACATAGAACATCACGCCGACGCCGGCCAACGCTTTGCTGGGAAACTCGCAGCCCGGCTGGTTGGGATTGACGATCACGTCGGCCTCGGGCAACAGTTGGCCGGGTAGATGATGATCGGTGATCAGAGTGGCCATGCCGTGCGCGCGCGCCGCGGCAATACCTTCCACGCTGGCGATGCCGTTATCCACAGTGATCAGCAGATCCGGCTCCAGGCGCGCGGCCAGTTCCACGATCGCCGGGGTGAGGCCGTAGCCCATGGTGAGGCGGTCCGGCACCAGATAATGAACGTCGGCACCGAAGGCGGTGAGCGCGCGCATGCCCACCGCGCAGGCGGTGGCGCCGTCGCAATCGTAGTCGGCCACGATGACCATGCGTGCGCCGGCTTCGATGGCGTCGGCCAGCAGTGTGGCCGCTTCTCGGGCACCGCGCAGCGCACTTGGTGGCAAAAGCGCTGCGAGCGAATAATCCAGCTCAGACGGCGCCGTGACGCCGCGCGCAGCGTACAGGCGGGCAAGCAGCGGATGGATGCCGGCTTGAGTCAGCGCGGCAAATGCGCGCTGCGGCACCGCACGGGTGTGAATCCGGGGCGATACAGTCATCGGGTCCTTCAATGCAGCGTGTTGTGCAGGGCGTCCAGACTGCGCGGGCGCAGCCAGAATTTCCACAGATCGCGCGCGGACAGCCGCAACTCTAGCGTGGCGCGCTCGCCTGGGGCGCTGATTTGCAGTGTGCGCAGGCGGCCGACGCGTAGCGCCGCGAGCAGGGGCGCGAACCAGTCGCGCTCGAGCGCGCCCAGCGCGGCGCGCCAGCCTTCCAGGTCCAAATGCAGCGCCGGCCGGGCGAGCGTTTCCAACACCGTCAAGGTGGGTGCGGTCAGTGCCGGTGAAGGCGGCTGTGGGTCGAGGCCCGCGGCTTTGGCCAGTCCGCGTGTCTCTACAGTGTCGGCCTGCACCACCGCCAAGGGTGCCTGCGCGCCGTTGGGCGCTGTGCCGTGGCCCCAGAGCCACAGGCTGTTGACCGGCGCCTGGCCGGCGTGCTCGCGCGCCCGGTTGATCGGGTGGTTGTGCAGCACCACTTGGATTTCGTTGGCCAGACGTTGCCAGTCACCGGCGTCCTCGCCTTCGGGCAGGCAACGCGCCACCGCGCGGCCGACCGCCTCGGACAGCGGTACGAAACGCGTCCGGGGCGGTGTGTGTGGCAGCAAGTACCAACGATCCGGGGCAGGCGCTTCGAAGCGGCCCAGCTCGGCGAACACCTCGTTGAGTGTTCCGACCAGGGCCGCAGCCTCGTGCGCGGCGATCGCCAGCGTGGCGGCATCGGCAAGGATCAAATGTTCCCGCGCAAAATGCAGATTCACCGGGTCGGCGCACAGCCAGCCGCTGGCGGCTGTGTCGACCGGGGGGGCTTCACCGAGGCGGCGCAGCGTTGCCGCCGATACGGTGTCCGGGTCCAGGCCAAAGAGGCGCTGCAACCAACGTTCGGGCTGCGCGGCAGCGGCCCGACGCACACGGGCGAGGCCGAGCAGGCGTTCCAGCGCAGGCATTGCCAACCCGGCTGCCGGATTAGCGGTCTGTGTGTGGGGCCACAGCAGGCCAGGCAGAACGAGATGAAGATGCATAACAGGGGAAGGAGCCGCGCGACAAAGCGGCAAGTGTAGCAGCCGGGGCAGTCGGCCGTGGCGCGCCGGCGCACACCGGGCCGCGCTCGGGAACGGTTTGAAACAGGGGCGGAGCGCCGCGCGGCGCCGCCTTGCGGCACAATGTCGCCCTTTCCATAGCGGAGCGGCTTGCGCTCGATGCGTTACGAATTGCTGGTTGGTTTGCGTTACACCCGCTCGCGCCGCCGTGCGCGGCGGGGTAACCGTTTCATCTCTTTTATCTCGGCGGTGTCGATGTTGGGCACAGCATTGGGCGTGGCGGCGCTGATCGTGGTGTTGTCGGTGATGAACGGCTTTCAGGAAGAGCTGCGTACCCGCATCCTTGGGGTGGCCGCCCATGTGCAGGTGACTACGCTGGACGGTGCGCTGCAATCTTGGCAACGGGTGGCCGATCAGGCCGTGCAACACCCGCAAGTGCTGGCCGCTGCGCCTTACGTGCAGGAGCAGGGCATGCTTTCTTTCGACCACGCGGTGCGCGGCACCATGGTGCGCGGCGTGCTGCCGGCCGCAGAGCAAAGCGTGGCCGACTTTGCCCGCTACATGAAGGCGGGCAGCCTGGACGCGCTGCAGGCTGGGCGCTTTGGCATCGTGCTGGGGCGCGATCTGGCGCTGTCGATGCGGGTGCATCTGGGCGACAAGGTGACGCTGATCGCCCCGCAGGGGCTGGTCACGCCGGCCGCGGTGCTGCCGCGGGTGCGCCAGTTCGAGGTGGTGGGCATCTTCGAAGCCGGTATGTACGAATACGATTCGGCGTTGGCGCTCATCCACCTGCGCGATGCCCAGGCGCTCTACCGCCTGGACGAGGCGGTGAGCGGAGTGCGTCTGAAGCTCGGCGATCTGTTTGCCGCGCCGCGGGTGGCGCGTGAGCTGGCCGGCTACATCGACGAGTCGGTGATTGCCATCGACTGGACGCGCAACCATGCCAATTTTTTCCGCGCGGTGGCGCTGGAGAAAACGATGATGACCATCATTCTGTTTTTGATCGTCGCAGTGGCGGCGTTCAACATCGTCTCGACGCTGGTGATGGCGGTACAGGAAAAGCAGGCGGACATTGCCATTTTGCGCACGCTGGGGGCAAGTCCGGGCTCGATCATGGCGGTGTTCGTGCTACAAGGGGCGGTCATTGGCCTGGTGGGCCTGGTGGGCGGGGTGGTGGCCGGCCTGTTGCTGGCCAACAATCTGGATGTGGTGATCCCCTTTCTGGAAAAAGTCACCGGCGCTACTTTGTGGAACAAGGAGATTTACTACATCAGCGAGCTGCCTTCCAAAGTGCTCGCTAGCGACGTGACCACCATCATCTCGGTGTCCTTCCTGCTCACCCTGGTGGCCACGCTCTACCCGAGCTGGCGTGCGTCGCGGGTGAATCCGGCCGAGGCTCTGCGTTATGAGTGAGGCGACGATGCGTGAGGACGCGAACGGCCCAGTGCTGGCCTGTGAGGGGTTGTCGAAATCTTACCGCGAGGGTGCGGATGCGGTGGCGGTGCTGCGCGGCATTGACCTTGCCGTGGCGCGCGGCGAGCGCATTGCCATTGTCGGTGCTTCGGGCTCCGGTAAGAGCACCTTGCTACACCTGCTCGGCGGGCTGGATGTGCCCAGCGCAGGTTCGGTGCGTTTAGAGGGGCGGGATTTTTCGCGCATGTCGGATGCCGAGCGCGGGCGGGCGCGCAATGCCGCGCTGGGCTTCGTGTACCAGTTTCACCATCTGCTAGCGGAGTTTTCCGCGCTGGAGAACGTCGCCATGCCGCTGTATATCCGCCGCATGCCGCGCGCCCAAGCAAACGAGCGCGCCGCGGCGATGCTCAAGGAAGTCGGCCTGGGTCATCGGCTGGATCATGCGCCGGGCGAGCTCTCCGGTGGCGAGCGCCAACGCGCGGCGATCGCCCGGGCGCTGGTCACCGAGCCGGCCTGCGTGCTGGCCGACGAACCGACCGGCAACCTCGACCGGCGCACCGCGGAGGCGGTGTTCGATTTGATGCTGGCGCTCAACGAGCGGCTGGCAACCAGTTTCATCATCGTGACGCACGACGAATCGCTGGCCGCGCGCGCGCAGCGCACCCTGCGGCTGGAGGACGGTCGGCTGGTCTGAAGCGGCTGCTGCGGTCGGCATCGCCCAGTCGTCGCCAGGGCTGCCTCTTGCCGCGCCCGGGCGGCACGCTTCGGTGCGTGGTATCGAGTAATCTATCCGAGCGTGCGTACGGCAGCTTTTATCGGCCTAAAGATTTTCAGCCAGCGGCCGTAGCTTTGCGTACCGACTCTTGCAACCCCAACAACGAGTGCCGGCAATCTCTTGCCTGTCTGCCCCCAGAGAGACATCAAAAGCCGGCCGGAGAAGGAGAACACTATGTCGTTGATGAGCCCCGCCATCGGCTTACTGAACCGTATGCGCTTCCGGTGGAAATTCGTGCTTTTTGGCTTGGTTTCCGCGGCTACGGTGGCTTTTTTGCTGACCGCACTTGTCTTGTCGCTGTGGCGGGATATCGAAGCGCTGGACCGCGAGCGTGAAGGGCTGGGCATGGTGGTGCCCTTGCTCAAGGTGGTGCAGGCTGCGCAAATGCGTCGCGGTTTGGCCGCCGGTGCCTTGGATAATGCCGACGACACCATGAAACAACGTCTGCCTGCGGCCACCCAGGCGTTGGATCAGGCATGGGCCGAGGCCGAGCGCGTGCTGGCGCGGTTCGAGCCGCGTTACGGCGGCGAAGGCGCCAAATGGCGCGAACGCTGGAAAGAGGCCGCCGACATGTACGCCAGCCTCAAAGCGCCCAACCCCAATGCCACGGTGCAATGGGTGTTTGATGGGCATACATTGATGGTCAAAAACGCCATCCTGGTGCTGCACGATTTGGCAGAACTCAGCGGACTTTCGCTGGATGCCGAGGCGAGCACCGCCTACCTGAACGCACTGGTGATCGACATTTTGCCCGATGCCACCGAGCGTATTGCCCGCCTGGCCGGGCTGGGCGCCCCGGTGCTGGCCGAACGCTATCTCAGCGGTCCGGTACGCCAGCGTTTGACCCTGCAAGTGGGCGAACTCGACCATGCCATGCAGGTCGCCGATGAAAAGCTGGAGCGGGCCAGACTTGCAAACCCGGCGCGTGCACGCGAGTTGGAGGATTTGCAGATCGAGTTGGCGGTGAGCGTCGATTCGGTTCGTGAAGCGGTGATCAACGACATCCTGACCGAATTTTTTTCGCAAAGCGCTAGCGTCTTTTTCGACAATGCCACGGGTACGTTGCGCGCGACCTTCGACAAGGCTGCCACCATCATCGTACCCACCATCGATGAGTTGTTGGCCGAGCGGCGTGAAGGTTTGCTGCGCACCGCCACTGTCATGGTGTTGATTGCCGCCGGCGCGGTGGCTTTGCTGGCCTACTTTTTGGGTGCGCTGTATCTGGCCATTGCGCATTCGTTGCGGGAGCTGAGCGCGGGCGCGCAGCGGCTCGGGCGAGGCGATTTGACTGCACGGATTGTGCTCTCCGCTCAAGATGAACTGGGCGAGGCGGCCGAGCGGTTCAATGCCATGGCGGCGGCTTTTAGCGATGCCATGCAGCGGGTGCAGCGTAGCGCCGATGAAGTGAATCGGGCCGCTGCAGCCATGGCAGCGTCTTCTTCGCAGGTCAGCCGCAGTTCGGCCCACCAGAGCGAAGCGGCTTCCAGCATGGCGGCTGCGGTGGAGGAGATGACCGTGGGCATTGACGAGATCGGTCGCCACGCCCACGAAGCGGAATCCATTTCCAGCCGTTCGGGTGAGATATCCGAAAATGGCGCCCGCATGGTGCAGCAAACCGCTGCCGAAATGGAGCTGATCGCCCGCGAGGTGGATGCCACCGCCAACACCATCGAAGCGCTGGGTAAGAAATCGGAGCAGATCAGCAGCATTGTCAAGGTGATCCGCGACATTGCCGACCAGACCAATTTGCTGGCGCTCAACGCCGCCATCGAGGCGGCGCGCGCGGGCGAATCCGGTCGTGGTTTCGCAGTGGTGGCTGACGAAGTACGCAAGCTCGCCGAGCGTACCAGCGCGGCCACTCAGGAAATTTCCACCACGGTGCAGGCCATTCAGAGCGGCACTGACGAGGCGGTTCAATCCATGAACCGCGGCGTCAAGCGTGTGCGCGAAGGCGTGGCGCTGACCCAGCGTGCCGGCGCAGCGATGAGCGAGATCCGCGACGGCGCGCAGTCGGTGGTCAGATCGGTCAGTGATATTTCGGCTGCGCTCAAGGAGCAAAGTGCGGCCAGCAACGATATTGCGCGCAATGTCGAGCAAATTGCCCAGATGGCCGAGGAGAACAACGCCGCGGTGAGCGAGGCGGCCAATGTGGCGGCTCGTCTTGAGCAGCTTGCCGAAGCGTTACGTAAGGAAGTGGGGCACTTTCGCCTTTGAGCTGGTGTTACGTCCGGCGGTTGCGGCCAGTGTGCTCGTCGGGTCCGACATCGTCCGGATGTCTCTGGGCAGGCGGTGATGCCGAGCGGCGTCGCCGCCGCCAGGCGCGGATCAGCCATATCCGCCAAGCGGCTTTGACGCCGAAGTAACCAGCCACCGACAAGCCGCTGGCAAGCAACACCAAGCCCACGGCCAAAGGTTTGCCCAGCCCGCTCATCCAATCGATCAATGCAACAGCCCAAGCGGCCAGGTCCATGCCGCTCAAAGCGGGCGGTTCGACAAAACCGCCCACAGTGCCATTGGTGGCCAGCGAGCCGATTGCATAGGCCACCATATAAAGTGGCACGATCGTAAACGGATTGGTGTAAAGAGTCGTGATGAGCGCCAGCGGCAGATTGACCCGCAACAGCACGCAGGCCAGCGCTGCACTGAGCATTTGTAGTGGGCCGGGCACCAGTCCGCAGAACAGGCCCACCGCCACCGCACCGGCGGCCGAGTGGCGGTTCAGATGCCACAGACGCGGATGTAGCAGTGTGTTGGCGAATGGACGCAACCAGCGATTGCTGTGCACACTGTGGTGATCGGGCAGTATCCGCTTCAGTGTTTTACGCATGGGCGGCTCGGGCAAGGCGGGCGGATTTTAGCGCAGCGGGCCTTGCTGCGGACGGATGTCGAGTGCATGATGATTGGATATGCGATATGCCGTCATCGGGTTTGCGCTGGGGGTATGGGCCGCGCAGCAGTACTCTGCGCTACCCGCGGCGCAGTTTTTGCTGTGCGGTGCGCTGATTTGGACCCTAATAGCGGCGGCCGGGTTGCTGTGCGGAGCACGTTTGTCCGCGCGTAGCAAGTGGGTGCTGGTCGGCGTGCTGGCCTGCTCGGCTGGCTTGCTATGGGCCAGCGGGCGGGCGTATTGGCGGCTGGCTGATGCTTTGCCGATGCAGTGGGAGGGGCGCGACCTGGTCGTTACCGGCGTGATCGCCGAATTGCCGCAAACGCTGGGCGATGGGTTGCGCTTTGTGTTCGAAATCGAATCGGCCGCTGCGCCGCTACCCCGTCGGGTGTTGCTGTCCTGGTATGCCGATCGACGTAGCCAAGAGCCGCCGCCGACGGTGCGCGCTGGCGAGCGCTGGCAATTGATGCTGCGACTGAAGCGGCCGCACGGACTCAGCAATCCGCACGGTTTTGACTATGAGGCTTGGCTGTTGGGGCGCAATTTGCGTGCCACCGGCTATGTGCGCCATAGCGCTGCCAATCGGCGTCTTGCAGACGCAGTCGGACAGCCGATGCTCTACGTGCATCGGTTGCGCGAATCGGTCCGCGAGCGATTTGCCAAGGTGTTGGGCGAGCGCCCCCACACAGGCATCCTGACCGCGCTGGCAATTGGCGACCAGCGCGCGATCACGCCGGAGCAATGGGAGGTTTTTCGTCGCACCGGGGTCAATCATCTGGTGGCCATTTCGGGCTTGCATGTTTCGCTGATCGCTTTGTGCGCCGGGGGCCTAGTCGGTTGGCTGTGGCGGCGTGTGCCCAGTTTGATGCTGTATCTGCCGCTGCCTCGCGCCCGCTTGTTGGCGGCTTTGCTGGCGGCTATGGCCTATGCCTTGTTGGCCGGTATGGGTATTCCCGTTCAGCGGGCTTTGTTGATGTTGGCCGTGGCCGTGGCGGCGATGCTCAGCGGGCGAGATTTGGCGGCCAGCCGGGTGCTGGCGCTGGTGCTGCTGGCGGTGCTGGTGGTCGATCCGTGGGCGGTGTTGTCGGCTGGGTTCTGGTTGTCGTTTGCGGCGGTGGGGGTGATCATGCTGACACTGGGTGGCAGGCTGCAAACGCTGGCCGGCTGGCGGGCCGCGCTGCGTGTGCAACTTGCCATCACGCTGGCGTTGGCGCCCGCGCTATTGGTGCTTTTCCAAGGGTTTTCGCTGGTTTCGCCCTTGGCCAATGCCTGGGCGATTCCCTTGGTGAGTTTTGTGATAACGCCGCTGGTATTGTTGGCGGTATTGGTGCCGCTGGAAGCACCGCTATATCTGGCGCACGGGGCTGCCGAGTTGATGATGGCGGGGCTGGGCCGGTTGGCGGCCCAAGACCTTGCCATGTGGCAGCAGGCCGCCCCGCCGGCAGTCGCGGTGGCGGCCGCGTGTGCGGGCGTGTTGTGGTTGCTTTTGCCGCGTGGCACGCCCGCACCTGCGGCGGGGCTGCTAGCGGTGGCGCCGCTGCTGATATGGACGCCATCGAGGCCGCCTGAAGGGGCTTTTGTGGCAACCGTGTTGGATGTTGGTCAAGGACAGGCGGTACATGTGCAGACCGCTCGGCACGATTTGTTGATCGACGCCGGACCCGCCTTTGGTCCGCTGTCCGATGCCGGCCAACGGGTGGTGTTGCCCTACTTGCGTGCGGCCGGGGTGTCGCGGCTGGACCGATTGGTGCTCACCCATGGGGATGCCGACCATGCCGGCGGGGCGCGCGCCATTGTGGAGGGTATTCCGGTCTCCGTGGTGATGAGCAACCAGATCATCCTGCCCGCCGCGGCAGGCGTAGTGCGCCCTTGTCGGGCGAAGGATGCGTGGGTGTGGGATGGGGTGCATTTCCGCGTGCTGCATCCGCCTGCTGAAGACTCGGGATTGCGTGGGGACAATGACCGCGCCTGCGTGCTGCGCATCGAAGCGGCCGGCGCCGCCATGCTGGTGGCCAGCGACATCGAAAAGGGCGCCGAGCGGGTGCTGCTCACGCATTGGGCAGGCGAGTTGGCCAGCGAGATACTGGTCGCGCCCCATCATGGCAGCCGCAGCTCGTCGACGCCGGCGCTGGTTCAGGCGGTGCGCCCACGCGAAGTGCTGTATTCGGTGGGCTATCTCAATCCCTTCGGCCACCCGCATCCGCAGGTGTGGGCGCGTTGGGCGGCCTCAGGTGCGCGCAACTGGCGGACCGACAGCCAGGGGGCGTTGCGGGTGACGGTCGGCGCGCCAGGCGTCGCGGTCGAGGCCGAACGCGAGCGGCGTCCGCGCTATTGGCACGGACGCTGATAGACTGCAGCCAATTGCCAATGTTTTGACAGCCCGTTTTGCCCGCTATGAGTTTGTTCGAAGCCCTGAAGAAGCTTTTTGTGCCCGCCCCGCGACCATTGCGGCCGTACCACGGCCTGCGCGAGCGTTCGGTGCAGTGCATCGGCCCGCATGGCCTACACCGCATGGCCTACACCGAATGGGGCGACCCGGCCAACCCGCATGTGGTGGTTTGTGTGCACGGACTGACCCGTAACGGACGGGATTTTGACTTTCTTGCTCAGGCACTGGCCGAGGAGTTCCGGGTGGTCTGCCCGGATGTGGTCGGCCGTGGGCGCAGTGACTGGCTGGGTGTGAAGGCCGACTATGGTTTCCCGCTGTATGTTGCGGACATGATCACGTTGATTGCCCGACTGAATGTGGACACGGTGCAGTGGGTGGGGACTTCGATGGGCGGCATCATCGGCATGCTGATCGCCAGTCAGCCGCATACACCGATCGGCCGCCTGGTGCTCAACGACGTCGGGCCGGTGATTACCGCGGCGTCTTTGCGGCGCATCGGTCAATATGTTGGCACGGCGCCCAAATTCGCCTCGATGGCGGAGGCCGAGGCCTATATCCGCACAGTCAGTGAGCCGTTCGGCAAGCTCACCGACGCGCAGTGGCACCATCTGACCGTCCATAGCGTGCGCCCGGTCGAGGGCGGCTTTGCGATGATCTACGACCCGGCCATCGGCGATGCCTTCCGGCTCAATCCGCTGGTGATGGATGTGGATCTTTGGCAGGTGTATGACGCCATCTCCTGTCCGACCTTGGCGATTCGCGGTGCACAGTCCGATTTGCTGGAACCGCCAGTGCATCGGGCGATGGCCGAGCGCGGGCCGCACGCTCGCATCGTCGAGGTCGAAGGCGTCGGCCATGCACCGATGCTGATGGATCCGGCGCAGATCGGTTTGGTGCGTGACTTTCTGCGCGAAGGCGTCAAAGCGGCCTGAGCGGTCTGCAAGTCAGTTGCCTTGGTCGTCGGGCTGCAGACGAATGGCAGCGGAGTTGATGCAATAGCGCAGACCGGTCGGTGGCGGGCCGTCGTCGAACACGTGCCCGAGGTGGGCGCCGCATTGCTGACACAGCACTTCGGTGCGGTGCATGGCGTGGCTGTAGTCGTCGGCCTCTTCGATGTCGGCCTCTTTGGCCGCGCGCCAAAAGCTTGGCCAGCCGCAGCCGGCGTCGAACTTGTGGCGGGCGTCGAAAAGCGGTGCGCCGCAGCACACGCAGACATAGAGGCCTGCATCCCAGCAGTTCCAGTATTCGCCGCTGAAAGGACGTTCTGTGCCTTTCTGGCGCGTCACCCGATATTGCTCCGGGGTAAGCTGGGCGCGCCAGTAGGCATCGGGTTTGTCGATTTTGCGGTTCATGGCTCGCGCTCCGGTTCGATTTCCGATCGTCAATGCAGGTGTCGCGGCACGTGCTCGACCTGTTCTTCGGGCATTTCTGCATGGACCACCTCGCCGTCGGGTGCAGGGTAAAGCGGGGCGCCACAGTCTTCGCAGTATTCGAGCGGAAAGCGGTGATCCAGGTTCACGATGTCGGTGACGCCGCATTCGCGCAGCACCGCTTCGATCTGCGCCGCGCTGTCGGTGTTTTCGTCTTCTGCGCCGAGCAGGGGCCAGACTACGCCATGCACCACACGTTCGCTGCCTTGGACGGTGAAACCAATGCGGAACTCTTCCAACGTCTGGTCATAAAACGGTGCGATGACCGCGCGCAGTCGCATCGCCGGGGTGTCGAGCGCGGTGCCCAAAAACGCCACCGAGGCGCGCACTGCGTAGGGCCGGCTGGCTTTGTCGGCCTGACGACTGGCGGCAAAGTAGGCTTCCGGCAACACCACTTCGAGCGCGCAACCGGGCAGCAAGGGCGCCAAGCAGGCGCCGCCCTGGGCGCGCCACTGGGCCATGGCATGATCGCGGTGGCCATCGCGCTCTTGCCAGCGGAACAGCGGCTTGCCACGCGGTGCGGCGATGGCGCCAAGCAGATAACGGGTGTCGGACAAAAACTGGGCGGTCTCGGGCAAGCCCTCGGTGGGGATCGACAAATCCGTGTCGGCCAGCGCGGCGCGACCCAGTTCGGCGGCACATTGCGCGGTGGCGCAATAGCCATGGGGCAACTGATCCGGGCTGAACAGAAAATCGGCCAGCGCAAGCTTGACCCCGTCGGCGAGCACATGCGCTTGCAGATGCACGCGCAGGTTGGCAAGTACCGCCCGCGGAATGGTGCAGGCCGGGATTTTGTAGCGCGACCACGCCAGTACCGGCGCGGCGATCAGCAGGATATCGTGCTCTGGCGCGCCGGCGGCGGTTTCGGCGCGCGATTCGATAAAGTCGGCCAGCTCGTCATAGGCACGCAGATCGACGCCGTACAGATGGTCCAAGGCGTCGTTGAGTACCTCTTCGGCACCTTCTTCGAGCAGGTTGTCGACGGTGCCGGCAAGCAGGCTTTCCCAGTAACGGTCTTCGACACGGCATCCGGACGAGGCAAGCCCGGTGGCCAGCCAGACCAGTTGCTCGGCCGCGCGGGCGAGGCCGCCGCGGCGCTTGCTGCGTATTCTCTTCATGTGATTGTTTCCGTGGGTATCGATGGCGTGGCGTATTCAGTACGCCGGCCGGTTCAATCGTACCGCCTGCAAAATGGTGGCGGAAATTTCCTCGATGGACTTGGCGGTGGAGTCCAGCCAGCGGATGTTCTCACGCCGCATCAGCTTTTGCGCGGCTTCGATTTCGTAGCGGCAGTTCTCCAGCGATGCGTAGCGGCTGTTGGGCCGGCGTTCCTGACGGATTTGCGACAGGCGTTCCGGCGCGATGGTCAGACCGAACAGCTTGGCGCGGTAATGGTGTAATTCGCCCGGAAGCTTGTTGCGCTCGAAGTCTTCGGGAATCAGCGGATAGTTGGCCGCCTTGACGCCGAACTGCATGGCCAGGTAGAGGCTGGTCGGGGTCTTGCCCGAGCGCGATACACCGACCAGGATCACGTCCGCCTCGGCCAGTTCGCCGTCGGAGGAGACACCGTCGTCGTGCGCCATGGCAAAGTTGATCGCCTCGATGCGGTTTTTGTAGTCCAGGCTGTCGGCAATACCGTGAAAGCGGCCTACCGCGTGGGTGGAGCGCTGGCCCAGTTCGGTTTCCAGCGGACCGATGAATTGCTCGAACAAGTCGATGAACAACGCGTCGGCCTGGCGCAGCCCGCGCACCGTTTCAGGGTTGACCAAGGTGCTGAACACGATGGGGCGCACGCCGTCGCGCTGGGCGGCTTCGCGGATCTGGTTGGCGCAGTCGATGGCTTTATCCACGTCGTCCACAAAAGGGATGCGCACCTGACGGAAGCGCGCATCGGGAAACTGTGCCAGCAAGCTGTGGCCGAGGGTTTCCGAGGTAATGCCGGTGCCGTCCGAGATGAAAAAGACGGTGCGAACGGGGGTGTCGGTCATGGCGTCGGGGGCGGGAACGTCGCCCAATCAGGGCAAACCCGCTCGTGTGGCGGAGCAGCAAAATTCGTTAAAATCCTATTTTGCTTTCTCCCCAACAATTTCGGAAGGCCAATTTCAATGACTCGTTACGTCATCCCTTTCGCCGAACTGCGTATGCGCGACGTGGAACAGGTCGGCGGCAAAAATGCCAGCCTGGGTGAAATGATCAGCCAGTTGCCGTCCAGCGTGCGGGTGCCGGGCGGCTTTGCCACCACTGCAGCGGCCTATCGCGAATTTTTGGCCCATGGCGGTTTGGCCGACCGTATCAAGGCCGCGCTCGACGCGCTGGATGTGGATGACGTAGATGCGCTGGCCGCCACCGGCGCGCAGATCCGCCAGTGGATCGTGGATACGCCGTTCCCGGCACAATTGGAAAACGAAATCCGCGCCGCCTACGAACAAATCACCGCCGAAGGCGATGGCAGCTTTGCGGTGCGCTCGTCGGCCACTGCCGAAGATTTGCCGGACGCTTCGTTTGCCGGTCAGCAGGAGACTTTCCTCAACATCCACGGCTTTGAAAACATTCTGCACGCGATCAAGGAAGTTTTCGCCTCGCTCTACAACGACCGCGCCATTTCCTACCGGGTGCACAAAGGCTTTGCCCATGCCGAGGTGGCATTGTCCGCCGGTGTGCAGCGCATGGTGCGTTCGGACACCGGTGCTTCGGGGGTGATGTTTACCATCGACACCGAATCCGGTTTTTCGGATGTGGTGTTCATCACTGCTTCTTATGGGCTGGGCGAGACCGTGGTGCAAGGTGCGGTCAATCCGGACGAATTCTATGTCCACAAGCCCACGCTGGCGCAGGGCAAGCCGGCGGTGGTGCGTCGCAACCTCGGCTCCAAGCTGATCAAGATGGTGTTTGCCGACAAAGCGGTAGCCGGCAAATCGGTGCGCACCGTGGAGGTGCCGGAGGCCGATCGCAACCGCTTCTCGCTCACCGACGAGGATGTGCTGGAACTTGCCCGCTATGCGGTGATCATCGAGCGGCATTACGGCCGGCCGATGGACATCGAATGGGGTAAAGATGGCCAGGACGGCAAACTCTATATCCTGCAGGCCCGTCCGGAGACGGTCAAAAGCCAGGCAAACGGCCTGGTGATGGAAAAGTACCGCCTCAAGCAGTATGGCAAGGCGCTCACCCATGGCCGCGCCATCGGCCAGAAAATCGGTGCCGGCACGGTGCGCGTGGTCAAGGATGCCTCCGAAATGAACCGGGTGCAGGCTGGCGATATCCTGGTGACCGACATGACCGACCCCAACTGGGAGCCGGTGATGAAACGCGCGTCCGCCATCGTTACCAACCGCGGCGGGCGTACCTGCCACGCGGCGATCATTGCCCGTGAGCTGGGTATTCCGGCCATCGTCGGCTGCGGCAATGCCACCGATGTGCTGGAAGAAGGCGATTCGGTCACCGTGTCCTGCGCCGAGGGTGACACCGGTTATGTGTACCGCGGCAAGCTGGAATTCGAGGTCGTGACTACCGACATGGGCAATCTGCCCGAGCTGCCGGTCAAGATCATGATGAACGTCGGCAACCCGGAACTCGCCTTCGAGTTCGCGCAGATCCCGAACGGCGGCGTCGGCCTGGCGCGGCTGGAATTCGTCATCAACAACATGATCGGCATTCACCCCAAGGCGATCCTGGAACTTTCCCAGGTGCCTGCGAGCCTGCGCGACGAAATCAATCGCCGTGCGCGCGGCTACGCCACGCCCAAGCAGTTCTTCATCGAGAAGCTGGCCGAGGGGGTCGCCACCATCGCCGCGGCCTTCTATCCCAAGCCGGTGATCGTGCGCATGTCGGACTTCAAGTCCAACGAATACCGCAAGTTGCTCGGCGGCGAGATCTACGAGCCCGAGGAAGAAAATCCGATGCTGGGCTTCCGCGGCGCCTCGCGCTACATCGCCCATTCCTTCCGCGACTGCTTCGAGATGGAAGTGGCGGCGATGAAGAAGGTGCGCAATGAACTCGGTCTGACCAATGTGCAGATCATGATTCCGTTCGTGCGCAACCTGGAAGAGGCCGCCGGCGTGGTCGATCTGCTCGCGCAGCACGGCCTCAAGCGTGGCGAGAACGATCTCAAGCTGATCATGATGTGCGAGATTCCCTCCAACGCCCTGCTGGCCGACCAGTTCCTGCAGTATTTCGACGGCTTCTCGATCGGCTCCAACGACCTGACTCAGCTCACCTTGGGTCTGGACCGCGACTCCGGCCTGGTGGCGCATGCCTTCGACGAGCGCGATCCGGCGGTCAAGCGCCTGCTGTCGATGGCCATCCAGAGCGCCAACAAACTTGGCAAGTATGTGGGTATCTGCGGGCAAGGCCCGTCGGACCATGCCGACTTTGCCGAGTGGCTGATGGATGAGGGCATTCAAACGATTTCCTTGAATCCGGATACCGTGGTCGACACTTGGCTCAAGCTGGCCGCTCACGGCAAGGCGTGATTGCGTAAGTGAGGTGCACCAAACGGCAACTGCGGTTGCCGTTTTTTGTTGACGCGGGTCATATTGCGCGCGTCGGAAAATGTTACACTCCGGCCGTTTTTGTTTGAGCAAATGAAATGCGCGCGAACTTTTGTCTGCTGCGGTAGGCGTAGTCGGACGTAGCGGTTCGTGACGCGTTCGCCAACGAGACACCGGCGGTCAGATGCGTGTCGGTGCGTGCAGCCCGCAGCGTTCTAGTGCCGCAAAAAGGAGGGTTAAAGGATGGCGTTTGTCATTCTGTCGACCGGTGGTCTGGCCGAGTCCCGATTGCATACGGTGCGTGCGCGGACCGTATTGGGCTTGGCCGCCTTACTGTTGTCTGCGGCCATTGCAGCCGGCGGCATGGTGGGTTACCGCATGGGGCGGGCGGAGCTGCCCGAGTCTCAACCGGTCGGCGAGGCAAGCCCGGCCTTGAGTCTGGATCAACCCGAAGGGCGTGCGCTGGTCGATCGCGTCGGCGAGTTGACCGGCCGCCTGATCCGGCTGGAGAGCGAAGCGCTGTCCCTGGCCAAGCGGCTGGGGGTGCTCCAAGATTTCGAGAAGCTGGCGGAAAAGTCCGGCCAGCAGCGGAAAAATCCCACTGACAGACCCGCCCGCGCTGCCAAACCTCGAGGCGGCGAGGACCCGCCTAGCGGTGGTCCTTTGCTGCCGGCTGTTGGTGCGAGCGTCTCGGATACCTTGGCGGGCTCGAACCCCAGCCCGGTCGATGACCATGACCTGCGTCTGGGTTTGGCCGATCTGGCTGCGCAATTCGATCGCCTCGATGCGGCCTTTGCCCTGGTCGACAAGGTCCTGACCGAGCGTAGTCTGCAAGACATGGCTTTTCCGAGTCGTTTGCCAGTGCTCGACCGCCCGATCACCTCGGGTTTCGGCAATCGGTTGGATCCCTTCACCCGCCGTTTGGCACGTCACACCGGGCTGGACTTTCCAGCGCCCACTGGTACCCCGATCTACGCCAGCGCCGGCGGTCGTGTTCAGTGGGCCGGTTACAACAGCGACTATGGCTACATGGTCGAAATCGACCACGGCAACGGCTTGGTCACCCGTTATGCTCATGCTTCCAAGCTCTTGGTGCGCACCGGCCAATTGGTGATGCCGCGCCAGCGCATCGCATTGGTTGGGTCGACTGGCCGCTCCACCGGTCCCCATCTGCACTTTGAAGTGATCCGCAACGGCGATTTTGCCGACCCCAAGCTTTATCTTGCGCGCAGCTTGGCGGACTGACCGACGCATGCGGCTGCTGGATCGCTCTTCGACACGCAGGCTGACCGACAGCCCTATCGAGCTTACCGCGCAACGTCGCTTGCGCCGTGGGCTGATGCTGATGCTGGCCTTGCTGCTCGTTGCCGCATCGGCCTTTGCTGGGTGGCGGTATTTTGAGCAAAAGCTCGCCCCGCTTGCCCGTCTGGCGGAGCTCGAGGCCGAAAATCAGCGGCTGCGTGCCGAGGCCGATGCTGCGCGCATTGAACTCGAGATGGAGCGCGCCACCCGCGCCGAGCTCAAGCGTCAGGTGGTCGAGCTCAATGAGCAGGTCAGCCAGCTTACCCACAAGCTGGAATTCTTCAATTCTCAGGCCAAAACTCCAAAGTAGCTGGGGCGGCCGCTAGAACCTGGGGAGGCACAGAATGTTCCGCAAAAAGCAAGCCAAGTCGATCGAAGTCACCAAACTTTCCAGCCTGATTGCCGACAATGTCCATATCGTTGGCGATGTGGTGTTTTCGGGCGGGCTGCGGGTCGATGGCCGGATCGAGGGCAATGTGATCAACAACGGCGGCGCTCACGGTTTATTGGTGCTGAGCGACAAGGGCAGCATCACGGGCGAGGTGCGGGTCTATGATGCGGTGGTCAATGGCAGCATCTCGGGCGATCTCGAGGTTGAGCATTTTCTCGAACTGCAGGCCAAGGCCAAGGTGGCGGGCAATATCCGCTACCATCAGTTGCAGATGGAGTGCGGGGCCACGATTACCGGCAGAATCGAACGCCTGGGAGAAAATGGTGTGGGCGAACATGACAAGCCCGAGGACGCCAAGGTGGTTGAAATCGGTAGTTCCCAGCACGCCGCCGGCATGCGCTGAATACCCGGTTTTGTCTTGTCATGGAGGGCGCGCAGACGGGCTGCGCTGACGCCGCCGCGCAGGGCAGCGCGCGGGCTCGGGTATAATCCAGCGTTCCGCTTCGGGTGCCGGTGCGGTTTTTCTCCGGCCCCGGCGTTTTTTCCGCCCACTCGAACCCATGACCGAAATCCTCAAGCTGCGTGGCGCTGCGGCGCTATCGGAATCCCGTCTCGAACGTCTCAAACGCCGGCTTTCGGACGCCCTGCCCAAATGCAAAGGCGTCAGCGCCGAGCACTGGTACTTTGTTGAACTTTCCCAGCCGCTCGACGCAAACGCGCGGGCCCGCCTGGAGGATCTGCTCGGCGCCCGCCCGCCGACGGCCGAGCCGCCGGCCGGTCAATTGCTGCTGGTGGTGCCGCGGCTGGGCACCATTTCGCCGTGGTCGTCCAAGGCTACCGATATTGCGCGGCAGTGCGGCTTCAACCAAGTGGTGCGTATCGAGCGCGGCACCGCTTTCACGCTGGCCCATGCGGCCTTGGACGATCGCCAGTATGCTGCAGTGCTGCCGCTGCTGCATGACCGCATGACCGAATCGGTGCTATCTGCCGTGGCCGATGCCGAGGCGCTGTTTCACCACTATGCGCCGCAACCGATGCGCAGTGTGGATGTGCTGGGTGGCGGCCGTGAGGCGCTGGAAGCGGTCAACATTGAACTCGGTCTGGCGCTCTCGGAAGACGAGATCGATTATCTGGTGGAGAATTTTCAGCGCATCGGGCGCAATCCCACCGATGTCGAGCTCACCATGTTCGCGCAAGCCAATTCCGAGCATTGCCGGCATAAGATTTTCAATGCCGATTGGGTGATCGACGCCCGGATCATGGGAAAGAGCCTTTTCGGCATGATCAAGGATACCCATCGGGCTCATCCGCAGGGCACGGTGGTGGCCTATGCCGACAACGCCGCGGTCATCGCCGGGGCAGAAGTGGACCGCTTCTATCCGGATGCCGACGGTCAGTGGCGTTTCCGCAAGGAGACCACCCACATCCTTGCAAAGGTTGAAACCCATAATCACCCCACCGCGATTTCGCCTTTTCCGGGTGCGGCCACCGGCGCGGGCGGCGAAATCCGCGACGAAGGCGCCACCGGCCGTGGCGCCAAACCCAAGGCGGGGCTGGCCGGGTTTTCGGTGTCCAATCTGGAAATTCCCGGCTTTGTGCAGCCTTGGGAGCAGCCCTATGGCAAGCCTGAGCGTATCGCTTCGGCGCTCGAGATCATGATCGACGGGCCGCTTGGCGCTGCGGCGTTCAACAACGAATTCGGCCGACCCAATCTTGCCGGTTACTTCCGTACATTTCAGCAAGCCGTACAGGGGGAGGTGCGCGGCTATCACAAGCCGATCATGATTGCCGGCGGTGTTGGCAACATCCAGGCGCAACAGGCACAAAAGCCCACTTTTCCGCCGGGCACTTTGTTGATCCAACTCGGGGGGCCGGGCATGTTGATCGGCCTGGGGGGCGGGGCGGCCTCATCGATGGCAACCGGCACCAACACCGCTGAACTGGATTTTGCCTCGGTGCAGCGCGGTAACCCGGAAATCCAGCGCCGATGCCAGGAAGTCATCGACGCTTGCTGGCAGCAAGGCGACCAAAATCCGATCATCGCCATTCATGATGTGGGCGCCGGCGGGCTATCCAATGCCATGCCGGAACTGGCTGACCATGCCGGTCTGGGTGCGCAGATCGAATTGCGCGAGGTGCATATCGAAGAGCCGGGCATGAGTCCGCGCGAGATTTGGTCCAATGAAGCGCAAGAGCGCTATGTGCTGGCGATCGCGCCAGCGTCGCTGGAACGTTTCAGGGCTATTTGCGAACGTGAACGTTGCCCCTTCGCGGTGCTCGGCACTGCCACCGCCGACGGCCACCTGACGGTGAGCGACCGGCACTTCGGCAACCGGCCGGTCGACATCGACATGCAGGTGCTGCTCGGCAAACCGCCAAAGATGACCCGCAACGTGTCACGCCGCGCGGTGCATTTGCCGCCTTTCGATCTGACCGATATCGATGTCGGCGAAGCCTGCCGTCGCGTGCTGCGCATGCCGGCTGTGGCCAGCAAGAACTTTCTGATCACCATCGGCGACCGTACGGTGGGCGGGTTGACTGCCCGCGACCAGATGATCGGTCCCTGGCAGGTGCCGGTGGCCGATGTCGCGGTCACGGCGATGAGTTTTCACGGCTTTGCTGGCGAAGCCTTTGCAATGGGCGAGCGCACGCCGCTGGCGTGTGTGGATGCGCCGGCTTCTGGGCGGATGGCGATCGGCGAGGCGATCACCAATATTGCCGCCGCCGACATCGATGACTTGGGTGAGGTCAAGCTTTCCGCCAACTGGATGGCGGCTGCAGGCCACCGCGGCGAGGATGCCAAGCTCTACGACACCGTCAAGGCGGTATCCGAGTTCTGCATTGCCGCCGGCCTGTCCATCCCGGTGGGCAAGGACTCATTATCGATGCGCACCGCCTGGCAGGACGATGGTGAAGACAAACAGGTGGTCGGGCCGCTGTCGCTGATCGCCACCGCCTTTGCCCCGGTGCGCGACATTCGCAACACGCTCACCCCGCAGCTACAGCGGCCTGAAGGCGTGGAGACCGAACTGCTGCTGGTCGATTTGGGCAATGGCAAGAACCGCCTCGGGGGGTCGGCGCTGGCACAGGCTTGGAATTCGGTGGCCGAGCATGCACCGGACATCGACCCAGCGCAACTCAAAGCGTTTTTCGGCGCCATTCAGCGACTGCGCCGCGAGGCTTTATTGCTCGCTTACCACGACCGCTCCGACGGCGGCCTGTTCGCCACTGTGGCCGAAATGGCCTTCGCCGGGCGCTGCGGCGTATCGCTGACGCTGGATACGGTGAGCTACGACGAGCGCATGAACGATGTCGACGGTCTGGAGAAAAAACCTGACACGCTCAAAGGCCGCTTCACCGACAGTGTGTTGGCTGCCTTGTTTGCCGAAGAGCTGGGCGCGGTGTTGCAAATCCGTCGGGCGCAGCGCAGCCTCGTGACCGAGATTCTGCGCGCCGCCCGGTTGAGCTACCATTTCATCGGCGAACCGAACGAGCGCGATGAAATCCGCCTGTGGCGTAACGGCAAGCTGCTTTTTGCCGCACCGCGCGCCGAATTGCTGCAGACTTGGAGCGAAACCGGCTACCAGATCGCCCGTCTGCGCGACGATGCCACTTGCGCGCAGGAAGAGTTCGACGCGCTGGCCGATGCCACCGACCCCGGCTTGTCAGTGCACACCAGCTTCGATATGACCGAGGATGTGGCCGCGCCCTTCATCAACCGTGGCGCCCCCCCGCGGGTGGCGATTCTGCGCGAGCAGGGGGTGAATTCCCATGCCGAGATGGCAGCGGCATTCGCGCGCGCCGGCTTTGCCCCCTTCGACGTGCATATGTCCGACCTGCAAGCCGGCCGTGTGCGGCTGGCGGATTTTCATGGCCTGGCCGCCTGTGGCGGGTTTTCCTATGGCGATGTACTGGGGGCCGGGCAGGGCTGGGCCAAGTCCATTCTGTTCAACGCTGCGCTGCGCAGCCAGTTTGAAGCTTTCTTTGCGCGCACCGATACCTTCGCACTCGGGGTGTGCAACGGCTGCCAGATGATGGCGCATCTGGCGCCGATCATTCCGGGCGCGGAGCACTGGCCCACCTTCCACCGCAACCGCAGCGAACAGTTCGAGGCGCGCTTCGTGATGGTCGAAATCACCGACTCGCCTTCCATTTTGTTTGCCGGCATGGCCGGCAGCCGCATGCCGATCGTGGTCAGTCACGGCGAGGGCAGGGCGGTTTTCAGGGACGAAGCCGCCCGGGAACGGGCGATGGTGAGCTTGCGTTACGTGGATAATCACGGTGCGCCGGCGTCTCGTTACCCATTCAATCCCAACGGCTCGCCGGATGGGGTAACCGGCTTTACCACGGCTGACGGGCGCTTTACCATCATGATGCCGCACCCAGAGCGCACTGCGCGCACCGTGCAGATGTCCTGGGCGCCGCAGACCTTGATCGAGACCAGCCCGGATGCTTCACCTTGGCAGCGTATGTTTGCCAATGCCAGAGCGTGGCTGGGCTGAAAGCTGTTAGATCGCCGACAGCCAGCATGAATTGATCAATGTCATGGTGTAGGCGTGAGTGTGCGCATAGAATGCCGCGCAAGTTGCGGCGCTGCGCCGTCGATGATTAATTGACCGGCCACGCCGCGCCAAACCTGGGCTGCTTCAGGAATCGATGACTTTTACCAGCCGTCGCCTTCGCCGCACTGTCTGGATCGCATTGTTCGCCATGCTGATCGGCGCGCTGGCGCCTACAGTGAGCAGGGTGCTTGCTGCGGGTGAGGGCGGTTGGATTGAGGTTTGTTCGGCCAGCGGCGTAATTTATCTGCCGATCGACACCGCTCCTGCGCCGGACGAAGGCGGCGTTCAGCATCTGGCGGCCGCTTGCGCGTACTGCTTCACCAGCGCAGCATCCTTCGGTCTTGCAGTGGCGCCGCTGGCGAGCATCGAGCCACCGGTCGGTCGCTTCATCCGGTCTCTGGCGGTGCCATCCGGCCCGCCCGTCCTTATCTCCCACGGTATTTCCAGTCCCCGCGCACCGCCTGAACTGGCCTGATTACGCCGGGGTCTTGCCCCGGCTCGACGCCTCGTTTGCGGTGCCGAGCCGCGCCGCGGCGTGAGTGTCATGCCCCGCTGCTGTGGGGCCGGCAGATGTTGAACAGGGGATATCTCAGCCATGGATGAATGTATCACAGCGGATGCAAACCGCCCGGTGGCCGCCTCCGCGGTCTTGGGCGGCACAGCGATCACCAGCCGGATAGCGTTCGAACGTGGCGCAACCGTCTTTGTCGCGGGCATGCTTGGTCGCCCTTGGCGGGTGGTAGAGGGCTTGGTGCGTCTGGACCGGGAGGGCTTGAACGGACCTGAGTTCGGGGGACTTGCGCGGGTAGGGGATGTGATCGGTGCTGAGACTTTGATGTTCGACCGTTACACCTACACTGCGGTCGCACTGCTGCCGCTGACCCTGGAGCCGTGGTGCCACGGTACGGCCATAGAGCGCGAGCACGGTTTGCTGCTCGCCCTCGCTCGCAGCGAACGTCGCATGGCCGATGTCCTGGCGCTGCGCGGTGGTCGCGCGGCCGAGCGCATCCGTCGTCTGTTTGGCTACATCGCCGAAGCGATCGGCTACCGTGATGCGCAAACGCCTTGTATTCCGATGTTGCGTTTGCGGGACATCGCTGACATTACCGGCCTGCAGGTGGAAACCGTCTCGCGCACGATCAGCCAGTTGAGCGATCACGGCGAGATTTCGCCGCTGGCGCGTCGCCAAGTGCAGTTGAACTACTCGCCCGATTAGCGCAAGGAGGGGTAATCATGTCATTCGTGTTTACGCGGCGTTGGCAGCGCCTGGCTGCAACGTTATTGCTGGCCGCTGGACTTGCCGCCTGCGATAACGGACCGCGCTTTCACAGCACCGATATCACCGGCGCCCGCTTTGGGCAGGACTTTCAACTTCAGGACCCGGATGGAAATCCACGCAGCCTGGCGGATTTTCGCGGTAAGGCGGTCATGGTGTTCTTTGGTTTTACCCAGTGTCCAGACGTGTGTCCGAGCGCACTGGCGCGCGCGGCCGAAGTCAAGCGCTTGTTGGGCGATCAGGCTGACCGGCTACAGGTGATTTTTGTCACCCTGGACCCGGAGCGAGACACGCCCGCGGTGTTGCGTGAATACACCTCTGCGTTTGATCCCGATTTTCTCGGTCTCTACTCCACGCCGGAAAACACCCGTCGCGTGGCGGACGAATTCCGCATTTTTTACCGCAAGGTGCCTACGGGTGGTTCATACACCTTGGACCATACCGCCACCAGCTATGTGTACGACCCGGCCGGGGCATTACGCCTGGCCGTTCCCCACGTGTTGGACGCGGTGTCGCTCGCGGCCGATCTAAACACGCTATTGCAGCCCTTTCCTGTCCATTGAGGAGAAACCCGAAATGAAACGTATTGCCATCGCTTCGCTGTTCGCCCTTGCCGCGTCGTCCGTGTTCGCACAGGTACAGGTTGCCGATCCCTGGGTGCGCGCCACCGTCGCCCAGCAACGCTCCACCGGCGCCTTCATGCGCCTGACCGCCGAGCACGATGCACGTCTGGTCGAGGCGCAGTCGCCGGCGGCCAAGATCGTCGAGATCCATGAAATGAAGATGGAAGGCGAGGTGATGAAGATGCGCGCCATCGATGCGCTGGACCTTCCCGCGGGCAAAACCGTGGAACTAAAGCCGGGTGGCTATCACGTGATGCTGATCGATCTGAATGCGCAACTTAAAGAGGGCGACGTGGTAGCGCTGACGCTGGTGGTCGAGGGCAAGGATGGCAAGCGCGAACAGGTCGATCTCACAGCCCCGGTGCGCCCGCTGGCAACGCCGGCCAGCGGTGGTATGCAGCACCGCCACGGCATGCATTGAAAGGGGCTTACACGGCACCATGATCCTCAAAAACGCCCAGCTGACCGGGCGTTTTTGAAGTCGCGGTAACAAGGCTTTTACATGCCCTGGTAGATCGGCCCTTCGCCGCCCTGCGGTACCACCCAGTTGATGTTCTGGGTGGGGTCTTTGATGTCGCAGGTCTTACAGTGCACGCAGTTCTGCGCGTTGATCTGCAGGCGCGGACCGGCTTCTTCCTGGACGATCTCATACACTCCGGCCGGGCAGTAGCGCTGCTCGGGAGCGTCGTACTGGGCAAGGTTTAGCGCGATCGGCACGCTCGCGTCCTTGAGCTGCAGATGACAGGGCTGCTCTTCCTCGTGGTTGGTGTTTGACAGGAACACCGAGGAGAGACGATCGAAGGTGAGCACCCCGTCTGGCTTGGGATAGGCGATCTTCGCGCACTCGGCCGCGGGCTTGAGCGTGGTGTGGTCGGCGCTGTTGTGCAGGGTCCACGGCACCTTGCCGCCAAAGAGCTTCTGGTCGATGCCGAACAGCAAGGAACCCAGCCACAGGCCCTTCTTCATATAGGGCTTGAAGTTGCGCGTCTTGTGCAGCTCGGCGTACAACCAGGAGGCGCGGAAGGCTTGAGGGAAGGCGGTGAGTTCGTCGCGGCTGCGGCCGGCGGCCAGCGCAGCGAAGGCGGCTTCAGCGGCCAGCATGCCGCTTTTGATGGCCGCATGGCTGCCCTTAATACGGGCGGCATTCAGAAAGCCGGCGTCGTCGCCGATCAAGGCACCGCCGGGGAAAACGAGCTTGGGCAGGCTTTGCAACCCCCCAGCGGCAATTGCCCGCGCGCCGTAGGCCAGACGCTTGCCACCTTCGATGAATTTGCGGATCTCGGGATGGGTCTTATAGCGCTGCATCTCCTCGAAGGGCGATAGATGCGGATTGGTATAGTTCAGCCCCACCACGAAACCAATGGACACCAGATTGTCTTCGAGGTGGTAGACGAAGCCGCCGCCATAGGTAGCCGAATCCATCGGCCAGCCGGCGGTATGCACCACCAGGCCCGGCACATGGCGTTCGGCGGGCACTTCCCACAATTCCTTGATACCGATGCCGTAAGTTTGCGGGTCGACGCCTTCGCGCAGATTGAATCGGGCTTCGAGCTGCTTGCCTAGATGGCCGCGACAGCCTTCGGCGAACAGGGTGTATTTGGCGTGCAGTGCCATGCCCGGCTGGTAGTTGGGGCCGGGCTTGCCGTCGCGGGTCAGACCCATGTCGCCGGTGGCCACGCCCTTGACCGCACCGGATTCGTCGAACAGCACTTCGGCGCCGGCAAAGCCCGGATAGACTTCCACCCCCAATGCTTCGGCCTGCTCGCCCAGCCATTTGGCAACAAAGCCCAGGCGCACGATGTAGTTGCCGCCGTTGTGGAAGCTGTCTGGCAGCAGTGCGTTGGGGATTTGCCGACCGCCGGTTTCGGATAGAAATATCACCCGGTCTTCGGTGACCGCGGTTTTGATTGGCGCCCCCTTTTGCTGCCAGTCGGGGATCAGTTCGGTGAGCGCGCGCGGATCCATGACCGCGCCCGAGAGAATATGGGCCCCGATTTCCGCGCCTTTTTCGATCACACAGACCGACACGTCCGTGCCTTGGTCTTGTGCAAGCTGTTTGAGCCGGATTGCCGCGGCCAGGCCCGCCGGCCCGCCGCCTACGATCAGGACGTCAAACTCCATGGATTCGCGTTCCATCCTCTTCTCCTCGGTCTTGCCTTGTGCGCGTTGGTCTGGACTGCGGTACTGCACGCGGCAGTGTAATACGTTCGCCTTGGCGGCTCAGTCGATCTAACATACGGTGGCGTATGTTACATTACCGCATGACCAAGAACCAATAGAGGAGGCGACACCATGCACGCCGAGCGCAAGCTCCTGCTCACCACCCGCATCCCTGTGCGTTGGGGGGATATGGATGCCTACAACCATGTCAATAACACCGTGTATTTCCGCTACTTCGAACAGGCCCGGGTGGAATGGCTGGAAGCAATGAACTTTGCGGTGCGGCCGGATCGGACCGATGCACCGGTGATCATCAATGCCAGTTGCACCTTCCTGATTCCGGTGAATTACCCGGCCACGGTCGAAGTGCGCTTGTTTGCCGGCGATCCGGGGCGCAGCAGTGTGATGACCTGGTATGAGCTGCGTGTGGTGGGCGACGACAGGCTTTATGCCGAGGGCGCAGCTAAAGTGGTGTGGATGGATACCCGCACTGGTAAGTCGGTTCCGCTGCCGGATACACTGCGGGCGGTGTTCGAACAGCCGGCCCGATAGGCGCCGTGTGCGGTAAGGTCCGCGCCGGCACAACAAAACCATCCAATCAAGGAGTGAGGAGACCCTTATGAGCATCAAGGATCAGCCGCTCTGGCAGCCTTCGGCCGAGCGTGTTGCAGCAGCCCGTATCACTGAGTTCGCTCGGCGCGCGCAGAGCCGTTGGGGCGTGTCGTTACCGGACTATGCAGCGCTCTACGCGTGGTCGATCGATCAGCCTGAGCAGTTCTGGACCAGCGTTTGGGAATACGGCGGGGTGATTGGCGAGCGTGGCCAGACGGTTCTGATCGACCGCGAGCGGATGCCCGGCGCCAAGTGGTTTCCTGAAGCGCGGCTGAATTTTGCGCAAAACCTGTTGCGTTCCCGCGACGAACAGGACGCATTGGTGTTCTGGGGCGAGGACCGGGTCAAGAACCGTATGAGCCGCGGTGAGTTGTATTGCCGTGTGGCGCAGTTTGCCGCGGCGCTGCGCGAACAGGGGGTGGGCAAGGGCGACCGGGTGGCCGCTTATATGCCCAACATGCCGGAAACCGTGATCGCCATGCTGGCGGCGGCGAGCATCGGCGCGATTTTCACCTCCGCCTCACCGGACTTTGGTGTGCAAGGTGTGCTCGACCGTTTCGGTCAGACCGAGCCCAAAGTGCTGATTGCCTGCGATGGCTATTACTACAACGGTAAAACCGTCGATTGCCTGGGCAAGCTGGCCGAGATTGCCGCCAGCCTGCCTTCGCTCAAACGTGTGGTCGTCGTGCCCTATGTGTATGCCCAGCATGAACTATCCGCGATTGCTCATGCACGCATGCTGGTCGATTTTGTTGCACCGCATCAAGCGGTGACCGAAATCGTTTTCGAGCCGCTGCCCTTCGATCACCCGCTCTACATTATGTATTCCTCGGGAACCACCGGGGTTCCGAAGTGCATCGTGCACAGTGCCGGTGGCGCGCTCTTGCAGCACCTCAAAGAGCACATGTTGCACACCGATGTGAAGCCGGGCGACCGGCTGTTCTACTTTACGACTTGCGGTTGGATGATGTGGAACTGGCTGGTTTCCGGCCTGGCGGCTGGGGCGACGCTGTTGCTCTATGACGGATCGCCTTTTGCCGGTGGCAACCGCATTTTGTTCGATTACGCCGATGCCGAAGGGATGACGCATTTTGGCACTTCGGCCAAGTTCATCGACGCCTGCGCCAAATTCGGCCTGAAACCCAAGCAGTCGCACAGTCTGGCCACTGTGCGGGTGCTGATGAGTACCGGCAGTCCGCTGGTACCTGAAGGTTTCGACTATGTGTACCGTGACATCAAGGCGGATTTGCAGCTCTCCTCGATTTCCGGCGGCACCGATATCTTGTCCTGCTTCGTGCTCGGTTGCCCGATTCTGCCGGTCTGGCGGGGTGAAATCCAGTGCCGTGGCCTGGGCATGGCGGTCGATGTTTGGGATGACGATGGCCGCCCGGTGCGCGGGGAAAAGGGCGAGTTGGTGTGCACCCAACCCTTTCCGGTTATGCCGATCGGTTTCTGGAATGATGCCGATGGCGCCAAGTACCGTGCCGCCTATTTCGAGCGTTTTCCAAACGTCTGGTGCCACGGCGATTTTTGCGAGATCACCGAGCATGGCGGCGTGATCATTTACGGGCGCTCGGACGCCACCCTCAATCCGGGGGGGGTGCGCATCGGCACAGCAGAGATCTACCGTCAGGTCGAAAAGCTCCAAGAGGTGGTGGAGTCATTGGTCATCGGTCAGGATTGGCAAGGCGATGTGCGGGTGGTGCTGTTTGTCAAGCTGCGCGACGGACTGGTGCTGGATGATGATCTGGTGCGCCGCATCCGCCAGACGATTCGTGACAACACCACGCCGCGCCATGTGCCGGCCAAGGTGCTTCAGGTGGCCGATATTCCGCGCACCAAGAGTGGCAAGATCGTCGAATTGGCAGTGCGCAACGTGGTGCATGGCCAGCCGGTGAAAAACATCGAAGCATTGGCCAATCCCGAAGCACTGGCGCACTTCAGGGACCGCGCCGAGTTGGCTAGCTAAGGAGATGCGCCATGCTGATGAGCGCGCAAGACTGCAGTGTGCTGATCGTGGATGTGCAAAGCCGCCTGGCGCCGGCCATCCACGAGGGCGCGCAGATCGTAGCCCATTGCGTTTGGTTGGCCCGTTTGGCCGAACGTGTCGGCGTGCCGGTCGTGATCACCGAGCATTGTGCTGAAAAGATCGGTCCCACGGTCGATACGCTGCGTGCGGCGGCTGCCGCTGCCCAGGTTGTCGGTAAAGAAGCTTTTTCCGCCCATGCGGATGGCTGTCTGGCGACGACCGCGGTCGATCGCCGCCGCCAGGTGGTGGTATGCGGCACCGAGGCGCATGTCTGCGTGCTGCAGACTGCGCTGGACCTGCGCTGGGCGGGTAAGGAGGTTTTCGTGGTGGCCGATGCCGTGGGCTCACGATCCCCGGCCAACCGGGATCTGGCGCTTGCGCGCATGCGCCAGCATGGCATCGAGATCGTCTCGCGGGAGATGGTGGCCTTTGAATGGTTGCAACGCGGGGGAACGGCGCAGTTTTCGGCAATCAACCGCGAATTCATCCGTTGATCGCTGTAGTCGGGGCCGCACGCTGCACCGCTTGCATTGCCGCTAGCGTGCCAAAGGTTTATAATTGAAAAGATTTTATAGGCCCGCCCATTGTGGCGGGCCCCGGCTGTTTCCAGTTGAATTCAACAGGGATGGGCGTTTCGCCCATTTTTTATTTGTGGGCGGGCAAATGAATCTGCAAGGTTTGGTCGAGCAGGTCGTCGGCGGGCTTGGCTTCGAGTTGGTGGATTTGGAGGTGTCCCCGAAGGGGCGTCTGCTGCGCGTATTCATCGATATCGAGCGGGGCGTGACCGTGGATGACTGCGCCACGGTCAGCAACCAGCTAACCCGGGTGTTCGAGGTCGAGAATGTCGACTACGACCGTCTGGAAGTGTCATCCCCTGGACTGGATCGGCCGCTCAAGAAACTGGCCGACTTCGAGCGCTTTGCCGGGCAAGAGGCCCAGGTGAAGTTGCTGGCCCCTGTTGGCAATCAAAAAAATTTCATGGGTGTGCTCGGTGGTGTGAAGGACGGTGCCGTTGTGCTGAGTACCGAAAAAGGTGAATTTGTCTTTGCCTTTGACCAAATCGACAAGGCACGCCTTGTTCCCAAGTTTTGAGCATTCGGATGTGGAGGTTTTGAGGAAATGAGCCGCGAAATTCTGCTGCTTGTAGATGCCCTGGCGCGTGAGAAGAACGTTGCCAAGGACATCGTGTTCGCTGCGCTGGAATCGGCGCTCGCTTCCGCAACCAAGAAGCGCATCCATGATGACGCGGACGTGGTGGTCCGCATCGATCGGGCAACCGGTGATTACGAATCGGTCCGTCGCTGGTTGGTCATGCCCGATGAGGAAGTGACCAATGACGCGGCCGAGATGGGCATCATCGACGCGCGTGAAATCAAGCCCGATGTTCAGATCGGCGATTACATCGAGGAGTCGCTGGAGTCGATCGATTTCGGTCGTATCGGCGCGCAGGCCGCCAAGCAGGTGATTTTGCAGAAAATCCGGGATGCCGAACGCGAGCAGGTGCTCAACGATTTTCTAGAGCGCAAAGAATTTCTGGTGTCCGGCTCGATCAAGCGCATGGAGCGTGGTAACGCCATCATCGAGGTTGGCCGCTTGGAGGCGGTACTGCCACGCGATCAGATGATCCCCAAGGAAAACCTGCGCGTGGGCGACCGGGTCAAGGCCTATCTGCTGCGTGTCGACCGCAGTGCTCGCGGTCCGCAGTTGATCTTGTCGCGCACCGCGCCGGAATTTCTGATGAAGCTCTTCGAGCTCGAAGTGCCTGAAATCGAGGACGGTTTGCTGGAAATCAAAGCGTGCGCGCGCGATCCGGGGCTGCGTGCCAAAATCGCGGTCAAATCCAACGATCCGCGTATCGATCCGATCGGCACTTGTGTCGGTCTGCGCGGTTCGCGCGTGACCGCGGTGCGCAACGAAATCGGCGGCGAGCAGATCGATATCATCGTGTGGTCGCCGGAACCGGCCCAGTTCGTCATCGCGGCGCTGCAGCCGGCAGAAGTGGTCTCCATCGTGGTGGACGAAGAGTCCCATGCGATGGATGTGGTGGTCGATGAAAACAACCTTGCTATCGCCATTGGTCGCAGCGGCCAGAACGTCAAGCTTGCTTCCGAGCTGACCGGCTGGACGATCAACCTGATGAGTGAGGCAGAGTCGGCCGAAAAATCCGAGCGCGAACGCCAGGCGCTGCGCAGCTTGTTCATGACCAAGCTGGATGTGGACGATGAGGTGGCCGATATCCTGATCGACGAAGGCTTTTCTTCGCTGGAAGAAATCGCCTATGTGCCCTTGGCGGAAATGCTCGAAATCGAGGCTTTCGACGAGGAAACGGTCACCGAGCTGCGCAATCGCGCGCGCAACGTCCTGCTCACCGAGGCGATCGTGACCGAGGAGCAACTGGAAAAAGTCTCCGACGATCTGCTCGGTCTGGAAGGCATGGACAAATCTCTGGCCGCGGCGCTGGCCGGTCAGGGCATTCGCACCCGTGACGAGCTTGCCGATCTGGCGGTGGATGAACTGGTCGAACTCGCCGGGATTGACGAAGAACGAGCCAAGGCGCTGATTTCGACCGCCCGCGCCCATTGGTTCGAAGAATGACGGGAGGGCATAGATGGAACAGATGAGCGTGACCCAGTTTGCCGGCGAACTCAAAATGCCGGCTGCGGTGCTGCTCGAGCAACTGAGGCGGGCCGGTGTCGAGAAGACCGGCGCCGATGACCTGTTGAGCGAACAGGACAAAGCCCGGTTGCTTGAATACCTTCGTCGGTCGCATGGCGATACCGAGCCCAAGGGCAAGATCACCCTGACCCGCAAGCAGACCACCGAGATCCGCGCCACCGATTCGACCGGCCGGGCGCGCACCGTACAGGTCGAGGTGCGAAAAAAACGCACGTTCGTCAAGCGTGAAGAGTTGCTTGCCGAGCTACAGGCTGATGCGGAAAGCGTGGGCGTCGCACCTGCTGCGATTCCCGTGCCGGCGCCGGTGTCGGCGAGCGAACCGAGCGCCGAGCCGGACACCGTGGCCCCGGTCGCCGCATCCGAACCGGCACCTCAGCCGGATAGCCCGAGCAGTAGAGCGCCCGAGCCGGTCGCCGAGCCGGTGCCGGAGCCGCTTGCTCAGGCGCCGCAGGCAGACGAAGCCGCCGAACCGGTGAGCGAACCTGCCGCCGATGACAAGGCGCATGACGAGCCGCCAACCCCGGCCAAGCCCGCCGCACCGGTGTCGATCGCTTCACTGCTGAGCGAGGAAGAACTGGCCGCGCGGGAGCGCGAGGAGCGCCGGCAGCGCGAGTTGCTCGAACGTCAGGCGGCCGATCTTCGCGCCCGTCAAGAGCGCGAGGTCGCGGCGCGTGCGGCTGCCGAAGCCCGTAAGATGGAAGAAGCGGCCCGCGCCCGGGCGGAGGCCAAGAAAGCCGAGCAGCCCAAGGCTGCCCCCAAGGGGGCAAGCGGCACGCTGCATCGCCCCGCCAAGGCCGATGACAAAGGCGGCAAAGAGGGCAAACGGGGCGGCGGGCGCGATGCGCGCGACACCGACGATGTCAAGCGTCGCGGCGGACTCAAGACGCGCGGCGAAATCGGCGGTGGCGGCGGCTGGAAAGGGGTCAAAGGCGGTGGCCGGCAAGGTGGTCGCCACCACGGCGATGAGCGTGCTGGTTTCCAGGCTCCGGTCGAGCCGGTAGTGCGCGAAGTGCACGTGCCTGAAACCATCACCGTGGCGGATCTGGCCCACAAAATGGCGGTCAAGGCGACCGAGGTGATCAAGACCCTGATGAAGATGGGTACCATGGTCACCATCAACCAGGTGCTGGATCAGGATACCGCAATGATCGTGGTCGAGGAGATGGGCCACAAGGCGGTTGCGGCCAAGCTCGACGATCCGGACGCGTTCCTGGAAGAGAGTACCGAGCACAAGGACGCCGAACTCAAGCCGCGTGCGCCGGTGGTGACGGTCATGGGTCATGTCGACCATGGCAAGACCTCGTTGCTGGACTACATTCGCCGCGCCAAAGTGGCTGCGGGCGAATATGGCGGCATTACTCAGCACATCGGCGCCTACCATGTCGAGACCGCGCGCGGCATGTTGACCTTCCTCGATACCCCGGGCCATGAAGCCTTTACCGCCATGCGCGCACGGGGTGCCAAAGCCACCGATATCGTGGTGCTGGTGGTGGCTGCCGATGACGGCGTGATGCCGCAAACCCGCGAAGCCATCCACCACGCTCAGGCCGCTGGCGTGCCGTTGGTGGTGGCGGTCAACAAGATCGATAAGCCAGAGGCCAACCCTGAGCGTGTCAAACAAGAACTGATCGCTGAGAGCGTAGTGCCGGAAGAATATGGCGGGGATGTGATGTTCGTGCCGGTGTCGGCAAAGACCGGTGCGGGGATCGATGACCTGCTCGAAGCCATCTTGCTGCAGGCCGAAGTGTTGGAACTGAAAGCACCGGTGGATACCCCGGCCAAGGGGTTGATCATCGAAGCGCGCCTAGACAAGGGGCGCGGCCCGGTGGCCTCCATGTTGGTGCAATCGGGCACCTTGAGAAAAGGTGATGTGCTGCTGGTCGGCGCCACCTTTGGCCGTATTCGGGCGATGCTCGACGAAAACGGCAAACCCATTGACGAGGCCGGCCCTTCGATTCCGGTTGAAATTCTCGGTTTGTCGGATGTGCCGGGCGCGGGCGATGAAGCCATCGTACTGCTCGATGAGAAAAAAGCGCGTGAAATCGCGCTGTTCCGTCAAGGCAAGTTCCGCGATGTCAAGCTGGCCAAACAGCAGGCCGCTAAGCTGGAGAACATGTTTGAGCAGATGGCCGAGGGCGAAGTCAAGACCTTGTCCCTCATCATCAAAGCGGATGTGCAAGGCTCCCAAGAGGCCCTGGTGCAGGCGCTACAAAAGCTCTCGACCGATGAGGTCCGGGTCAACGTCATCCACGCTGCGGTCGGCGGCATCACCGAATCGGACGTGAATCTGGCGCAAGCCTCCGGTGCGGTCATTTTGGGCTTCAACATCCGCGCCGACGCGGGTGCGCGCAAGCTGGCCGAAAATTTCGGCGTCGATATCCGTTACTACAACATCATCTACGATGCGGTGGATGAGGTGAAAGCGGCACTGTCTGGCATGCTGGCGCCGGAGAAACGCGAGGAAATCATCGGTCTGGTGGAAATCCGCCAAGTGTTCAATATTTCCAAGGTCGGCGCGGTGGCTGGCTGCTACGTGCTCGAGGGCGTGGTCAAGCGCGGCTCTTCCGCCCGCCTGCTGCGCAACAATGTGGTGGTGTGGACCGGAGAGCTGGAGTCGCTCAAGCGCTTCAAGGATGACGTCAAGGAAGTCAAGGCCGGCTATGAGTGCGGCTTGCAATTGAAGCACTACAACGACATCCACGAAGGCGATCAGCTCGAAATCTTCGAGGTGCGCGAAGTGGCGAGGACGCTTTGACCATGCCCAAGGAGTACTCGCGCGGCCAGCGTGTGGCCGAGCAAATCCGCCGCGAGCTGGCCGAGTTGATCCGGCTGGAGGTGAAGGACCCGCGCATAGGCATGATCTCGCTTACCGACGTGGAGCTCACGCCGGATTACGCGCATGCCAAAGTCTTTTTCACTTCCATGACCGGTGAAGAAGGATTGGATGACATTCTTGCCGGTTTGCAGCGCGCCAGCGGTTTTTTGCGCCGCGAACTGGGCCGGCGGGTGCGCATCCACACCACGCCGGCACTGCATTTTTACTACGATAAATCGCTGGAGCAGGGCAGTCGCTTGTCGCGTCTGATCGATGAAGCGGTGCGCCAGGACGAAGCGCGTCAGCAATCCCAGTCGAACTCGGGGCCTGGTCTATCCGGGCAAAACAGCGCCCCCCCGGACGATTGAGCGCGACCCGGTGGGTGTGGTGTTGCCCTCCTGCCGTCGACCTTCCTGTCGTTGCCGCTTTTTTTCTTGAACCGCATGTCATCCCGCCCACCGCGCCGACCGGTCGACGGTCTGCTGCTGCTCGATAAACCCCAGGGCTTGAGTTCCAATGCTGCCTTGCAACGCGCCAGGTGGTTGTTCAAAGCCGCCAAGGCCGGGCATACCGGTACCCTAGATCCGATGGCAACCGGATTGCTGCCGCTCACCTTCGGTGAGGCGACCAAGTTTTCGCAACTGTTGCTCGAGGCCGATAAATGTTACGAGGCGGTTCTGCGACTCGGGGTGGAGACCGATACCGGGGATGCCGAAGGCCAAGTCATCGCCACCGCGACCGTGGCGGTCGACCGGCGTACCGTGGAGTCGGCGCTGGCGCGTTTTCGTGGCGAAATCGAGCAGATACCGCCGATGTATTCGGCGCTCAAACGTGACGGCAAACCTTTGTATGAATACGCGCGCGCGGGTATCGAAGTCGAGCGCGCGCCACGCTTGGTGCGCATCCATACCTTGGTGTTGCTCGATTGCGACGGCGATACGCTCAGCCTGCGCGTCGATTGTAGTAAGGGCACCTACATTCGCACCTTGGCCGTCGACCTCGGTCGGGTTTTGGGGTGTGGCGCTCACCTGATGGCGCTACGCAGAACCCGGATCGGGCCGTTGAATTTGTCCGCGGCGGTCACTCTCGAAGCGCTCGAAGCCGCGCCTGAAGGTCCTGCTCGCGACGCAATGCTGGCGCCGGTCGATACCTTGGTTGCCCATTTGCCCGCTATCGAACTTGACGCGGTGTGCGCTGCAGCGATCATGCAAGGCCGTCAGTTGCCCTTGCCAGGCACCAAGGCGGGGCAACTGCGCCTGTATGCCGCCGGGCGTTTTCTGGGAATCGGGCAAACCGATGGGCAGGGCCGTTTATTACCCAAACGTCTGGTGGCAAACGGCAAGGTGGGCTCGGCGCTGGGGTAAAAACAGGGACGTGATTGAAATTCATATCAAGCGTCCGTTATAATCCGCCTCTTCTGATTGACAGAAATAACAGAGAAAACACGCACATGGCTCTCGATACCACTACCAAGGCGCAAGTCGTTGCCGAATATCAGCGCGCCAAGGGCGACACCGGTTCCCCGGAAGTTCAGGTGGCCCTTCTGACTGCGCGCATCAACGGCCTGACCGGGCACTTCAAGGCCAACGCCAAGGATCACCACTCCCGCCGCGGGCTCCTCAAGATGGTCAGCCGTCGTCGCAAGCTGCTGGACTATCTGAAGCGTACCAACGCCGACAGCTATCGCACGCTGATTGAGCGCTTGGGTCTGCGCAAGTAAGCCTTCAGCCGTGACGAGTCCGACAGCGCCGAAGCCGGACACGGCAAGCTAAGCCAGCAAAGCCGGGATGTGCCCCTCGGGCCGACCCGGCTTTGTCACTTCTGCGCTGCAGGCATCCCTGAAGAAGCAGTTGTAGTCTGCTGCATTGATCGATAAAGGAATATCCCTTGCCTTACGCCATCAAAAAAACATTCGCCTACGGCGCCCATACCGTTACGCTGGAAACCGGGGAAATCGCCCGCCAGGCTGGCGGTGCCGTCATCGTCAACATGGACGACACCGTGGTATTGGCCACTGTCGTGGCTGCCAAAGAGGCCAAGCCGGGTCAGGATTTCTTTCCGCTGACGGTCGATTATGTCGAAAAGTTCTATGCCGCTGGCCGCATCCCCGGCGGCTTCTTCAAGCGCGAAGGGCGCCCGACCGAAAAGGAAATCCTGACTTCCCGGCTGATCGACCGTCCGATTCGTCCGCTTTTCCCGGACGGCTTCTACAACGAAGTGCAGGTCATTGCCACGGTGCTGTCGCTGAATCCGGAGATCGATCCCGACATTCCGGCAATGATTGGCTCCTCGGCCGCGCTCGCACTGTCTGGCATCCCGTTCAATGGTCCGATTGGCGCGGCACGCGTAGGCTATGCCAACGGCCAGTATTTGCTCAATCCGACCGCCGAGCAACTCAAGACGAGCGAACTGAACCTGGTGGTTGCCGGTACCGAGGCCGCAGTGCTGATGGTCGAATCGGAAGCCAAGGAACTTTCCGAAGAGGTCATGCTGGGCGCGGTCGTTTTTGGTCATGAGCAGATGCAGCACGCCATCCGTGCGATCAATGAGCTGGTCGAGGTCGCCGGCAAGCCCGAGTGGGATTGGCAGCCGCCGCCGGTCAATGAACCCTTGATTGCCCGCATCACCGAACTGGCGCAGGCCGATCTGGAGCAGGCGTTCAACATCACCAGCAAGCAGGCGCGTAGCGAACGCTTGGCCGACATCCGTAAGCGCGTCATTGCGGAACTGACCGAAGGGGTGGATAACCCGCCGTCGGTCAATGAGATCAAAGACATCTTTTTCAGTCTCGAATCCAAGATCGTAAGGAGTCGTATCCTCAATGGCGAGCCGCGGATCGACGGGCGCGATACCCGGACCGTGCGGCCGATCGACATCCGGGTCGGTGTATTGCCGCGCACGCATGGCTCGGCGCTGTTTACCCGTGGCGAGACCCAGGCGCTGGTGGTGGCTACGCTGGGCACCGGTCGCGACGAGCAGATCATCGACGCGATCTCCGGGGAGTATCGAGAAAACTTCATGCTGCACTACAACTTCCCGCCGTTTTGCACCGGGGAGACCGGCCGCTTTGGCGTGACCAAGCGCCGTGAGGTCGGTCACGGTCGCCTGGCTAAGCGTGCTTTAGTGGCTGCTTTGCCCTCCAGTGAAGAATTCAGCTACACCATCCGCCTGGTGTCGGAAATCACCGAGTCCAACGGCTCTAGTTCGATGGCCACGGTGTGCGGCGGGTCGCTTGCGCTGATGGATGCGGGCGTGCCAATGAAAGCGCATGTCGCCGGTATTGCCATGGGGCTGATCAAGGAGGGTAACCGCTTTGCCGTGCTGACCGACATCCTGGGTGACGAGGATCATCTTGGTGACATGGATTTCAAGGTCGCGGGGACCGAAAAAGGTATTACCGCCTTGCAAATGGACATCAAGATCCAGGGTATTACCAAGGAAATCATGCAGGTTGCGCTGGCGCAGGCCGGCGAGGGTCGCTTGCATATTCTGGAGAAAATGAAGGCGGCGCTGGGCGCGGCGCGTGGCGAGGTTTCCGAGTTTGCCCCACGCATGATCACCATGAAGATCAATCCGGAAAAAATCCGCGACGTGATCGGCAAAGGTGGTGCGGTCATCCGTGCGCTGCAGGAAGAGACCGGCGCGGTCATCGAAATCGAAGATGACGGCACGGTGACGATCTCCTCAGTCAGCGGGGACAGCGCCCAGGCTGCCAAGGAAAAAATCGAGGCAATTACCGCCGAGGTCGAGGTTGGCAAGGTCTATGAGGGCACCGTGGTGCGTCTGCTCGATTTCGGCGCGATTGTGAACATCATGCCGGGCCGTGACGGTCTGTTGCACGTCTCCCAGATTGCCAACGAGCGCATAAATAACGTGGCCGACTATGTCAAAGAAGGCCAGGTGGTACGGGTCAAGGTGCTGGAAACCGATGAGCGTGGCAAGATTCGTCTGTCGATGAAAGCCCTGTTGGAGCCGCAAAACGCTGGCTAAGGCAATCGCTTGAAGTCGGTAACAACAAAAGGGACGCGGTGAGCGTCCCTTTTTATTTGTTGCGGCAGTCGCGAAAATTATCTGGGTTACTTGGCGATTTGCCGTTCACGCATTTCCTCCAGCGTTTTGCAGTCGATACACAGCGTGGCGGTGGGGCGGGCTTCCAGGCGCTTGAGGCCGATTTCCACGCCACAGTTGTCGCAATAACCGTACTCGCCGTCCTCGATGCGCTTGAGCGCTTCGTCGATTTTCTTGATGAGTTTGCGTTCGCGATCGCGGTTACGCAACTCCAAGGCGATGTCCGATTCCTGGCTGGCGCGATCATTGGGGTCGGCAAATACCGTGGCTTCGTCTTGCAGTGTGTGCACCGTGCGTTCGATGTCGTCCATCAGCTCGCGCTTGAGCGTGTCGAGGATGTTACGGAAGTGTGTCAACTGCTTCTCGCTCATATAATCCTCGCCCTTGGCGGGAACATAGGGCGGAAACTGCTTGTGCAGGATGTCTTCTGCCATGACTACGACTTCCGTTTTTTAGGGAAGCGTTTTAATAGCAGAAAGGTTCGGGGCCGGCAAGCCGCGCATATCGGTAAAGGGAAATTTCTAGCGGTCGCCGTGGACCGTCGGAATATGCTGTGTTTTGCGCCGGTAAGTTGTTCGTGCTCAGACGTCGCATTCAGACGTTTGACGCCTTTCTGTGGAGTGTGTATGATTCGCCGCTCTCGGGGTGTAGCGCAGTCCGGTAGCGCGCTTGCTTTGGGAGCAAGATGTCGGGGGTTCAAATCCCTCCACCCCGACCAGCTCACCCCATGATGCCCGCGCGGAATCTGCCCGTAGCTCAATTGGATAGAGCACCGGCCTTCTAAGCCGGGGGTTGCAGGTTCGATCCCTGCCGGGCAGGCCAAAGTAAAAAGTTTTTCGGGCCTCGGCGTTTGCCGAGATCCTGATGGTGGCGGCATTAGCTCAGTTGGTAGAGCGTTGGATTGTGGCTCCAAAGGTCACCGGTTCGAGACCGGTATGTCGCCCCAAGTATCATGCAAACAAAGCGCCGGCCTTCGGGCCGGCGTTTTTTGTTTTGTGCTCGCTTCGCGCGTCAGAAGCGTGCGCGAAAATGCCACTCACCAGCGGTAGAGGTGTTGACGACCGCAAGCCGGGTGGCTTCGTCGATCTGAGGATCGTCCATCTCATAGAGCCCACATAACCGCAGGGCGCGACGCACGTCGATGCGTGGGCCGAGATATTCATACACGACCCGGGCGCAACACGGCATGCGCTCGCCGCTGCCCGACACACCCAATTTGAGCCCGGCCAGGCGGGTGACCCGGTTCTTGAACGAGGGAAAAAGAATGGTTTGGGTGATTTCCAAACCGGTCAGCGTCTCATAATCGGTGAGAAAAATTCGGTCGGTGAGAAAGTGCGCAGTGCCTAGGTAGATGCCGTGATAAGCCTTCTCCCGCGGATGCTCGATCAGCCGCTCGGTACGCTGGTAATAAATTCCTTCCTCGCGCTGTTCCAGGCATACCAGGGTGCGTAGGATGCGTCCCGGGCAGGCCATCGACAGATAGGTCTCGAAGTAGTACCCCAGATACTTGTCTAGCCCGGCGCTGCCGATCTCGCGCAGCCGCGCCAAATGGGGCGCTTCGGGTGCGTTTGAAGCCGGCACCGCGCCGCTGCGCGGACGCACTTGCACCAGGCGCTGGAATTGTGCGCTGGGCAGCATGATCTCGTGTTCCTCGACACCGAAAAAATCGCAGAAACGGCGCAGCGTGTTTGCTGCCGGCAGATGGCGTCCGCTCAGATAGCGATTGAATTGCGGTCGGTTGATGCCGATTCGGCGGCAGACCTCGGCGATCGAGCGATAGTAACTGCATAGCAGGCGCAGGTTGCGGGCAAAGTCTTCGTTCATGGCAGACAACTATTGCAGCGGCGGCTGCGGCGAATGAAAGTGGCGCAGTATGGCGCATTTTGTGCGTCAAGTCGCGACGAATTGAATCAGCTTGGCAAATTCAATCCGTGCCTATCGCTTGGTCAAATGCGCATTCCATATCAAACGACAACAGCGGCCGTGCGCCGCAATGGAGACCCGTATGCACACTTTCTCGAATTCCTCACGCCCTGCGGGCGACATGATCGGCCATGGGGGCCGCCGATGGGGAGGATGCCGCCATGCTTGATCTGCTCAATGATCTGTTGTGGAGCAAAGTGCTGATCGTGGTGCTGATCGGCCTGGGCCTGTTGTTTACGATCAGCTCACGCTTTGTGCAGTTGCGCTATTTTGGTCGCATGTTCCGCATTTTGAGTGCCAACCAGGCATTCTCGCGCGACAAGCATGGGCATTTGTCCTCTTTCCAGGCGCTGATGCTGTCAGTGGCCGGCCGCGTGGGCGGTGGCAACATCGCTGGCGTGGCGGTGGCGATCACTCTTGGTGGGCCGGGGGCGGTTTTCTGGATGTGGGTGGTCGGCCTGATCGGCATGGCCACCAGCTTTTTTGAATGCACGCTGGCGCAGGCTTATAAGCGGGCCGAGCCGGACGGCACCTACCGCGGCGGGCCGGCGTATTACATCACCCGCGGCATGGGTGCGAAGTGGGCATGGCTGGCTGGATTGTATTCGGCGCTGCTGCTGGTCACCTTCGGCTTTGGTTTCAATGCGCTGCAGTCGTACTCGGTAGCCACATCCTTGGAAGATGCATTCGGCATTCCGGTACTGGCCAGTGGCATAGGTTTGGCTGCGGTGCTGGCAGCCATTGTGGTCGGCGGGGTCAGGCGGATCGCGGTAGTGGCCGAAGTGTTGGTGCCGGTGATGGCCATTGGTTACCTGGCAATCGCGCTGGCGGTGGTGGCTTTGAACCTGGAGGCTCTTCCCGCGGTGTTTGTGCTGATCGTCAAGAGCGCCTTCGGCCTGGAGCCGGCGATCGGCGGCGGCATCGGCGCAGCCATCATGATGGGGGTCAAGCGGGGGCTGTTTTCCAACGAGGCTGGACTGGGTAGCGCGCCCAATGTGGCTGCGGTGGCCTATGTGCCGCACCCGGCCAGCCAGGGTGTGGTTCAGGCTTTTTCGGTGTTCATCGACACGTTGGTGCTGTGTTCCTGCACCGCCTTCATCGTGCTGTTGGGCTCGGTGTACCAGCCCGGCGTGACCAGTGAGGTCGGTGGCGTGGCGCTGACACAGGCTTCGCTGGCCGGCCATGTCGGTGAGTGGGGGCGGGTGTTTGTCAGCGTTGCGTTGATGCTCTTCGGCTTCACCACGGTGATCTACAACTACTACCTTGGTGAAAACAGTCTGGCTTTTTTCAGCGAACGTAATCCGCTGCTGATCGCGTTGTATCGTGTGGTGGCAATCGGTTTGTGCGGCTGGGGCGCGACCACCGACCTGGGGACTGCCTTTGCCTTTGCGGATGTCACCATGGGCGCGCTTGCTCTGGTCAACTTGTTTGCGTTGGCCATGTTGTTCAAGCGTGGATTGCGCTTGATGCGTGATTTCGACGAGCAAATCGCTGCCGGTGTGGATGAGCCGGTGTTCGATGTGACCAAGTTTGCCGACCTGAACATCGATCCGCAGGCGTGGACGCTCGAAGAGGAAGACGCGCAGCGCGCTGCTCATGCACGGCTTCGCACCGCTTGATCCCGTGTGGCGGCCTGCCGTCGCTTACTAAGCGATGGCAGGCTCTTCCGAACAGTTGAGGAGCAACACAACGATGACGACCCGCATCGAACACGATTTGCTCGGCGACATGGAATTGCCTGCCGAGTGCTGGTTTGGCATTCAGACCCAGCGTGCGGTGGATAACTTTGCGATTACCGGGGTGCCGATCAGTCACTTTCCCCATTTCATCAACGCGCTGGCAATGGTCAAGGCTGCCGCCGCGCGTGCCAATTGCGAACTCGGCTTGCTGCCGCCGCACAAGGCCGAGGCCATCATTGCCGCCTGCGAGGACATCATGCGCGGTCGCCTGCATGAGGCGTTCGTGGTCGATCTGATCCAGGGCGGCGCCGGTACCTCGACCAACATGAATGCCAATGAGGTGATCGCCAATCTTGCGCTGGAAAAGCTGGGTTACCCCAAGGGGGCGTATGAGCACCTGCATCCAAACGACGATGTGAATAAATCGCAGTCGACCAACGACGCCTATCCCACGGCGGTGTGTGTCGGTTTGCAGTTCGCTACCGAGCCGCTGATCGAGGCGATTACCAGTCTGAAGTCAGCCTTGGCGGAAAAGGGCCGGGAATTTGCCGATGTGCTGAAAATGGGGCGCACCCAGTTGCAAGATGCGGTGCCCATGACCTTGGGTCAGGAGTTTGACGCCTTTGCGGTGAATCTCGGGGAGGATATCGACCGCTTGCGCGAAGTCTGCGTGTTGTTGTGCGAGGTCAACCTTGGCGGTACTGCGATCGGCACGGGTATCAATACCCATCCGGACTACGCTCGGCTGGCGGTGCGCCATCTTGCCGAAATTTCCGGTAAGCCGATTGTGCCAGCCGCGAACCTGGTCGAGGCGACCTCGGATATGGGCGCTTTCGTGTTGTTTTCCGGGGTGTTGAAGCGGCTGGCAGTCAAGCTTTCCAAACTTGCCAACGATTTGCGCTTGCTCTCCAGCGGTCCGCGTACCGGTCTGGGTGAAATTCACTTGCCGCCGATGCAGCCGGGTTCGTCGATCATGCCCGGCAAAGTCAATCCGGTGATCCCGGAAGCAGTGAATCAGACTGCTTTCCAGGTCATCGGTAACGACTTGGCAGTGACCTTGGCGGCCGAGGCCGGCCAGTTGCAACTCAATGCCATGGAGCCGCTGATCGTCTATAACCTGTTTTCTTCGCTGAAAATGCTTGCTACCGCCTGCCGTATGCTGGAAGTGCGCTGCATTCGCGGTATCCGCGCCAATCGCGAGCAGTGTCGGGCTCATGTCGAGCGCAGTATCGGCGTGGTCACCGCGTTGGTGCCGTATATCGGCTATGCCAATGCTTCGCGCATTGCTGCTCAGGCACTTACCAGTCAGGCCACGGTGTGCGAGTTGGTGATTGCCGAAGGCTTGCTTTCGGCCGAGCAAGTCGATCGGCTGCTTAGTCCGCAGGCCATGTTGGCGCCGCAGGTTGCCGCGTGAGTCGGCCGCGCGTCCTGGTGCTGTATGCCGGCGGCACCATCGGCATGGTGCCGTCGGCACGAGGCTATCGGCCGATGGCCGATTTTGCTGCGGTGTTGCGCCGGCAGTTGGCCGCGTTTGCCGGCCTGCCGGCCTGGGAGGTGGTGGAGCTGGCTCAGCCGATCGACAGCGCCAATTTGCAACCCGCGCACTGGCGGGAAATTGCGGCCGAATTGGTGGCGCGCTGGGAGGAATGGGACGGCTTCGTGGTGCTGCATGGCACCGATACCATGGCCTGGAGTGCTTCGGCACTGTCCTTCATGCTGCAAGGTGCAGACAAACCCGTGATTTTCAGCGGCGCGCAGATCCCACTCGGTCAGCCGCGCAGCGACGCGCCAGCCAATTTGCAAGGTGCACTCGCACTGGCTGCCGACCCACGCATCCGCGAGGTGGCAATTTATTTCGGCAACCGGCTGTTGCGCGGCAACCGTAGCCGCAAGGTACACGCCGACCGTTTGGCGGCTTTTGAATCACCCAATTATTTGCCGCTTGCCGAAGCCGGCATCGGGATCGTCGTGCATGAAGACCGTCTGCTGCGTCCTCGGGCGCGGGAGTTCCGGCTACCGGTGTTCGACCCTTCTGCGGTGGCGGCACTGACCGTCTACCCGGGTTTGTCGGCATCGGTGCTCGAAGCCTTGCTTGCCGATCCAGCGCTGCGGGCGCTTGTGCTCTGTAGCTACGGCGTGGGCAACGCCCCCACGGCCGATGCGCCGTTGCGGACGCTTTTGGGCGCTGCGGTGGCACGCGGTGTGGTGGTGGTCAACATCACCCAGTGCGCCACCGGCAGCGTGGTGCCGGGCAGCTACGCCACCGGGTCGGCGCTGGCCGAAATTGGCGTGGTGGCGGGTGCCAATCTCACGCTGGAAGCCGCATTTGCCAAGTTACATGTATTGATTGCGTGCGGGCTGGATGCAGCGCAGATCCGAACACAATTTTGCCGTCCCGTGTGCGGCGAACTGGACTGATGCGGGTATGGACTTGATGGGGGTCAATCACACCGGCACTGCGCACCGCTAGCATGACAGCCGTTGGCCTTTTCAAAGACCATCCCCTACAGATCAGGAGACTGTTCGATGAAGTTCAAAACCTTAGGCATCGCTGCATTTCTCACCGCGCTGTTGGCGGCATGCGGCCAGGATGCGCCGCCACCCGCACCGGCTTCTGCGCCTGCACCGGTGGCCGCGGCGCCTGCACCGGCATACGCCCCGGCTGCCACGCCGGTCAATACCGCCGGAGAGAGCGTGTATAAAAAAACCTGTGCCATGTGTCATGGCGCCGGGGTGGCCGGCGCGCCCAAGCTTGGCGATAAGGCGGACTGGGGCCCGCGCCTGGCACAGGGCATCGATACCCTCTACAAACACGCCATCGAAGGCTTCACGGGCGAGAAGGGCATGATGCCGCCGCGCGGTGGCGGCGCCTCGCTGACCGATGATGAGGTCAAGGCGGCAGTAGATTACATGGTCGCCAAAGTGCAGTGATACCGTTTTCGGTCGGCGGGATGCCGGCTGCGGATGTCATCGACCGGGGAGCCCAGCGGCTCCCCGTATGTATTTTCAGCGGGCGACAGCGGCTAAGGCGCCAAGCGCCATGATGATGCGCCAGCGCATCGGGCGCATGAATTTAGTGCGCGTGGTTGGCGGTGCGCAGCTTGGCAACGCGTGCCGGGGTGATGTCGGCAAAGGCGGCGACTTCGCCACCTTGGGTAGCGGCAAACGCACTGGCTTGGTCGCGGCTGGCAAATGCCGGCAGGTCAGGGCCGCGCATCGGCCCGCGCACCGCCGAACCGAGGACGAAATAGGCTTGGTGCGCAGCGATCCAGCGACCGGTATCGAAGTCGGTCACGTACAGGGCGGCGACCGTGTTGCCGGCACGTTCCGGGTCGTAGCGTGCAGTGTCGCCAAGGAAAATAAATAGATCGACCGGGGAGTCGAAGAAATGCGCTGCGCCGTCGGCAAAGATGAGCTGTGCCGCCCAGCGGGGGTAGCGCGCCGGATACATGCCGCAGACCGGGCAGCGTGCCTGCGCCGGCACCGGGCGGGCAGCGTGGATGTGCAGGCCCGCGGCGGGGTCCCACGGCAGCGCGGCGGCGAGGCGCGCCGCGGGCACGATGCAGAGATCCTCGGCCGGCGGTATGAAGTCGGCGTTGCGCGAGCTGCCCTGGGGCAGCATCGCCAGTACCGCACCGAAGCCGAAGCAGGCCAAGGCCAAGCTGCCAAGTAAGCGCGGGGATTTCAGCAGCGGGTTCATTTGTGTGCGGTGAGCAGCGGATCGTCACGCAGCGCGCCGATCACTGCCTGCAGGTTGTCCCAGGGCGGCTGGCCGGGGCGGGTCAGCGGATCGTCGGTGACGCGGCCGTCGGCGCGGTGCAGGTGTTGCGGGCCGGCACCGAGGCCGCGGTGGCCCGGCGCGGTGTCGATACCCAGTTGCTGGCCGTCGGCGGTCTTCCAGCGCAGCGAGTAGGCGGTGGGTGAGGCATAGTGGACGGTGAGTTCGACCCCGTTGGATAGCCGCAGCAGTAGCGCGTCCTGGCGCAACTCGGGCGGTGCGGAGAACATCTGGCCGACCTCTTTGGTGAGGGCTTCGTACAGCGTCAGATGGCAGGCCGCAGGTGCTTCGATTGCGGGCTGATTGTCTCTGAGGCGGGCCGCCATCAGGGTGCGCGCGGCCTTGCGGGTCTCATCCAGGATGCAGACGGCAAGATAGTGCTCATAGGTCGGGTGTTCGCATTGGCCGGCGGCGGTCATGGTTTCGATGCGCGCGAGCAGTTCGGCCGGATCGTCGGTATGGTAGGGCTCCAGAAGCAGCCGGCGGTATTCGCGCGCTTCATACATCACACGAGCCAGTTGCTCGATCTCGGCGGCTTGCTCGGGTTCCAGGGCGTCAAAAAAGCTGTCCATGCGCTTACATCCTTTGGTCGTGGAGGGCACCACCGTCGAGCACCACCATGTCGGGCGTGATGTCGGCAAATCGCAGCACATTGCCGCCATATTCTTCGGCAAACTTTCTGGCGTCGCTTTCTTGAGCAAAACTGCCGATGGTGGGGCCCATGGAGCCCAATCGCTTGGAACCGACCACGTACCAGGCGCCGCGTGCGTCGATCCAGTGGCCGATCGGTGCGTCCCAGTTGGCCTTGCCCATGTCCTGCACGAACAGCCCACGCACCGTGCGCACCTGCTCGGGGTTCAAATAGATGGAGAACATCTCCACGGTGTCGCAGAAGAAGTCGGGCTCGGCGCGGCCCTGGTAGTGGATCTGCGCCTTGGGGCCGGGGTAGTCGGCAAGCAGCATGCCGTCGAGCGCGCAGGCGGTGCTGCGGTCGATCTCGACCGGCACCAGCGCGCTGCCATCGGTCGATGACTGCCCGCATGCGGCCAGCAGGCCCGAGGCGGCCGTTGCCGCCAGGAAGCGGCGGCGGCTGATGCAGCGGTGATGGTTGCACATGGGTTTTCTCCAGGTTTGCGCCGGTCTTGTGCCGGCCTTCATTTGCCGAAGCGCCAGCTCGCCACGCCCAGCGGCGCGGCGATCCAGCCCAGCATGACGAGGGTGAGCAACCAGGGTTCGGCCAAGGTGGGCGGGAAAACCGTAGCCAGGCCGTACAGGGTGCGCACGTCGTCCATGCTGAAGATGTTGAGGATGCGGAACACGTCCGCCGGGTTGAGCAGCAGCAGCCAGGGCAGCGCTTCGCCACCGAATTGGCCGCCGGTCAATACCAGCGCGCCGAGCAGCAGCAGGTCGAACACCAGCACGAAGAAGAACCACATGGCGATCGCCAGGCCCGAGGCGCGGGTGCGGTCGGCAGCGAACACCGAGAGCATCACAGCGAGGCTGAGGAAGGCCATGCCGAGCAGCACCGAGCTCACCATGAAGCCGAAGTAGTGAAACAGCGCGGCAAGGTCGAGTTGTGCCGAGAGCACCACCGCCACCAGGCCGAAGCCGGCTACGGTGGAAAACGCCAGCGCGGCGGCCAGCCCCAGGTACTTGCCGAGGATGAGCTCGAAGCGGGTGATCGGCATCGACAGCAATAGATCGAGCGAGCCGCGTTCGCGCTCGCCGACGATGGCGTCGAAGCCCAGCACCAGGGCGATCAACGGGATCAGGTAGATCACCAGGCTGACCAGGCTGGCGATGGTGAGCTCAATCGAGCGGAAACCCACCGTGCCTTGTTGGGCGGCGCCGAAGTAGGCGATGACCAGTGCGAAGGCGGTAAACACCAGGGCCACGGCCAGCACCCAGCGGTTGCGGATGCGGTCCCAGAATTCCTTGCCGGCGATGGTGGCGATTTGCGAGAACTCCATGCTGTGTCCCCTTTTCAGTCGGAAAAGCCGAAGAACACGTCTTCCAGCGAGGGTTCGCGCACATGCAGATCACGCACACGACTACCCAAGGCGGCCAGCGCAGCCAACACTGCCATCTTCGATTCGCGCCGTACCTGCACCGCCACATGGCCGTCGCGCGCCTCGATGGTGCCCACTGGCAAGCTGCCGAGAGCGTCGCGCACCGCGGCAAAATCAGCCTCGGCGATGTGGACGTCGAACCACAGCGGCAGGTCCATCTGCTCGCGCAGGTCCTGCACCGTGCCCAGCGCCTGTACCTTGCCGGCGGCCATGATCGCCAGGCGGTCGACCCTTTGCTGGATCTCGGCCAGGATGTGCGAGGTAATCACCACGGTCACGCCCTCGGCACGCAGGCCGCGCAGGATGAGGTAGAACTCGCGTATCGCCTCCGGGTCCAGGCCGGTGGTCGGTTCGTCCAAAAAGAGAATTTGCGGATGTCCGAGCAGGGCCTGGGCAAACCCTAAACGCTGGCGCATGCCCTTGGAGTACTCGCGCACCCGGCGGCCGGCGGCGTGAGCCAGACCGACGCGCTCCAGCACTGCGCCGCAGCCGCCACTTTGCACGCCCTTCAGACGGGCGAAGAAGTGCAGCGTCTCCAGGCCGGTGAGGTTGTCGTAGAGCACGACGTTCTCCGGCAGGTAGCCGATCTTGCGTCGCACGGCACGGAAGTCGCGCCCGCCGACCGCGGTGCCGTCGATGCGGATCTCGCCGCGGCTCACCGGCACCAGGCCGAGCATCATCTTGAACAGGGTGCTCTTGCCTGCGCCGTTGTGGCCGATCAGGCCGAAGAGTTCTCCGCGGCCCACGGCGAGATCCACGCCGTCGACCGCACGCACCGCGCCGTAGTGGCGCGCCGCGCCGCGCACTTCGATTACCGCGTCCTGCGGCGCGCGCTCGGCGGCCTGGCCAATGGCTTCAGCGGCTGCCGGGGTAGTGCTTTCCACGCCAGTTTCTCCAGTTATCGTTATTTGGCTGCATGCGCGGATTCGGGTCGACCACGCTGGGTGCACGCAGCAGGGGGAACTGCTGGCCGACCAGGCGCAATGTCTGCACCGCGGGGCTGGCGAGCAGCAGTTTCATCATCGGGTGGCGCCAGGACAGACGGTCGACCAGGTCGTTGGCCTCGTAGGGCACATCGCCCAGACCGTCGCCGTTGCGGTCCCAGCCCAGGTAGTTGCTCCAGTGGTTGCCGGATTCTTCGCCCCACACCATGTCGCGGGCACCCACGTAGCGCACCTGCTCACGGTTGGCGACAAAGTCGTTGCCTTCGACCACGTTGTTCTTGGAGCCGGCCCACAGGTGCACGCCGACGATGTTGTCGGTGATCAGGTTGTCGCGCAGGGTGTTGTACTCGGCGTCGTAGATGAAAAAACCGCGGGCGTTTCCGGCCAGCACATTGCCTTCCACCTTGGAGTCCTGGATGGTGCGCAGCATGATGCCGTGGTCCGAATTGGCCCAGACACGGTTGTTGCGCACCACCTGGTCACGTACTTCCATCAGCGCCAACCCGCCGCGGTTCATCCACACGTCGTTGTCCTCCCACAGGTTGCGGTAGGAGTTCATGTAGTGGGTGCCGTAGCGGCTGTGGTGCAGCTTGTTGCCGCGGAAAATGGCGTCGTGGGTCACATCGACGTAGAGCGCATCGCGCACGAAGCTGATGTTGTTGTCAAACACCCGTGCGCGTCGCGTGTTGTAGAGCTGGATGCCGTTGCCGCGCATCGGCGAGCGGTATTCGCGCTTGCCGGTGATCACGTTGTTTTCGATCAGCACGTCGTCGGCGCCTTCCACCCACAAGCCGAACAGGTTGTAGGTGAGGTCGCAGTTGCGCACCACGGCCCGATGCGCGCCCGGCCAGATGTAGATGCCTGCGTTCTGGTCGAGCAGGCTGTCGCCGGAGTCGCTGACGATCAGCCCGTCGATCACCACGTCCTCGGCGGTGATGCGGATGGTGTCGCCCTTCAGGCCGCCGCTCACCGTCGGGCGGTCGATGCCGCGCAAAGTCAGTGGTTTTTCGATCAGCAGGTTCTCAAAGTAGCGCCCGCGGTGGATCTCGATCACGTCGCCGGGCGCGGCGCGGTCGATGGCGGCCTGGATGGAGTCGCCGGGGTGAACCTGCAAGCTCGCGGCAGCGGCCAGTCCAGGCAGTAGCGTGAGCGCCAGCGCAGCGGCGAACAGGCGGAGCAGGGCAAAGGCCCCCGAAAGCGATGTCATCGTGCGGATGGCCTCAGACGACCAGCATGCCGGCGGACTTCAGCGCGATGAACAGGCCCGCGCCGATCAGCAGGTTTTTGAAGCCGACATAACACACCATGTCCATGGCAGTCGCCTTGCGGTAACAGCGGCCCCACCACGGACCTTCTTTGACATAGGGTTTGGCGCCCAGACGCACCAGCACCTCGAACACGCTCCAGCTCACCCACCAGCCGATGATGGCGCCCGCGTCCAGGCGGCCCATCGCCGCAAGGATCCACATCACCGTGGCGCCGGCAGCCAGCGCCAGGCCGGCGGTCTGAATGGCCTTCTGGTGCGAGAAGCCGGCCCGGCTCCATGGCCACAGGTGGTCCCATACTTCAGCGGCGAGTCGGCCCAGAGGGCCGCGAGCGGCATAGGGCGGTTCGACCGGATCGGTAGGCATCGTCGGGTTGACCATGTCGGGTTCTCCTAGTCGTCTTCAGGCAGTAACCGGCTTGTCGGCCGGCACCGGCTTGACGGGGATGAAGTAGCCGTCCGCGCCGATTGGCGTCAGCGGCAGGCCGGACTTGCTACGGCGCTTGCGTTCCGCGGCCAAGGGCGGACAGGCGTGGTCGTCGGTATAGAGCACCATGCAATCGAGGCACAGCAGGCATTCGCGCGGGTCGATGCGGCCGTCCTTGTCGATGGCAAGCGAACCGCAGCCCACCGCGCAGGCCTTGCAGCTGTCGCATTCCTGTTTGCGCTTCAGGCCGAACCAGCGGAAGGTGCTGGGCATGGCGAGCGAGGCGCCGAGCGGGCACAGGTACTTGCAGAAGGGGCGCTCGATGAAGATCGACAGTCCCAGCAGGCCGGCGGCGAACAGGGTGTAGGGCCAGCTACGGTTGAATAGACCCACCAGGAAGGTGGTTTTGAAGGGCTCGACCTCGGCCAGCATCTCGGCCAGCGTCATCGAGAACACCGAGACCCCGAGCAGACCGAAGAACACCGCGTACTTCACCCACTTGAGCTTGTCGTGCACGGGCTTGGAGAGTTTGAACTGGAAGCGCTCGAGGCCGATCGCCCCGCCGATCTTGTAGAGCAGCTCGGAAAGCGAACCAAACGGGCACAGCCAGCCGCAGAACAGCCCGCGCCCCCACAGGAAGACGGTGACGATGATGAAGATCCAGAACAGGAAGATGAACGGATCGGTGAGGAAGAGCTCCCATTGCCACTGAAAGAGCAGGGCATGGAACCAGGTCAGCACCTGGGTGATGGAAGGCTGCGCCAGCAGGTAGAAACCGACGTAGCCAATGCTGATGAGCCAGGCGGTGTACTTGAAGGCATTGACCGGCCACTTGTTCTTTTGGGTGGAGGCGCGGGTCAGGCGGTCACGGTTGGCATACACCACACCCACCGCCACCAGCAGCGCGGCAAAAAGGCCGATCTCCAACGCTCGGGTCTTCCATACGCGCAGCCAGGGCGGCACCGGGCGTTCGATATGCGGGCGGCCACCCTCCAGGTACTTGGCGGGCAGCCAATACTCGGTGTCGAAGTTGGCAAAGCTGCGTTGTCCGGTGGCGCGGTCGATGCGATTGCCGAGGAAGACGAATTTCCATGGATAGGCGGCAGAAAAGCTCGCGCCTTGGTGCTCCGGACGAATGATAAAGATTGCCGATTCGTCATAGGGCGGCGCGCCGGCGGCCGCCAGACCGTAGAGGTTGAGGTAGTCCAGATCCCGGAAGGTGAAGGTGTCTGCACCCTGACGGATCTGTACCCGGTCGTAAATGCCGCCGCGTACGAAGCCCGAGCCTTTGAAAGACTCCTTGCCGCCGCTGCGGATCACGAAAATAGCGTGTTCGGTCTCGCCCAGGCGGCTCATCAGGTTGCGCCAGGCGGCGTCTCCGAGCACCGCACGGCCGATGTCGGGCTGATTGAGGTAGCCGAACCACAGATCGATGAAGGGTTCGCTGCTGCGCTCCAGCCCGACTTGCTCGGGACGCACGGTCAGGCGCTGAATGCTGCCTTCCTGAACCAAAGCGTTCCAGTCGAGCTTGGCTCCGGTTTCAATGAAGCGCGCCGGCTCGCGCACCACCGGGGGCAGAATGCCGACTTGGCGCGCCACCGCTGCACCAGCGGTCATCATCACCTGGTTTTGCGCGATCACCGTCACCGTGGCGCCGGAAATGGCGTCTAGGCCGATGATGTTGTCTTCTGGGCGGTTGCGGCCGATTTCGATGTTGTCGCCGACGAATTTGCCTAGATATTGCTCGTTGAACTTGATCAGCGCCGATTCTGGAATGCCCAGCAGCAAGATGGGTTCGGAATGCTTGAGAATTTTCACCCCCGCAAAGTGGCCGTTCGTATCCATGCCGATCAGCGTGACGACCGGCTTGCCGGAATAGGCGGGAATGTTGGTGATGTCGGTCGACAGCATCACATAGCCGACCAGCGTGCGCTGACCGTTGGTGTGCGCATACCCTTCGACATAGTACGGCCGTCCCTTGCGCGCTGAAAATTCGGTGGCGCCGGGTAGAACTTCGGCGCAGGGCACCAGGCTGCACAAATCCGGATTGGTGTCGAGATCGGCCGGCAGTTGAGCGTTATAGGCGTCTGCCATGGCCGAGGCCGACAGCAACGCCACTACGGCGCCAGTGAGCAGTGTTCTGAAGAAAGCCGGAATTGTCATTTTTTTGAGCTGCAGAAAAATTGAAACAGCGTAACGGCGCTGCGGCTGCGACGTTCTGACGCACTTTAGAAGCGAACGCTTAAGTTGTACTTGTTCTGAATCAATTTGCGTCCCGCGGCGCTCGTGCCAAGGAATTGAACCCCTTTGCTCTGTCCACGGCATTCAGCGGGGAGGCACGAGAAAAAAGAGGGGCTGCAAAGCCCCTCGAAGAGATCACCCGATCGACCCGCTCCATGCATGGAGCGGCTTGCACTGGCCGGGGCTCGCGCCCCGGCCGGGTGCTCGGTGACGTGGCCAGATGAAGGCAGTGCCAGGTCAGGCTTCCACGATCATCCGGCCGCGCATTTCCAGGTGCAGGGCGTGGCAGAAGTGGGTGCAGTAGTACCAGTACACGCCCGGTTTGTCGGCCTTGAAGGTGACCGACGCGGTTTCCTGCGGATTGACGATGAAGTTGATGTTGTACTTGGGTATTGCAAAGCCGTGGGTCAAGTCCTCGATCTTGTCCAGATTGGTCAGGATGATGGTGACCTCGTCGCCGCGTTTGACCTTGAATTCACGCGGATCGAAAGCCGGCGCTTGCGAGGTGATACGCACCGTGACTTTGTTGCCGTTGCGCGTCACGCCGCCTTCTTTCGGGTCCTTGATGGCGAGCGGGAAGTCGTTGAGGTCATAAACCTGTTTCGGACGCAGCAACTCGCGTTTGAACATGATGAAGTCGTGCGGCTCGGGGCGCACCGGATGGTCGGCCACCAACACCATCTTTTCGCCCGAAATGTCGACCAACTGCTCGGTTTCGGCGTGCAGCGGGCCGACCGGCAGGAAACGGTCCTTCGAGAACTTGCAACCCACCATCAACCACTGGCCGTCGGCGAACATGGTTTCCGACTGGGTGGCGTTGATGTGGCCAGGTTGATAGTGCACGTCCAGGCGGTCGACCACATATTGCACGCTGGTATCGCCGGCGTGGAACTTGATGGCTGCATCGATATTCCACTTGACGATCTGGCTGTCCAGGAAAAGCGTGGTATAGGCGTTGCCGCGGCCGTCAAAGGCGGTGTGCAGGGGCCCTAGCCCCAGCTCGACTTCGGCCACGATGGCCTTATCGAGTTCGTCCAGCTTGCCGTCGAACCAGTCGAGCACCTTGGCCAGTTCGATCACAGTGGCGGTGGGCGACAGCTTGCCCGCGCAGATGAAATACTTGCCGTCCGGCGAGGCATTCACCCCGTGCGGGTTCTTTGGCACGCTGACATAAGCCACCAAAGCGGTCTTGGGGTCGGCGTTGGCGGCTCGGGTGCCATCGACCACCGGTACTTTGGAGTCGCCAATGGTGATGAATTTGCCGTCCTTCACTGCCTGTTCGATGCGGGCGATGTTGAAGAAGATGCAGGCGTCGCGTTCGGCCGACATCATGCCCTCATAGCGGTAGCCGCCCTCGGTGTTGTATTGGTTGGAGGCTGCCAGCTTGCCGTCAAAGGAGGTGGCCACCAGGTCGCAGTTGCCGTCGATCAGCACCTGCCAGCGTACTTCCATGCTCTCGGCATCGACGCAGGTAAATAGCGCGCGGTATTTTTCCGGGTTCTCCAGGTCGCGGCCGTCGTTGGGTATAGGCAGGTGGAATTCGGCGCCGCAGAACACACGAGTGGTGTAGTTGATCGACGGGTCGACCGGGTCGCGCTTGTCCGGAAAGATGCCGTGAAAACCCTGGATGTTCGGAATCTCGGTGATCTTGTCGCAGACAAAATAATCCAAGCGGATACGCGCCAGGCGGCTGTTGATCTTGTCGTTGATCCAGGCGTAGCGGCCGTCGTAGTTGCCGTCCTTGTAAGAGGCGTGGACGTGGTGCGTGTCGCCAACCGTATATTTCAAGGTGCCATCAGGCTTGGTGCCCATGACCGCCTTGGATTCATTGGTAATCCCCCAGCCCACCAGTGCGTCGGGCACGAAGCAGGGCACACGGTGCAACTCGCGACCGGAAGGCAGGCCCAGCACGCGGAAGTCGCCGGTGTGGCCGCCCGACCAAAGTCCGTAATACGTATCCAGTTCGCCCGGGGCAAGGTGGACCTTCTTGTGACTGCCGTCGCTGGCCGTCTTTGCAGCCGGTGCGGCGGCAGGGGCTGCGGCAGGGGCTGCGGCCTGTTCCTGTTTGCAGGCCGATAACCCCACCGATAAACCGGCACCGGCTAGGCCGGCAAAGGCGGCGGTGTTGAGAAACTTGCGTCGACCGGGATCGGGCTGTGCATTGAGCGTGTTGTTGGTTTGATCGTGTTTCATGATTGTGCGGCTCCCTTCTTCCAGAGGTGATCGGTGATCGTCCTGGCGCAGCGACGGACGCTTCCCGGGCTGACGCCTGCGTCATTTTGACGCTGCGACGATTTGTCGCATACGCACTCTAGGTAAGGACCTTTGAGGTGTCCTTGATTTAAGACAAAAACGAAAATCCGCCTGCAATGGCTGTGTTGAGCCTTCGCAGGTCGATTACCGGCTGCGCATAATGGCGACATGATCTCCCTGCGCTTAGATCCACTGTTCAATCCGCCCGGTAGCAATCAGCTTGCCCGGCTTGTTGTGTTGCGCTGGCTGTCGGTCGCCTGCATGGTGGCGGCTACGCTGGCGCTGCCGCCATTACTGGATGTGGAGCTGCCTCAGGCCAGTATGTTGGCAGTGGCCGTGACGCTGGCCGGATGCAACCTCGGCACTTTGGCGTGGTATGCATCCCGCCCCGATCCGCCGGGCGCATGGGGGCTGTTTGTCCAGCTGCTGGCCGATCTAGCCGGCTGGGGTGTTTTTTTGTATTTGAGCGGCGGCGCCAGCAATCCGCTGATTTCGTTTTTTCTGCCGCTGGTGGCCATCGCTGCGGCCATCCTGCCGGCGCTGCAGGGCTGGTTGTTGACCGCGTTGGCGGTGGCCGCCTATTCGGTGCTCTGGCATGTTCATCGACCGATCGTCTTTCATGTCGGCGCCGATGCGATGCGCTGGCATTTGGCCGGAATGTGGGTCACCTTCGTGCTGTCGGCACTGGCCGTGGTGTGGTTCGTTGCACGCGCCACGGCCGCACTGCGCCGACGCGAGCGGGAGTTGGCCGCTGCGCGTGAGGCGCAAGCGCGCGACGAACAAATCGTCGCGCTGGCCAATCTGGCCGCGGGCGCGGCCCACAAACTGGGTACGCCCTTGGGCACGCTGCGTATCCTGGTCGACGAGCTGGCGCGCAGCACACCGGCGGGCGGCGACATAAACGAGGATCTCGCGCTGATGCGCGAGCAGATCGATCATTGCAAACGTATTCTCGGTGCTCTGACCGCCGACGCCGGTGCGTTGCGCGCCGAAGGCGGCGGCGTCCAAGCGGCCGGGATTTGGGTGCAGACCGTGACAGGGCGCTGGCAGACGCTGCGCCCGCACACCCGAGCGCGGCTGGTGTGCGAGCCTGCGCTGGATGAGCTGCACATCGTTGTCGATGCCACGCTGGGTGAAGCACTGCATACCTTGCTCAACAATGCGGCGGATGTCAGCCCGGAGGATGTCGAACTACATGCCGGATTAGCCAACGGCACGCTGTGTGTCGCAGTGCTCGACCGCGGCCCCGGTATCGCGCCGGCGCTGCAGGCTGAGCTGGGCCGTGCGCCGCTCGGTGCGCGCGATGGCGGCATGGGTATCGGGCTTTTTTTGGCCCACGCCGCGCTCGCTCGAGTGGGCGGCTCGCTGAGCCTGCTGCCGCGCGCAGGTGGTGGTACGATCGCTCGCTTGTGTGTACCTTTGGAACGAATCCGCGCATGAGCGACGTGCTGCCACATTTGCTGGTCATCGATGACGATGTCGTGTTCAATCGCGTCTTGTCGCGTGCCCTGACACAACGCGGCTTCCGTGTCTTCAGTGCGCACAGTCAGGCCGAGGCGTTGCAATTGGCCGATGCCCATGAGCCTGAGTTCGTGGTGCTGGATCTGAACCTCGCAGGGGAGTCCGGGCTCAAGCTGATCGCGCCCTTGCTGGGAATCAACCCCAATGCGCGCATCCTGGTGCTGACCGGCTACGCCAGCATTGCCACCGCGGTCAACGCGGTCAAACTCGGTGCCATCCAGTATCTGGCTAAACCGGCCGATGTGGAGGCTATCGTCAATGCACTGCAGGCCGAAGGGGTGGTGGACGATAGGATCGAAAGCCGGCCGTTGTCGGTGGATCAACTCGAGTGGGAGCACATTCAGCGGGTGCTTGCCGAACATGGCGGAAATATTTCGGCCACTGCACGGGCTTTGAACATGCACCGTCGCACCCTGCAACGCAAGCTCGCCCGACCGCCGGCGCGCGCTTGAGCTTGCTTGGGGGCAGGGGGCGCAAAGCAAAAAGGCCGGTCAGATGACCGGCCTGGTGCGATTTGGCTCCCCGACCTGGGCTCGAACCAGGGACCTGCGGATTAACAGTCCGTCGCTCTACCGACTGAGCTATCGGGGAATAAAACTGGCTTGGTGCTGCGTGCCGTGATCGCGGGCGCGAGACGACACTTCCGAATTTTTGGCTCCCCGACCTGGGCTCGAACCAGGGACCTGCGGATTAACAGTCCGTCGCTCTACCGACTGAGCTATCGGGGAACAGAGCCGCGTATTCTAGGCAAGGCTCAAACCGGCGTCAAGGCGCTGTATGAGTCCAGTACCTTTGGCGCTCGGGTTGATGTTGCAGGAGGAAGGATAGCGGGGAACGCTGGCCGAGTGTGTGGTGCGGACGCTGAAGCGTTGTAGAAGACGAGCCAGTCGGCGAGTTTGCGGTTGAAGAGGGCGAGGTCGGTGAAGAGCAACTCCTCGTGGTCGTCCACGAAGGACTCCTGGATCGTGCGATTGAAGCGCTCGGCGTGGGCGTTCATCTTGGGTGTCTTGGGGTAGGTGTACCAGCGCTGGATACCGCGCTCCTCAAGGAGCCGGGCGAAGTCGGCTTCGAACTCGCTGCCGTTGTCGGACAGCACCGTCGTGGGGCGCTGGGGCAGCAGGGACAGGCCCTGTTCGAGGGCGCGGGCGGTGTATCGGGCGTGCTTGGAGGGGAGCCCCACGGCAAAGGCAAAGTGTGAAACTGGATCGATGAAGGTGACGATATAGCGGCGCATGCCGCAAGCGGATGCGCTCGCGGGTAGAGCAGGCCAGCACCTCCAGAGCTTGGGCTCTGACCTGCTTGGGTTTTCTGGGCTTGCTGTGTCGCCGCAGGGGCTTGGCCCGCCCGCGGCTGTCGATGCGGGCGGGCGCGTGGCGCATCTTGTCGGGGGCTCTGGCGATGATGCGGCCAATGGTGGAGACACTGGGCAGCGCAATACCGTGCTGGGCACACCAGGGCTCGAGTAGCACGTGGAGCTTGGCCTTGCCGAGGTTGGGGTGGAGGGTGCGTAGCCGCCGGATTTCGCTCACCAGGCGGGGGTCGGCCTTGGGCAGCCTGCGCTTTCGTGGAGCGCAGGATTGTGCGGCCAGGGCAGCCGGGTTGTCGCCTTGGGCTTTGAGGGCGGCCTTCCAGCGGTAGAGCGTACGGCGCGAGACACCAAAGGCGTTACGGGTCGCCGCCAAGCCGTGCTTGTCGAAGAAACGAAGAATTTCAAGGCGTCTGTGGGCATCTTTGGGCGTCATGTCCCAAAGATGCCCCAGAGCCGCTAGCAGGTCAAAACCCCCGGATGCGGTACCCAACGTGGTGGATTTGCATGACACTCCTCTTGGTTCACAGGAGTGCCAAAGGTTTCTGAGCTTATGCAGGGCGCGGATGACGATTTTTCTGCATCGAATCCCCCGCGCCTTACACGATGGGTTCAGCCTTTGACCACCGCAGCGATTGCTTTGGCAACGTAACCGATGTTCCGGCTGTTGAGCGCCGCCAGGCAGATGCGACCGGTGGATACGGCATAAATGCCGAAATCGGCCTTCAGGCGATCCACCTGGGCAACAGTCAGTCCGGTGTAGGAGAACATGCCGCGCTGCTGGATGACGAAGGAAAAGTCCTGCGCCACGCCTTCGGCCTTGAGCTGTTCGACCAGGCCGGTGCGCATGGCGCGGATGCGCTCACGCATGCCAGCCAGCTCCTCCTCCCACATCTGTCGCAGCTCGGGCGAATTGAGTACCGCACCGACGATGGCGCCGCCATGGGTTGGAGGGTTGGAGTAGTTGGTGCGGATCACACGTTTGACCTGGGACAGCACGCGGGACGCCTCATCCCGGCTGGCGGTGACGATGGACAGCGCGCCGACTCGCTCGCCATAGAGCGAGAAGCTCTTGGAGAAAGAGCTGGAAACGAAGAACTGCAGGCCGCTGGCGGAGAAGGCGCGTACCGCCACGGCGTCGGCATCGATGCCGTCGGCAAAGCCTTGGTAGGCCATGTCGAGGAAGGGAACCAAACCGCGCGCACGGCAGGTTTCGACCACTTCGTTCCATTGTGCGTCGCTGAGGTCGGCGCCGGTCGGATTGTGGCAGCAGGCGTGCAGCACGACGATGGAGCCGGGGGCAAGCTGCTCAAGTCTGGCCTTCATGCCAGCGAAGTTCACGCCGCGGGTGGCGGCATCGTAGTACGGATAATTTTCCACCGGGAAGCCGGCCGCCTCGAACAGCGCACGGTGGTTTTCCCAGCTCGGATCGGAGATGTATACCGTGGCGCCTGGCAACAGACGCTTGAGGTAATCGGCGCCGACTTTCAGCGCGCCGGTGCCGCCCAGCGCTTGCACGGTTACCACCTGGCCGTTGGCGATCAGCGCCGAATCCTTGCCGAACAAAAGTTGTTGGACGGCGCCGTTATAGGTGGCCGGTCCTTCGATCGGCTGGTAGCCGCGCGGCGGCATCGCTTCCAGGCGGGCCTTTTCAGCGGCCTTGACCGCGGCGAGCAGCGGGATTTTGCCGCTGTCATCGTAATAGACGCCCACGCCGAGATTGACTTTTTCGGCGCGGGGATCGGCGGCGAAGGCTTCGTTCAGGCCAAGAATCGGGTCACGGGGCGCCATTTCGACGGCAGCGAAGATCGAGGCGGACATGTGGGCTCCAGGTCAGGGAATCGGGTGCGCAGGCCGGCAAACCGTGGCATGGATGCGGCTGGCCGGGTGCCGTGCCTTGGCACGAAAAATGGTCAATAATGTTCGTTTTCCGCTGTCTGCAAGGCCCGCTTGCAAGGCAGTTGCAGGCAGTGGAACGAAATGGAAATTCTAGCATGTCAAATCCTGCACATACTGGCCGGATAGTAACCTTTGACGGCAGTCCGTTCCGTCTGCACCAGCCTTTTCCGCCTGCGGGTGACCAGCCCACGGCTATTGCGCAACTGGTCGAAGGTGTGCAGGACGGGTTGATGTTTCAGACCTTGCTCGGGGTGACGGGCTCGGGCAAGACCTACACCATGGCCAATGTCATCGCCCGCTGCGGCCGTCCGGCCTTGGTGCTGGCACCCAACAAGACCTTGGCCGCACAGTTGTACTCGGAGTTCAAGGAGTTTCTGCCCGAAAACGCGGTGGAATACTTCGTGTCGTATTACGACTACTATCAACCCGAAGCCTATGTGCCGTCGCGGGATCTGTTCATCGAGAAGGATTCGAGCATCAACGAGCACATCGAGCAGATGCGTCTGAGCGCCACCAAAAGTCTGATGGAGCGCCGTGATGTGGTGATCGTGGCGACGGTGTCGTGCATTTATGGCATTGGCGATCCGGTCGACTATCACAGCATGGTGCTGCACCTGCGCGAAGGCGAGCGCATCGCCCATCGAGAGCTGATCGCCCGTCTGGTGGCGATGCAATATACCCGCGCCGACATCGATTTTCGCCGTGGCACGTTTCGGGTGCGTGGCGATGTGATCGACGTGTTTCCGTCGGAAAACGCCGAACTGGCGGTACGCATCGAACTGTTCGATGACGAAATCGAGCATCTGACCTTGTTCGATCCGCTCACCGGCCATCTCAAACAGCGCTTGGTGCGCTTTACGGTGTATCCGTCCAGCCATTACGTGACCCCACGGGCGACGGTGCTCAAGGCGATCGAGGCGATCAAGGAGGAACTTGCCGAGCGGGTGGCCTTTTTTCAGCGTGCGGGCAAACTGGTCGAAGCGCAGCGTATCGAGCAACGTACCCGTTTCGATTTGGAAATGCTCAACGAAATGGGTTTTTGCAAGGGCATCGAGAACTACTCGCGCCATCTTTCAGGCCGTGCGCCGGGCGAGCCGCCGCCGACCTTGATCGATTACCTGCCGGCCGATGCGTTGCTGTTCGTGGATGAATCGCATGTCACCATTCCGCAGGTCGGCGGCATGTACAAGGGTGACCGTTCGCGCAAGGACAATCTGGTGGAATACGGTTTCCGCTTGCCTTCGGCGCTCGATAACCGACCGCTCAAATTTGATGAATTCGAGCGCCTGATGCCGCAAACCATTTTTGTTTCCGCCACCCCGTCAGCATATGAAGCGCAGCGTCAGGGGCAGGTGGTGGAGCAAGTGGTGCGGCCCACCGGGTTGGTCGATCCGGTCGTCGAAGTGCGCCCGGCCAGCACCCAGGTGGATGATTTATTGAGTGAAATCCGTCTACGGGTAGGGCGGCAAGAGCGTGTGTTGGTGACCGTGCTGACCAAGCGCATGGCCGAAGATCTGACCGACTATCTTGCCGACAACGGCGTGCGGGTGCGCTACCTGCATTCGGACATCGACACCGTGGAGCGTGTGGAAATCATCCGCGATTTGCGCCTCGGGGAGTTCGATGTGCTGATCGGTATCAACCTGTTGCGCGAAGGGTTGGATATTCCGGAAGTGTCCCTGGTAGCCATTCTCGACGCCGACAAGGAGGGTTTTCTACGTTCGACCCGCTCGTTGATTCAAACCATTGGCCGGGCGGCACGCCATGTTCACGGCACTGCGATCTTATATGCCGATCAGATGACCGACTCGATGCAGGCGGCCATCGGCGAAACCGAGCGTCGGCGCAGCAAGCAAATTGCCTTCAACGAGGCACATGGCATCACACCCAAAACCGTGGTGAAACGGATCAAGGACATCATCGATGGGGTGTATGACGGCGGCGACGGGGCGGCGGGTGAACCGGCCCGGGCGGACTCGTCCGATCCCGATTATGAAACCATGGATGAGAGACAATTGGCGCGTGCGATCAAAAAGCTCGAAAAAGCCATGCAGGAGCACGCCCGCAATCTGGAATTCGAGAAAGCCGCGGCGGCCCGCGACGAACTGTTCCGGCTGCGCCGACGGGTCTTTGGTGCGGACCAGCACGGCAGCGTTTGAGCGGGAGAATCGGCAGAATGAAAAGAATCCTGTTTGTGTGCACCGGCAACATCTGTCGTTCGCCGACTGCCGAGGCGGTGGCGCGTCGTCGGATCGAGGAGGCCGGCTTAAAGGCGTTGATCGAGGTCGATTCGGCCGGTACCCATGGCTATCATGTCGGCGAGCCGCCCGATCCGCGTACTCGCAAGGCGGCTGCGCGGCGCGGCTATCGGCTGGACGATTTGCTTGCCCGACGGTTGGAGATCGCCGACTTTCAGCGTTTCGATCTGCTGTTGGCCATGGACCGGGGGCACTACGAGAGCATGCTCAGGATGAGCCCACCGGTCTATCACCCAAAAGTCGATCTTTTCATGCGCTATGCGCGCAATTTCGACTGCGATGAGGTCCCCGATCCCTACTACGGCGGTGAAAGCGGCTTTGAGGCGGTATTGGATATGTGCGAAGACGCGGTCGCCGGCTTGTTCGAGGCACTCGCACTGGCTCGCTGAGAGCGTTGACCGATTTGCGCCGGCTACGGCGGGACACATCGGAGACCCAAAAAACAAGGCGGCGCATTGCGCCGCCTCGTCGGTTGACGCCCGATAGCTGGCGCGCGCTTAATGTTTGCGCACGGTTTCGACCTGTTGCAGGGGTTCGTTCGACACCTGAACCGGCGGTCGCGGACGACGACCCAGCGGGCGTGCCGGTTCCTCCGGCTGTTGCTGGAAGGCTTCCAACTTGTCGCGCCTGGTCTCGATCATCACCAGACCGCTTTGCGCCAACACTTCGCCCAAATCGATCGGCGCAGCCGGGGAGCGAGATTGCTCGGTGTCGGCCGCCACCGGCGCAGCCACCAGGGTTGGCGCCGGGGTTTGCACCGCGGTGGCGGCTGGTTCATCAGCCTGTTCGGCGGCAGCCGGCGCTGCAACCTCGGCTAACGGCGTGGCGGCCTCTACGGTGTCGTGCGGTACGGCCTCAGCGCCCGCAGCGGTCGTAGCCGCCTCATCCACCGCCGCGGGAGCCTCTTCGCTGGCAGTGACCGCAGTGTCCGCCTCGGCGGCTTGCAGTGACTCCGCTGCAGGCGCTTCTTGAGTCGATTCAGACACCGCCACGACCGGCAACGGTGGCGCCGATTCGTAGTGCTGGGGCGTTACTGCGGCAGGTTCGCTTGCGGCGACTGGCAACTCGGCGGCAGCTTGCGGGGCGTTTGCCGGCTCCGCGCCTTCATCGCTTGCCAAGCGATCCGCTTGCTCGGCTACGGCCGCATCAGAGGTTTCCGCGGACACGGTGTTGGTGCCCAGTTCAGCCGTGCTCTGGCGGCGCTCGCGGCGGCCACGGCTGCGGCGGCGGCGTTTTTCGGGTGCGGTGTCGTCGGCAGCCGGTGGCGTGCCGAGTGCTTCGCTGTCCGCGTCGTTTGCGGTGAGCGCCACCGCGGTTTGTTCCACTTCAGCAAGCGGTGCTGGACTGAGCGACTTATCGGTCAGGGCCTCGGCCGCACGCTGCTGGCCGCGATGGCCACGGCTTGGGCGGCTGCGGCTACCCTCGGCGCGCTCTTCACGCTGCGGTTCGGCACGTTCTTGGCGCTGCGGCTTTTCCCGTTCGGGCGCTTCCGCTTTGTCGCTGCGGGTGTTGCGCTGAGAGGTATTGTCGTCGCGCTGGGAATCGCGCCGGCTACGAGCGTTGCGACGATTGTCGGTGCGGGCGCGGCCGTCGCGTTTGCCACCGCGTTCGGCGTTGCCGTTGGCTGCCTCGGCCTCTGCGGAGGTTGTGCGACGTTCTCCGCGCAGCCAGGCCATCAAGCGGCCGAACAGACCCACAGGGGCCCGCGGCGGGGGCGCTGCCGGCTTGGATTCGGCGCTGGGAGCCGGCTGTTCGGGGGCAATGCCCTTGACCGCGGCTTCTGCGCGGGCGGGCTTGTTGTCGCCCGTTTTGCCAGGCAGGCGCACGTTGGCTTCTTCCGGCTTGGTGGCCATCTGGTAGCTGGCCAGGGCGATGTCCTCCTGGTTCAATTGATCATGGCGCAAGCGGACGATTTCGTGCTGCGGAGTTTCCAGGTGGCGGTTCGGCACGATGATCAGCTGAATCTTGTGGCGCATTTCGATGCGCGCGATGTCGACTCGCTTTTCATTGAGCAGATAAGTGCCCACATCGACCGGCACTTGCAGGTGCACCGCGCCGGTGTTCTCTTTCATCGCTTCTTCTTCGAGGATGCGCAGGATGTGTAGCGCGGAGGATTCGGTGCTGCGGATATGGCCGGTGCCGTTGCAGCGCGGGCAGGGGATGTAGCTGGTTTCGGCGAGCGCCGGACGCAGCCGCTGGCGCGACAGCTCCAGCAGGCCAAAGCGGCTGATCTTGCCGGTTTGCACCCGCGCGCGGTCATGGCGTAAGGCTTCACGCAGACGGTTTTCCACCTCACGCTGGTTCTTTTGCGACTCCATGTCGATGAAGTCGATGACGATCAGGCCGCCCAGGTCGCGCAGGCGCAGTTGGCGGGCGATTTCGTCGGCCGCTTCCAGATTGGTACGAAAGGCGGTTTCCTCGATGTCTGCACCCTTGGTGGCGCGACCGGAGTTGACGTCGATGGAGACCAGCGCTTCAGTGTGATCGATGACCACCGCGCCACCAGAAGGCAGGTTCACCTGGCGGGAATAGGCAGACTCGATCTGGTGCTCGATCTGGAAGCGCGAAAACAGCGGTACATCATCGCTGTAACGCTTGACCCGATTGACGTTGTTCGGCATGACATGGGCCATGAACTGGCGCGCCTGCTCGAACACGTCGTCGGTGTCGATGAGAATTTCGCCGATGTCGGGCTGGAAATAGTCGCGGATGGCGCGAATGACCAGGCTGCCTTCCTGGTAAATCAGGAAAGCGCCCGATTGCGCTTGCGCAGCGCCTTCGATCGCCCGCCACAATTGCAACAGATAGTTGAGGTCCCACTGCAATTCTTCGGCACTACGGCCGATGGCGGCAGTGCGCGCAATCAGGCTCATGCCGGCGGGCACTTCCAGCTGGTCCATGATTTCACGCAGCTCGGCGCGCTCTTCGCCTTCGACGCGACGGGATACGCCGCCGCCGCGCGGATTGTTGGGCATCAGCACCAGGTAGCGGCCAGCCAGCGAGATATAAGTGGTCAGCGCCGCGCCCTTGTTGCCGCGCTCGTCTTTTTCGACCTGGACGATCAGCTCTTGGCCTTCGCGTAAAGCCTCTTTGATGCTGGCCTTGCCATCGACGCCGGGTTGGTAGTAGCTGCGGGCGATTTCCTTGAACGGCAGAAAACCGTGACGGTCGGCGCCGTAGTCGACGAAGGCGGCTTCTAAGCTGGGCTCGAGGCGGGTGATGACTGCCTTGTAGATGTTGCTTTTAC